>DASSMT010000253.1:0-37861 GCA_035688655.1 Polyangiaceae bacterium | reverse complement strand
CTCACGCACCATCCGGTGCATGCCGATGCGGATGGCTTGGTTGAGCACCCACATCATGCCTTTATCGCGCAGGCTATCGCGATGACCGTGGCCCGTAGGCACGGTGGCGACCGACGAAGCGACCATGGGGTTTACCACGATCAGCACGTTTGCCCCCATTTCCACCGCGATCTCCAGGTGCGCCACTTGGCCCGCGCCGGCATTGATGTAATGCCGCTCACCGATGCGCACCGGCGAAAAGAAGGGCGGAACGGCCATGGACGCGATGCAGGCGCGGGTCACCGAGACGGCCGCGGAGTTGCCTTGCCCGAACACGGCAAGCTGCCCCGAGTCCAAATCGTGCGCGACGATGCGCAGCGGCCGGGGCATGCCGTAGAAGCTGTTGGGCACGCCGCGACGCACGAAGAAATCTTCCAAAAAGCGCTCGTAGCCATCGAGCGTGAACAGGCCCGCGGGCAGCGAGTCGTACAAGCGGTCGAGCTCTTCCCAGAGCGCCGCTGGGGCGGGCGCAGAGCCGCGCGACAGAAGCGACGAGGCGCCATGGCGCATCGCGCTCAGCGCCGAGACCAGAGTCCGCCGCCATTCGCCCAAGTCGACCCGCAAGAGGTGCTTGCGCTCGAGGCCGAAGTAGACGTCCGCCGGGTCGAGGAACGCGCGGTAGATGCGCTGCACGGGCAAGCCACCAGCGAGCGCGGCCGCGACGCTCGCGCCGCCCGAGCTGCCGACGTAAGAGTCGAAACGGTTCACCTCGAGCCCTTCCACCGAATCCTCGAACGCGGCCAAGGCTCCGATCTGAAACATGGCGCTGGTGGCGCCCCCGCCCGGAAGGCAGAGCGCGATTTTGGTTTCGATATCGGCGGGCATGGGGGTGGCTACTGCGGCCGAACCTTAGTGCAAAATTTGCCGGCGTGAAGCCTCGCTCGGCACGGGTCTGCGGTCGCCTCAGCGTCGGCTGTCCGCGGCCGCCCACTGAACGAGCCGGAACGAGCCGAAGGCCAAAAGGCAACCCAAGAGCGCGAGCTCTGGCGGCACGGGCGGCGATTTGCCGTGCGGCGTGAGGCCGCAGAACACGCCCAAGAGCGTGAGCGAATTGAACCCCGCGTGCAGCGCGAGGCCCGGCCAAACCGAGCCCGTGCGTTCGCGCACTTCACCCATGAGCCAGGCTGCCGGCAAGAGCGGCAGGAACAAGCGCAGATCCAAGTGTGCAGCGGCGAAGCACAGCGAGACCGTGGTCAGCGTCACGAGCGCGCCGTGACTCCGACGCAGCGCGCCGAACAAGGCCCCCCGAAAGAAGAACTCTTCGACGGCCGGACCGACGATACTCACCACGAGCACGATCGCGATGCCGTGCGCGAGCGAGTGCGGCGTGATCAGCGCCAGGCGATGCTCGAGCACTTCGGTGGGCAGCGGATAGAAGCGCTCGATGACGTTGGCCACGAGCGTCGACGGCACCTGCAACGCCACGCCGAGCAGCGCCGCGCTCAGACACGCGCGCACCGGCACCGGAGCGAGCGGCACGAGCTCGCGCAGCGGTCGCTGCTGCCAGAAAGCGAACGCACTCAGGATCGCCCCATACACCCCCGCTTGCGTCAGCCCGAGGGGCACGATGTCCGCGCGCCGCCCGAGCACGATCACGACCAGCGTCAGTGACGACGACAGCGCCGCGGTCGCGAGCGCTGTCCACGCGATCGCCTGCCAGACCGCGAAGCGTTCGGGCATTCAGCGGCCGCGCAGGTGCGGCAGCACGCCGCGCTTGGTCACCGTGTCTTCCGCAAAGCTATCCAGGGTCTGCTCGTGATCGATGGTGAAATGCAGCCCGCGGCTCTCTTTACGGCTGGCCGCAGACGCGACGATCAGCTCGGCCACGTCCTTCAAATTGCGGAGCTCGAGCAGATCACGCGTGACCAGGTGCTTCCAGTAATATTCGCGAATTTCTTCTTCCAGGAGCGCGATGCGCCGCGCCGCGCGACGCAAGCGCGCGTCGCTGCGCACGATCCCGACGTAGTTCCACATCAAGCGTCGCAGCTCTTCCCAGTTGTGCGACACGACCACGGCTTCATCGCTGGCCGCCGCCGAACCGGTCTGCCATTCGGGCACGCTCGGGCTCGGCAACGTGCGAAGCTCGGCGATTTGTTGAGACAGCTTGTCGGCCGCGCGGCGCGCAAAGACCAAACCCTCGAGCAGCGAGTTCGAGGCCAAGCGATTGGCGCCGTGGAGCCCCGTACAGGCGGTTTCGCCGAGCACCCACAAGCCGGGCAACGAGCTCCGGCCGTGCAGATCCGAAGTCACCCCGCCGCACATGTAGTGAGCCGCCGGCACCACCGGAATGGGCGTGGTGGTCATGTCGAAGCCGTACGCTTTGATCTCGGCGTAGATGTTCGGAAAGCGCGAGCGCACGAAATCAGCCGGGCGATGGGTGATGTCGAGCAGTACATGTTCCGAGCCCGTGCGCTTCATCTCGTAGTCGATGGCGCGCGCCACGACGTCGCGCGGGGCCAGATCCTTCGCCTGATGATGCCGGCCCATGAAGGCGTCGCCGTCCGGCAAGCGCAGCACCGCGCCTTCCCCGCGCAGCGCCTCACTCAGCAAGAAACCTTTGGCTTTGGGTTCGTACAAGACCGTGGGGTGGAATTGATAAAATTCCATGTTCGCGATCTCGGCGCCCGCGCGGTACGCCATGGCCACCCCGTCGCCGGATGCGACATCCGGATTCGAGGTGTACAAGTAGACCTTGCCCGCGCCGCCGGTCGCCAAAATCGTCGCGCGGGCGAGCACGGTTTCGACCTTGCCCGCCTTTTCGTCGAACACATAGGCGCCCACGCATTGATCGGGCCCGCCGAACTTGCTCATCGTGATCAAGTCCACACCCATGTGCCACTCGAGCACGCGCACATTGGGCGAGTTTCGAACGGCCTCCAGCAGCGCGCGCTGAATTTCGCGGCCGGTGATGTCACCGGCGTGCACGATACGGCGCTCGGTATGCGCGGCCTCCAGCCCGAGCTCGAACTCACCGACGGGGTTGCGCGAAAACCGTGCGCCGATGTCACTCAGCCATTGAATGCTCTCCGGCGCCTCGCGCACGCAGATATCGACCACCACGTCGTGACACAGGCCCGCGCCGGCCATGCGCGTGTCTTCCGCGTGCTTGGCGAACGAATCATCCGGCGAGAGCACCGCGGCCACACCACCTTGCGCCCAGTTGGTCGCTGCGTCGTCGCATTCGCGCTTGGTGACCAGCAGCACTTCACCGAATTCAGCAGCACGCAGCGCGAACGTGAGACCCGCGATTCCGCTGCCGAGAACCAAGAAATCGGTTTTGAGTGCCATTAGTTCCGCCGTCTCATGTCGTACAAAAGCGCCATCGCTGCAAGGGGCGGGCCTACCAAAGGGCCTGGAAATCAACGCGCCGAGCGTTGACGCGTCGCATCCATGGCATAACCTGACGCCCCAAAAGACCGCCGATCCTCGGCCAATAGGCCGAGAGGAGAACAGACAGTGAAAGTCTTGGTTGCACTGAAGCGCGTTGCCGATCCGGACAACGCCAACAAGGTCAAAATCAGCCCCGCGGGTGATGCGATCGACACGACGGGTCTCGAGTGGAAGACGAACCCGTTCGACGAATACGCGCTCGAAGCCGCGCTCCGCCTGACCGAAAACGGCAAGACGCCCAAGAAGCGCGAGGGCGAAGTCGTGGTCGTCACGCTCGGCCCCAAGGAGTGCGAGACCATGCTGCGCTCCGCGCTCGCCACCGGCGCCGACCGCGCAATCCGCATCGAAGCAAACGACAACGAACTCGACGGCCGCTTGGTGGCGGTCGCCCTCAAAGCCATCGCCGATGCCGAAAAGCCGGACCTGATCCTGCTCGGCAAACAAGCGGTCGACGGCGACACCAACCAAGTCGGCCAGCGCTTGGCCGAGCTGCTCGATTATCCGATGGCTACCTTCGCCGCCACGATCAAGGAAGAAGACGGCGCGCTGCTCGTCGGTCGTGAAGTGGACGGCGGCGTGCTCACCCTGCGCGTGAAGCTGCCCGCGGTGGTCACGGTCGACCTGCGCATCGTTTCGCCGACCAGCGTGTACTCCAAGCTCACGCAAGCCGAAGCCGGCTTCAAACACGGCGATGGCGTGCGCTTCGCCCCGCTGCCCGCGATCATGGCCGCGAAGAAGAAACCGCTCGAAGTCAAAACCCTGGCCGACGTCGCCCCCGGCGCGCAACCGGCGACCAAGTACCTCAAGTTCGAGCGCCCCGCGCAACGCGCAGGGGGTGCCAAAGTCAAAGACGTGGCCGAGCTGGTCGAAAAGCTCACCACCGTTTCGAAGGTGATTTGAAGCATGTCCGACGCACTCGTGATTGCCGAATTGTCCGAAGACGGCAAACTCAAAAAATCCACGCTCTCCGCGATCACTTTCGCCAAGCGCGCGCTGCCGGCCCTCGGCGGCTCGTTCTCGATCTTGGTTTTGGGGGCGAACGCGACAACCGCTGCAGCAGAGCTCAGCGGCTACGGTGCCGCCAAAGTGCTCAGCGCAAGCGACCCGAGCTTCGCCAAATATACTGCCGAGCAATTCACCGCCACGGTCGCGGCGGTCGGCAAAAACTTCGGCCTGATCGTCGCCACCGCCACGAGCTTCGGCAAAGATCTGCTGCCGCGCGTGGCCGCCCGCTTGGACGCCGGGTACGCGGGTGACTGCGCGGGCATCTCCGCCGAAGGCGGCAAACTCGTCTACAAACGCCCGATGTTCGCCGGCAACGCCTACGGCTACTGCACGCTCACGACGCCCATCCAAACCGCCACCGTCCGCCAAAGCGAAATCGATCCCGCGACCCCGAGCGGCGGCAGCTCGCCCGTCGAAGCAGTCGCGAAAACCGCTCCCCCCGCCTCGGCCTCGCGCGTCGAATTCGTGTCGCTCGAAGCAGTCAAGAGCGCGCGCCCCGAGCTCGGCGACGCCAAAGTCATCGTCAGCGGTGGGCGCGCCCTGAAAGAGAAATTCGCCGAGGTGCTCGAACCCCTCGCCGACTCGCTCGGTGCCGCCCTGGGCGCCAGCCGCGCCGCTGTCGACGCAGGCTATGCCCCCGGTGACTACCAAGTCGGCCAAACCGGCAAGATCGTCGCCCCACAGCTCTACTTCGCGATCGGCATCTCGGGCGCCATCCAACACATCGCCGGCATGAAGGGCTCCAAAGTCATCGTGGCCATCAACAAAGACCCGGAAGCCCCCATCTTCCAACTCGCCGACTACGGCCTCGTGGCCGATCTGTTCACAGCCGTCCCCGCGCTGGTCAGCGAGCTCAAAAAGCGCGCCTAGTCGCCAAGCGAGCCGCCCCACGCGGCGTCTCAGATCGAGGCCGGGGCAACCGCCGGCCTCCTCGTTTTGTGCTGAACAAAAATCGCCCACCCCCTCGTCTCATCCTTGACAGATCGAACCCCTCAGACCATTGTCCGCCGCCTCCTTCCGGGGCGTAGCGCAGCTTGGTAGCGCGTTCGGTTCGGGTCCGAAAGGTCGGCAGTTCGAATCTGCCCGCCCCGACAGACAGAGACAGAAAAAATGAATCCCCGGCGCCCGAACGCCGGGGATTTTTTACATTTTGGGTTGCGACGTTGAGTGAGCTAGCGCGGGTCGTTTCCCACTAGTTACCCAACGGCTTCGTGTTGCCCGGAAGCCGCGACACCGCGTCCCGAAGATCCGCGCCTGAGGCGTGCAGGTAACGCTGCGTGGTTTGGAGCTTCGAATGGCCCGCGAGTTCCCGAACCGCTTCGAGATTTGCTCCGCCGCGGACCAGGGCCGTCAAGAAGTAGTGGCGCAGCGAGTGGAAGCTGCGCGGCGGCAGTGAATGACGCTTCTGCAGCTCCTTAAGGGCGCTCAGTACCGCCTGGCGCGAAGGCGTCCGGCCGTTCGTGTTCAGGACGACGCGGGCCGCCGGAAGCTTCCCCCGCATCGCTTGTGCGAGGACCTCAGCTAGCGGAGCGCCGATCGGAACGACCCGCTCGTCTCCCGATTTCGGCGCGACCGGCTCGTTTTCCGAAAGCGCCCAACGAACCGTGATGATGCCTTGCTTGAGGTCGACATCTCGAACTTCGAGCGCCCGCACCTCCCCTTGCCTGAGCCCTGCAAGGGCTCCCAATGCGACAGCCACGGTCAGCCAGCCAGTGGTATGGCCCAGCATGGCGTCGACTTCATCGGTCGATGGCGCGCTGGGCAGCTTTCTGCCGGGCGGCGGTGGCTTTGGCAGGACAGGCATCGCGTGGAGAGCGCCGGTCTCGACGGCCGCCGTCAAGAGCGTGCGCAGCAGGTTCACCGGCCCGCGCGTCTGGATGCCGCGCTTCGCGAGGACCGCCATGAACGCGCGGACCATGGGCGCGTTGATCTCGTCGACGTGCTTGTCACCAAGCTCGTCGAGCAGACCTTGGCTGAGGAGCCCCTCGTAACGTTTCCAAGTGCCCGGGCGAAACTTCGTCCGGAACAAAGGCTTGAACGTTTCGTCGACGAAGACACGCAGCGTGGGAGCGTCGGGCCGGAGCTCGAGAGTTCCAGTCGTGTGCGCGATCTCCATCAGCCTACGCGCTTCTGCCTCCGCCCCTGCCCGCGTTTGGATACGAGCGTCCTTCCGGTACCGCTGCTCGCGTCCGTCTTTGTCTCTGTATCGAAAATCAATGACCAGGCGGACCTTGCCGTTCCGCTTGCGTTTCTGAACACCGTTACTCAGCTTTCCCATGGATTTCGCTCCGTGGGCGCTTGCTCATGCGTGACAGGACGGAGCATAGCGCAACGCCCGGCGATGGAAAGCGACGAGCGCATTCAACCCTCGGGGAAGCGGATCCGCCAGCTCTTGCCGAACTTGAAACCGCGGATGCCGCCGCCGAGATCGGCGACGATCGAACCATTTTCAAGACGTTGCGCACGACGGAGGCGAGCGCGGAGTGCTGCAGGGTCGAGACCCAGCTTTGCTGCGGCGGTTTCTACCGTGTCGTAGACCCGCCGCGTCGGCGGAGCCGCCTCTCTGCGTTTTCGACGCTTGCGTACCTCTGGCGTAGCGTTGACCAGGTCGCTAGGCTCGCAGCCGTCCGGCGGTGTTTGATTGATGCGCAATCACGGCCGCTCTAAGGAAGGACAAGCATCCGGCCGACGTTTACGATCTGATATTTGGCTTCACCTACCTTGAGCCGCGATACTCCTTGAAGTTTCAGGACACTTCAATTGAACACCTTTCACCCGGGCAACGTGGCGCGTTGTTGCTCATCTTCTACCTCCTAGTTGACAAGGGAAAGAACCCCATTCTCCTAGACCAACCTGAAGAAAACCTTGACAACGAAACTGTTGTTAACCTGCTCGTGCCGGTACTGACGCAGGCTAAGCAGCGTCGGCAAATCATAATGGTAACCCACAACGCCAATCTTGCTGTGGTCTGTGATGCGGAACAAATTGTCTGGGCGACTTTTGACCGCAAGAACGACTCCCAAATCGCCTACTCCACGGGAGCAATCGAGAGTCCTCACACAAACAAACACGCGGTGGACGTTCTCGAGGGCACCATGCCGGCGTTCAACAATCGCCGAGCAAAGTACCACTGATGACGATGCAGCTTAGGCATAGCGTCAAACACGCAACGCGATGCGCGATGCGCATACACGACCGAGGCAAATGTTCCACCTCACTTGGGCCGGAGGTTTGATTGACAACGACTCTTGACGACTGGCGCAGCGAAACCCAGGCTCGGCTCCCCAATAGCAAGATCTATCAGGCTTTGAGCGATAGGTCCAAAAATGACCCTGGCGCACTCCCGGCTCTCGAACTTGTGAATGAGGCCACTTTCTACGCCTATCAGAAAACCAAAACCATCCTCCGCCACATGGGTGAGTTCACACTCCACGATGGCGACCACCTGTTTCGAGTGCTGATGTTGATGGAGCGCCTGCTGTCGCAGGAACAGATACAAGAGCTAACAACGCCTGAACTGACGCTGCTGATCCTAAGCGCCTTTTTCCACGACATTGGTATGGCGGCTGAAGAGCGGGATGTTCTCTCGTGGCGCAAGACGTGGGACATCGCCCCGGCGTTTGTCGATGATCGCGACCGGAACGAGCATGACGGTTTCAAGCGGTATTGTGCCGCGCGGCCGGACCAGACCTCACGCATCGAGACCTTCCTGTTGCAGGGGCTCCAGAGCGCCACCGACACGGCAAAGAACTACCTGATCGCCGACTACATTCGAGCAACCCACGCCGAACGAGCGCGATCAATCATAAAAGCTGACTGGCTTGGAAAAATTCGCTATCGCGACACCGATTTGACTGTTGAATTCGCGTCGGTGTGCTTCAGCCATAATGAGGACGCCGTCGTCGTCCTTGATCTTGACCGCAAGATGCTGTGCGGCCCCGAAGTCTACGCTTGTCTTCCGCTAGTTGCCGCAATCTTGCGCCTAGCAGACATTCTGGATTTCGACGCGAAACGGACTCCGACTGTTTTATTCTCTCACCTGTTCGTGCGTCACCCAGTCTCGCTACGCGAGTGGAACAAACACCGGGCCATTGAAGCGTGGGCGATCAGCCCGTCCACCATCCAATTCCACGCCAAGTGTTCACATCCGGCGATTGAGCACTCGATCCACTCGTTCTGCGACTTAATCGATCGCGAGCTGAGCACCTGCAACAACATTTTCTCATCGCTGAATGAATTCCACCGAAACTCGGGAAGACATCTAAACATCACGCTACCACTGCGTGTCGATCGCACAAAAATTGAGACCAGAAAAACCATCGATGGCAAACCCGAATATCTTTTTCGTGAAACTCAATTCAGCCTAAGCAAGTCACAGGTAATTGACCTGCTGATGGGCACGAAACTGTACGGCAACCCCGAGGTAGCGCTTAGAGAGCTGCTTCAGAACTCCATTGATGCGTGCTTGCTGCGCCAGTCCCTCGAGGGGAGCTGGAAGAACGCTTACACCCCGGAGATCAGTGTCAGGTACTTCAAGGATGGGGGCGAAGACGTACTTGAGGTTGTCGACAACGGTATCGGGATGGATCAACGAGTTATCGACTCGTACTACACGAAGATCGGGTCTTCCTTCTACAAATCGTCGGACTTCTACGACTTGAAGTCCCAAACCAATTCGAAGTTTACACCTACATCAAGATTTGGCATCGGCATCCTCTCCTGCTTTATGGTTGCAGACACGCTTATCGTCGACACCCGAAAAGTCTACGAGCCTCATCGTTCAAGCGACCCCCTCAATCTCACAATCGAAGGGCAAGACAGCATTTTTTGGATTCGCCCTGGCACACGCGAAACCCCAGGCACAACTACGAGACTAAGACTTCGCAACAATAAGAACCCCTGGCTCCGGATGAACGAGGACCAGTTCATCACCTCCGTCGAAAACGTAATCCCAAATCCGCCGTTCAGGATCTCCGTTCAAACGACCTCACACAACAAGGTTCGAGACAGCAAGAGCTTTAAAAAAATCAAAGCCAGCTCACTGAAAGACTACTCCTGGGAAGCGCACGACAACATCCGAGAATTCCAGGTTGACTTCACTGACGCTCGGAGGGGGTTTGTGGGCTCTGCGATTGTCGGTGTCCTTGAACTGAAAGGCCTACCTGTCGACCGCATCGAGATGACCTCAAAGAGTGTGCAGATCGATGACGACGAGTATGAACTCAAAAAGAGCCTCGCAATGAAAGAGCGTGACATCGAACTAATAACGACTTCAATCACCATCGACGACGACAATAAGATCCGCCAATCGAGCTCCAAGAGCAGTCTCGTGAGATCTCGCTCGAAACTGTCCTTACACGGTATCGAGGTACCGACGACGTTGTTCCCGGAGGCATGGAACTCGCAACCGAATCAGGTCAGCCTTACGCGGCCACTTCCGCTCCTGATAGTGGTTGACGTCTGTGGTGAGAGGGATTTGGACCTGAATTCATCACGAACTCAAATTCTGATGAGCGATCAGTGGATGACCTTCGAGGATCTGCTCACCGTCGCCCTCGCTCAAGGTATCGCGAACCAAGTATCGGCATCATACTGGGATGCGCTCAAAAACGTCATGATGGCGGGCTCGACGTCAGAAACCCTGCGCAAGAGACTGAGCGCTATTTCCCCCAGACCCAAGGCGACCGCGCGAATGTCCGCGAAGTAGAAGTTTTGTGAGAAACACGCGAAGTGAATCCGTTTCGCGTCGAGGAACCGGGTCGCCCGCCCGCCCGCCCCGAAGACCGCATCGAATTTTCACCGCAAAAATGACTATAGCGATCACCTCAACTGGCAACTCCAACACACTCGGCGCGAGCCCACAGCCGATCTGATTCCAATCGATGTTGGCGAATCTCTCCTTCTCCGAGGTCTCGGTTCATACTCTGCCATAGCTCGCGGGCGCGAGACATCTGAAAGCACCACCGCCGGTAGTCGGCGTGATTCTGCGCATTGGCACCTGACGGCTTTCCAGCCGCCTCCCAAAGCGCCTTCCCCTTTGCGAAATACCAGTACGCAAGGGTATCGACAAAGCGATAGTGCCAAAGATGCGGATATTGCCCCTGGATACGTTCAAGTTGCGCAATCCAATGCTCAACGTCATCTGCCGATCTTCCAATGCGTGTACCGACGTACGCACAGTGATTGACAGCAAACGCCCACGCGAGAGTACCCATCGGAATCGATGTAGCAGCCTTTAGTCCACAGCTGTACGCCATCGCGGCAAGGTTGCTAAGCGAGATGTCAGTTCCGTAGATGTTCGTGTTCATTTCAGTGACGTGCCGCCACGCCATATACGCTGCGTAACCAAGCCCTAGATACCCCGCGCCCGCAGACTCTCGTCCTTTAACCACTTCGTCGAGTTGGTCCCGAAGATCAGAAATCTCTGCCAAAACGGAGTCAACATCCTCAGGCGGGGGAGGAACGTGCTGCCTAGCTGCCAGTCGCATTGTCCGAAGCGACAACAACAATACGTCGTCATCACTCGGTACCCGTCGACCCAGTTGACGCTCTAACACTAAGAGTAAATCATCGAACATTGCGAGAAACCAGAGGTAGGCCGCAACCTCAAGACATTCATTTGGTCTATCTGCGCTTCCTACCATCGCTGCAATCCTAGTAAGCGCTTCTTCCGCGAGAATCCTGTCAGTTCCGATGAGAGCTTGGATGTTTCTGGTGACCTCGTCCTGTCGCTCCTCCTCAAGCAACACGCCCCAGCGAACCAAACCAAGATCCTTCATCGGATCGATATACATGTCCCCCGTTACTTTCGTGCGGCGGTCGTTCACTTGATCACGCATCCGGGCGATCAGTTGCACCAGCTTTTTCACGGATTGAACGGACCGTTCTAGATCACGACGTTTTCTGTCAATAGCGTTTGCCAGCTCCTTGGCTACTTCATTGCGAAATTCGCCATGTCTTGGTTCACGCTCAAGCTGGGGGAGAACCTTCACCACTGCTTTTGGAATGTCGGTCCAGCGCTGCCATCGACCTTGGACGAAGTAGAGTTCATGAAGCCCATAGATCACGTCTACTAAATTGTTTCCCCATGGTGTATGGACTCCAGAGAGCGAACTGACCGGAAGGTTGTCCTTCACCCATGCCGAAAGTACGGCATGTACGCTCTTAACATCTTGAATATCCCCACCGTTCGAATCAGGCGCAGTCGAAAGCTCTCGTATCCCGAGGCCGGGTAATGTTGCGCGTGATAAGATGTAGAACTCATCCGCGGAGCGCAGCGTCGCGATCGGTGATTCACACATAGCACGTCGGAAGTGCTGGTCGGTTGTGAAGAAGATCACGCTGCGGGCGCGCCGATTGAATGTGCGGGATGCGATCCAAGAGAGCCAAGCCCAGCACATCGCATCCGTCCTGTTCTGGTCCACAGCGCCAGGCCGGATCTGGTTCAACGTTGAGAACACGTTCGTAGTGACCTCGCCAGATGCGATCGCCTTCAAACCTCCATCATCTGCGACGAAGCAAAGCGGCATCCGGCGGAATCGCTCGGCCGTAGTACCGGAACCGCGCTCGAGCGCAACAAATGCTTGCCGCCCACGCTCTCTAACAAACCTTGTCGCACGTTCGATAGACATTGCGTCTAGCTCAGCAGCGAGCTCGGCAGCCCCGTGTTCGTGAAGAAAAGTGCTTAGTGCCGCTATGTCTTCTTCCGCGCCCCGCAAATAGCTCTGAATCTTGTTTGCTACCTCGAGAGAGTGGGGCGGCAGGACCGCAAGTTCGCCCATTCGACCCAACGCAAGAAGGGTTGTGGCGAATTCAGCATCTTCGGACCAGTGCGCGTGATCTCTGAACCCCAGAATAAGCCGTATTGCCACTGCCGCATCAACGAAGAGCCTCGGACTGAACCCTACGTCGCGCTCCGCAAGGACATCTCCAATGGCGTCACTTAGAGCAACTGCAACGGCCCGCGCTGAATCTGGGCGTAATGTCATTCATCGACTCCGTGGGCGATGGCGCGTTGATCCAGAAACTGTGACAGCTGGCCACTTGTTTGGAAAATGTTGTTGTCAAACGTCAACCCATGACTGCCAAGGCTTGCGGCAAAAAGTTGGCTCTGGTGACCAGTTAGCGCCGCACTATAGAGGTCGTTGGCGCGTGTGCGTGTCACGGGATCGTTCGCTTCAAGGCCCCCTAGTTCGAGAAGAAGGTCAAAGCTTGGTGCCCTGATGCGACGAGTGTGCCGGGGAATCAATTCTTGAAAATGAGACTGAGAAACGTTGGCAAGCTGCTCAAGGGACATCTGCAAGGGTTCGTTGAGTTCAAGAGATAGTGGAAGCGCCTCACCGTACTCGTTTTCGACGTGGGAAAGGCAGATCTTCAACTGATCACGAATTGCTTCAATGGAACGCTGTGCCGCTGACAACCGTTGACGGGTTTCCGTCGTTGCGGGGCAGTCTGCATCTTCTGTTGTCGCGATTGGATCGATACCTGAACCTAGTGAAAGACCGAAGTCAAACATCCGTCGAACGAAATAGGTTTGCAGACAGCATCTCGCGAGCGTCAGACTGAACGTCGCGGGAAGCGTATGCTCTGCTTTGATTGCCCCGGCCCCCGTTACTATCACAAACAATAGCCGGTCAACTAATCTCAGCTCGCCGATTGCTTGGACATGGGCCTGAAGAGTTGCGGCGGCAGACTCCTCATAACTTAGCAGTGCGCTGTTCGCGACCGTCAGCAGCGCATCCAGAGCGTTTTGCACACCGATCCCAAGCTTTTCGGCAACCAACTCGTTTTCGGACCTATGCATGTTGAGCCCCGTAGAGAGTGAGCCATTTCGTAAAAGCCTGCATATCTCCACTTACACAGTACGTGTTCAATGCGTCAAAGAACGGGAGATGACCAGGCGAGTGCAAACTACTCGCGACTCGAATCTCGTTCACAAGGGCGTTGCGGACGCCGACGGCGACGCCTGCCGCGTTGAAAGCCGCGGAAAATTGAATGAAGTCTGACCTTCTTCGCTGGAGGTTTGAAGTGAAAATTCGCTCTGCGGCGACCGCTTGGTTACGGCCGGCTTTACGGTCGATCGACGTGTAGTCGCGACTCTTCTGCTGGCATGGCGGCGGCCAGTCTTCTGCGTTTCGCCACTGCGTCATAGCTGATTCCACGTCTGAGACCTCGCGCCAGCACGGGTCGCCGGACTCGTGCCGCAAAGCGACGAGTTCAGTCCGTGCTACGTGGTCCATCCAGCCCTCCACGAACCTATCGGATTGCTCGGTGCTGTCTCGATTTTGTCCCGAAACGACTCCGAACGCCGCATGGCATATTAGCTCGTGGGCCAATGTTAGAGCAAATGCTGCGTATGAGTTCAGGTTCCAGTGGTTTAGCCCAATCTCGATCGTTACTTCAGTAGCCTGCGCCCCCGACTGGTCCAGGAACTGTGAAGAGCCGCTTACGCAAAAGTTAGCGGCAGATCGCGCAGGACAGTCGTCAACAGGTCTCAGCCGAACATGAACGTCTGCCGTCATTAGCTGGCCGCACGCAGTCGTGTAGACGCCCTCCGCAGCGAGTATTGCGGTGCTGACAGCCTCTTTCAGCATTCGCAAGCACTCGCCGGACTGCTCAATGTAGGCGTCATCATCCGCTGTTCCGTTGCAGGCCTTGCCGGCATCCTTCGTGCAGCGAAGGCACAGACCGACTGGGAGTTTTGGAAGCCCGGCTTCCTCGATTACTCGGTCCACGTAGTCCTCAAGCCGCACGTTTGCCGGCGAGGCGATCGGCAACGTCAGGAGGGCGAGTCTTGAGTTTCGCTTTCTCGCCAAATCTTGTCGATTGATCTCAGACGTCACCTCCATTGAATCTGCGATGCGGGTCAGAAGTTCTTGACGCGCTGCAAGACCCTTTCTGACTGACAGGGACAGTTCCGAGTAGTCAACGATGACTTTGAACATGGCGACCCTACTGCTTTCTTCTTCACCCTTTTTGGCCGTGCTTTGTGTTCGCTGACGGTTTGTTGCTTCCCGACTCCTTGACAAAGTCGTGACCGCGCTTGCCGCGGATTCGCTTGAGAGCCTCGAGAAACAGTTCGCGAGCTGCTGCTGCGACAACTGCGTCGCCGAATTTGGCTGCGAGCGCGGGTCCATGCGCAGCCGCAAATTTGACTGCGACCGCGAATGCTGCGCCGGCTGTCAACGCAAAACCCATGGTGTCCGGAGGGACCTTCTTAATTTCGAAGACGCCCTCAGGCCCAAGCGCCAGCAACGCGTCGGTGGCGTCACCAGCCCCACCAGCACGGCCTAAGCGCATCTCTTCCCATTCCGTCGCAACAAGCGTGATAACGTCTTCCTCTGTAAGTGCGTTCTTCGAGACAATTGACACGTTGGTCATGCGGGCGTTCCCTCCATTCTCACACTGCAGGATTGCGCTTTCGTGTCGCGTTGCCGACGAATAGCTGCCAGGCTTGGCGTCATGCGGGTTGACCAAGGATCGTCGGTAGCGGCACCCGACCGGTTGCTTCTCCGAGAGGCTTGTTCCTGAAAGTTCGCCCGAGCCGGCCCTTGACCAGTGTTTGCCGAAGTTGCGAAATCAAACGAGCCGAAAAACCCTGTGGCCCTTGGCACGGTGATCGAGCGCATCTTGGTATGGTCACTCCAAACGGACCGAATCCGTATGGCAATCGTATTCGATCGGATAAATGACTATGCGGTTTGTATTCGATCTCGAGCGCTGCCCCCACTCCTTATCTGAAGGAACTAGTAGGTGGAGTGAGGAGCGCTTTGGCGCTGCTCCGCGAGCAAAGCTCGGCTTGCGGCGGTTTTCTAATGCGACCAGATCGAAGGCGCCCGAACCTTTCGAATACCATGATGAATTTTGCGAACCTGAGATTCGAGAGCGCAACCCCCCTCTCGGGTCCGTCATGAGCGGGTTCAAGCGCGACAAGTTTCCCCCCAGTTACCCAACGCCACGCAACAACGGGTCACCCAGCGTATCCATCCGTCAGGGCGGATTCATCGAAAGTCGCGGTTTCATTGCCGATCGCGCATGAGCAAGCGCCCTTCGCAATGGCGACCGTCGAATCTGCCCGCCCCGACAGACAGAGACAAAACAAATGGAAACCCCGGCACCCGAAGCCGGGGTTTTCGGTTTTGTGGCTCGACGAGCACACCAAGCACGAAGTCGGCAGTGTCGGCTCGCCGCGGAACGGCCAACCGCGCCTAGAGCGCAGCGCGGATGAGACGAAGCGCCTCTTCCAGCTTCTTCGCTTCGATCGAAATCTGGAGCGGCGCTCCGGCGGCAACTTGTCCGGTTGATGAGCTCAACGCCGTCGTCGCCAAGAAGTGAGTCGCTGCGGCGGGTGAAGCGCAACAGAGTCCGTCTCGAGCGCGAGAATGGTCTCGTTGCATCGCCGCTTCCGTACAACACTGAAAAGATCGCGCTAGGTCACTCGAGAACCACCCGCCAAAAGTTCGCCGGCTTCTCGTAGTTCGTGCCGACGATGACCTTGCCGTCGTCGGAGACGAACTGCGCGTCAGTGAGCCGAAAGTCGATGCTCGGCTCGAGCCCGCGGGCGCGCAGCTCGTCCACGATTGTCCGGAGCTTGTCTTTCTCGGTCCAGATGAACGCCTGCTGAAAGCTGTTCGTGCCGGTCATCCCGACGATTGTGTTTCCGTCCGCGGAAACGGCGCCGGGGTGGGTGTATTCGCCGCCGGCGAGCAAGCCTAGCTCGCTGAGAATGCCGCCCTTCCAGCGAAAGCCGCTGATCGAATTGCCCGCGCCGTAGCCAACGCCCACCACTGCGGGATCGGTGCCGTTCACCGCGTCGAGCGAGACACTCGTCCAGTTGGCGGCGCCGATTTTGGTGATGGCCTTGGTTTGCGCGAACCACAAACCGCCCTGAACGCCGCTTTGCAAAACGCCAGCCACGTACTTGCCGTCTGGCGTGACGCCAATCACCGACCCGAATTCGGGAATGAAGATCCGCTGCGTGCCATTGAAGAGGAAGCCGCTCTGGCCTTGGATGTCGTCATCGTAGAAGTCTCCGGCCAAGATCGAGCCGCTGATCGAGGCCCCCCGTACGCTTCCGTTGATGTCGAGCACCGTGGGTGCGGCGCTGCCCGCCCACTGCACCTCGACTCCACCGAACATGGAGCAAGAGGGCGGGTTGCCACAGAGGAGCAAGCCAACCATCAAGTTGCCGTCGCCGTTCATGGCTTGGATCTGCGCGCCTTTGCCGTAGGACTCGAGCTGGGTCACCGTGCCGTCGAAGGCAATCGCAGCGGGAAACGACGTCTCATCGTTTCCGAGCGCACCCGCCAAGCGCTTGCCGTCGCGGCTCATGGCGACGACTTCGATGAAGTTCAACCCCGACGGAACGCCTTTGATTTGGATGGTTTCGAAGGTGGCGCGGCAGCCGCACTCCCCGCCGCAGTCGACGCTCGTCTCCCCGCTGTCTTGCTTGTCATTCGTGCAGTGGGTCGCGAGGCAAGTGTCGGCAGCGCGCCCGACTTTGATGCCGCTACCTTCGACGCACGTGGCTCCGCCGGCACACTGCGCGTTCGCCGTGCACACGCCCTCGCCGCTCGCGCACGGGCATTCGCTGGTGCACGCGCGATCTTTGGCCGTGCTGCAGCCGGCCTCGTCGGCGCACACCACATCGGTCTTGGCCGTGCCGGCCATCGCCTGCGATTCGCCCGCCCCGCACGTGCGCCAAGCCTGGCAGACGGTGGCATTCTCCGTGGCGGAGAACGTGCCGGCCGCGCACCCGGTGCAGCTCCGGTCTTTCGTGGCCAGAGGTGGCGTTTGCTCGAACTCACCCGGGCGACAAATGGTCAATTTTCGACAGGCGGTGCCGTCGTCGTATTCGTCTTCAGCGCAATTGGCCTGAGGCGGAGCGCCGCCCATGGCGTGAGCGCCGGCGAGCGAAGGGCCGGAGCCCGCGGCGCTCGCAGAGGCTCCCGCGTGCCCGGCTGTGCCGCCGGTACCGCCGCTGCTCGCGACCGAATTGCTGCCAAAATCCCGCTGCTGCGAGGAGCATGCGAGAGAGATGCTGCCGACCACTAGGCCCAGAATCGTCCGGCGATTGCCTGTCACCCGGCTCAGCTACCCCGCGGGCCTGGCCGCGTCCAGAACTTATCTGGAACCAGTTCCAGCGGCAGGAAAAGTGCCACGCCGACCTGCAGTGGCCCGGGGAGCCACGCATGCGCGGTTTGTCAAGTGGAACAACAGGGCGTCAATTCGGTTCGACGACGACGTTGCTCGCACTCGCTGAGGCGATCGCGCAGGGCACTCAGCCAGGCACTCGGGTCCGCGAGCACTCGAGCGCGTTGCAACGTGTGCAAGAAGCACGTCGCGTAGCCGAGACGCGTCTTGTGCTGGACGAGCAGCTCCTCGACATGCTCCGTCCAGAACTTTGCCCGAGCGAGCGGGACTGCTGGCGCGCGAGCGCTGCCGCCGATCGATATGACGACAGCAGCTGCGAGCCCCCCAAGTCAGGGGAACTTCAGCGACGGGTAGAAGGCCTCGCTGTTCGCTTTTAGCGCGCTCACGTTGCTCGCGCTCATCAGGGCATTCGTAATGAAAGCCTCGCGCATGAGAACTGGATCGGGCTGGCTCAGATCGCCCCCGCCGCCAAGGTGGATGGCGGTCCCTGCGTTGATCTTGGCCTTAGGAGGTGAGTGCGAAAGCACCTGCTTGCCGTTCATGAATGTGATGACCGCGTTCGCGGAGGGGTCGAACTGCGTCACGACGAGGGCGTTTTCTATGGGCGACGAACCGTAGTCGAACAGATCGTTGTTCTCCTCCTCTTCCGCGCCCACGCAATAGGTGTTGTTCTTGGCGCAGTTGACGGCAATGCAGCAGCCGCTCGAATCTCGCCATCCGTACGCTAGGGCGAGCATGAAATCAGTGCCGAAGGTGTCATCCGCGTTGTACTTGTGAGTAATACCGAAAACACCGCAGCAATAGACCGTGTTGGGAACCGGCTTGCCGTTGTACATGAGGCCTATGGCTTTCGACCCGCCGGTGACGCCGACGGCGAAGTTGTCGCCCGAGAGCGCATATTCCTGCGGCGCAACCGTCGTTAGGATGGGTAGATTCGTCGCCGACTCGAGCGTGAATTTCGCGGCGCACGTGTAGCCGCCGGCACTGCAGTTCGGACCCCACGGTGCGTTCCATATGGCCGGCAAGAGGTCGTTGCTCCCGCTGTGGATCTGCGCGTATATCTTCGAAACCACGCATTTCGACGGGGTGCCGCCGCAGTAGGCGCTCCAGGTCGTCATGTCCGCCGTGTGGGCGTCGGTCTGTCCGATGTCGAGCGTTTTCGCGTTCTTGTCCGCGGCCAATCCGAGCTGAAAGAGCGGCCCCTTGTAGCTCGCGGTCATCGCCCTCGTCACGCTGTACGCCTCCGCGCACCCACCGGTGAGCAAATCGCAGGGCCCCTTGTAGGTCGGTGCCGTAGTGGCGCTACCGCTCGTTCCCGCAGAGGCCGCCGGGCCTCCGCTGGCGCCGCTGCCATCAGCAGAGCTTGCGCCACCCGTCGCCGCGCTTCCGCCGGTTATCGTAGTAGCGCCAGCGACCCCGGTCGCGCCTGCTGAGCTGCTGTTGCCGGCGCTGTTGGTCGCGCCTGCTGAGCTGCTGTTGGTCGCGCCTGCTGAGCTGCTGCTGCCGGCGCTGTTGGTCGCGCCTGAGCTGCTGCCGGCGCTGTTGGTCGCGCCTGCCGAGCTGCTGCTACCGCCGCTCCCAGCACCGCTGCCTTTGTCGGTGCAGTCCGCGAAACTCAAGAGTACGACTGCACCTACCGAGAGGACGCTTGTTCTCATGAGGTCTTTTCCTTCGGATCGCTACGGCGCTCGAGGGATCGAGTTGGCAAATCCAGCGTACTCTCCGCAGCTGCCGCTGAGAAGCCTGACGTTCGATAAGCCAGATATCGTATTTCGATTCTCGCGCTGGATCTTCCTCTGCAACGAGAACATTGTGGGCCGGGCAGAGCGGACTACGGGCGGAGTCGGCAAGCCACGAGGTGCAGCGGCCCGGTCAGCGCGTAGCCGGCGGCGCCCATCAGGATCACGGCCGAGAAGCCCAGGTTGGTGATGGCGGTCATGGCCCACACCGAGCCCCACACCGACGACAGCGTGGTCATCGCATAAGTGGCGGGCACGGCCGCGCGGCGCCCGCCCTGCACCACGCCCTCTACGCCGAACGGGTAGAACATCCCGAGGAACGTCCCGGCGGGCGCCACGCACAGGGCCACGCACAGGATCTTGAGTGGCAAGGGCATCGAGAGCAGGTGCGCGTTGCACAGGTGCGTGGCGAGGACGCCCCACGCGATGGCGACCACGGCGGGCAGCACTAGCGTCGCCAGGCCGCGAAACGGGAGCAGGCGATTGTGCAAGTACGCGCCGAGGCCGTTCGAAGCCAGGAACAGCGCTAGGATCACGGCCACGGCGTAGAGCGGGCTGCCGAGGAACAGCTCGGTCTTGGCGATCAGGCCGATCTCCACGCACATGTACGACACGCCGGCCACGAAGAAGTACAAAACCCACGGCCAAGGCACGCGCCGTTCGCGGTCGCGCCGCAGGCCCACGAAGGCCATGACCGCGAGCGCGACCGCGCCGAAGAGCAGGATGGTGAACACCTTGATCCAGCTCGAGGCGTAGAGCTGATCGATGAAGCGCTCCTTGGCGGGCAAGAGCTCGAAGTCACGCCAGCTCACCTCGTGCATGAACGGGCGATCGTCCGTGACGAGCGGCCCGTGCGTGCGCCCGAGGACCGCGTCAACGAAGCTCGGCACGCCCGCGCCCGACGGCGAGTAGAGCACCCTCCGCGCGGACGGCCACGACGCCACCTTTCCATCGATGGCCGCGATCTCGTCCGGCGTGAGACCGCCCGGCTTGACGACCATGCTGTCTTGCCCCCGCGTCGCTGGGGCGCCGAACGCGAAGACCGCCTTCCCGAAGTCACCCAGGCCGCGCTCGGCGAAGAGCAGGCGCAGGCTCTCGGCCTTGTGGAGCACGGGCTGGTTGACGAACACCAGCATCGAGCCCGGGCCCGGGGCCAGGTGGTCGAGGTACGACGCCATGGCCTCGTAGGTGTCGAGGTACTTCCGCGTGTCGCCCGTGCGCTCGGCGTTGATCGAGCCGTTCGTGGCCACGAACACCAGGTCGTAGCGTGCGCGGTCGTTTTTCAGGAAGTCACGCCCCTCGCGCACAGCGAGGTGGATATTGGGGCGTGCGTGGAAGGCGCGCAGGTTCATGTCCGCGAGCAGCGGATCCCGGTACAGGTCGACGACGGCGCGGTTCAGCTCCACGCCCGTGATGTCCGCCCTGCCCTGCGCCATACAGTCGAGCACGACCATGTCGCGCCCCACGCCCGCGAAGAGCACGAGTATGCGCTTCGGTTCGTGTCCCATGAGGAACGGCAACGCGTGGTGGAGGCTGAAGCGCAGCATGTCCGCAGCCTTTGCCCCCGGATCCCAGCGCGCAACGTTGACGTTGCTGAGCCCGTCGTCCTGCACGATGCCCCACGCCTCCCCGTGCCCCTCCGGGCTGCTCGTCTCAGCCCGCATGAGGCTCGTGCGCGCGAGATCGTTCCATCGCACGCGCGCTTCTTTCACGCCCGCGCGCGCGTAACCGCCCATCACGTAGCGCGAAAGACGCTCGGCATCCGGATGCTCCTGGAACACGCTCCCACGGCACGCAAGGAACGCGACCATGCAGTACCCCGCCGCGCCGGCGCCTACCGCGAGGCGCCTACGGGCGAGCGGCGTGGCGGCGAGGAGGGCGAGCGCGGCAAAAAGCACGGTCATGATCGCCGGCGGCAGCCCCGCCCAGGTCAGCACGAGGGGCGCGAGGACGCAGCCCGACGCCGCACCCGCGAGGTCGAAGCAGTACAGCCGCCCGATGTTCTGCGCGCCCTCGTCGAAGTATAGGGCCAGGAGCGCGCCCAAGATCGCGTACGATGGCAGGAAGATGCCCGAGTAGACCAGCATGCGCGCCGCGTCCCCGTACGGGTTCTCGAGCGAGACGTGAATGACCGGGAAGAACGCGTTCGCGACGGCGAAGAAACTCACGAACGCGGCGGTGAGCACCGGGAGCACGAGCATCTGCAAGATCGCGCTCAAGCGGCGCACGCGCCTCTTTCGCTCGCGGTGCACGAGCAGCGAGCCGAGCGTCAGCCCGAAGAGCGCCACCGGGATGGCGAGGAAGCTCGAGATGCTGCCGAGGAAGAAGGCCAGCATGCGGGTGTGCAGGAGCTCCAGCATTAGGCCAACGAGCCCGACAAGGAAGATCCCGATCTCGACGTCCCGTTGCGGGCGCGCCGGAGCCGCGCCTTCAGCGTGCTGGGACATGAGCGTAGCCTATCCCACTGCGCCCCGGCGCCACCGGCTGATTCCGCGGGACGACAGTGGCGAAGGGGACAGGAGAACCAAACGCTGCTCGTTCGAACGCTCGGTCGAGCGGCGAGACCCGTCGCGACCCGAGCTGCAGCGCGTGCCCCGCCCCGTCGACCTCCACGATCAGCCGCGGAGCGACCGGCTGAACACACCGCGGCGTCGAATTACCTCGGTGAGTGGAGTCGCGCGCGCGATTCGAGAGCGCACTTCGTACCATTGAGACTCTGCATTCGCCCTGTAGCCCCGGTGGCCTGTTGAAAATTTCTCGCTGACTTGGAGCGATTCTGGCGGACAACGGATCTCAATTGCCATTCACGTGCCGCGTCGACGTGCGTGACTGGCCCACGTTGCGCATAGGCTGCGTCATGCCATCTCCGGATCCGCGGAATTTGCGCCGCCATCGGCATTGCGCGCGCGAATTCGACGGCACGTCTATTGCTTAGTCCGGGTTGTGCGCAGCGCGAAGAAAGGGAACTGAACGTGAGAATCACTTATACGACTGGGATGTGGACGCTGGCCATTGGTCTTGGGGGCTGCGCGGGCGCGGCATCTTCTTCGCCGGCGAACACTCCGCCTGCGAGCCCGCAACCCGCAGCGGAAGCGAGCGCCACGCCCGCCCCCATTGCGAGCGAGGCTGCGCCGCCCAAATCCGCGGCGCCGGTCGACGCCAAGCCGAAGCCTGCACCCGGCACCCCGCTCGCTCGACTCATGCGTGAGCACTTCAAGGAAGCGGAACAGATCCGCCATGCAGTCATCTCCGGGAATCCCAAAGACGCCATTCAACCTGCGTCGGCGCTAGGTAGCGCTGTCGATATTGCCAATCTGCCCCCACCATGGCGCACGGCGATGGATCGCATGCACAGCGCTTCCGGCCGCGTACAAAACAGCGCAGATCTCGCTGAGACGGCCGCCGGAACGGCAGACATTGGCGTTGCTTGTGGCACTTGCCACGAAAGTCACGGTGGGCCGAAGGTGACTGTCGGCGATCCGCCCGCCGTCGGCGACTCAGTGGTGAGCCGAATGGGCCGGCATGCGTGGGCAATGGAGCGACTCTGGGAGGGCCTCTATGTCCCTTCCAATGCGGCGTGGAAGGCAGGAGCCAAGGCGCTCCAAGGCGAGCCGTTTCCGAGCGAAGTGCTCGAGCACGGCGGCGTCTACGGCCGGAGTGCAGCGAAAGACTTCCAGGCGCTTTCCGCTCAGGCATCCCTGAAGGACACCGCGAAAGATCGTGCAGCGCTCTATGCGGGTCTTCTAAGTACGTGCGCCAAGTGTCATCTCGCGACTGGGCGCGGGGGCCAATAGGCGCCGCGCCCAGGGATCCCCAAAGCGAGAAAGTAGCTGCAATCCGCGGCCCGAGATCCCAGACGCGCATGGCCTCGTCGCAAGGCGCGGCGTCCCCGCGCTCGAAGTGCGTCGCAGCGGAGGGCCGCGCGGCTCGCGCCGTGGCCGGTGCGGTGCTACCATTGCCGGTATGCTTGGGTGGAATCGGTGGGTCTGGGTGTGGGTCGTGCCTGCCATCGTCGCGGGCTGCGGCGGGACGTCGCGGCCCGAATCGGGCGACTCACAGGGGGGGCGAAACAATACGTCGAGCTCCGGGGCTGGCTCGGGCGGAACAGCAGGGCAGGCCGTGGCGGGCGGCGGCGGTAACGGCGGCTCGATGGCTAGCGGCCGTGGCGGCACCGAAGCGGGTAGCGGTGGAGCGCACGCCGGAAGCACGGACAACGGTGGTACAGGAGGCTATCCCGCGGGCCGCGCGGGGATGGGCGGCGCGGTCGGACATGGCGGCACGCTGACGACGGTCGACTCGATCAAGCCTACCCTGGAGGCCTATTGCGGCGCGCTCTCGAACTGCTGCTCGCCGAGCAGCAAGCCGGTGGACCTCCCCACGTGCGAAGCAAACTACATCGCAGAATCGCCGAACTATGCTTCGCTCGTGGCCGGGCGCGTCAGCCTCGATGCCACCGCGCTTGCAAAGTGTCGGGCTGCGTACAGCGGGGCCGACCGATGCAACGTGAACGTGGTCATGGCTGCCTGTCGCGACTTGTTCGTCGGCAAGAGCGGGGTCGGTGGCCCGTGCAGCCAAGGCTACGACTGCGATCGCTCGCAAGGTGAGATGACCTGCCTCATCACCGGCGATTGCAACGTCAATCCGATGGGTGTGTGCACGCCTGTTCCGCACGCCAAAGCCGGCGAAAAGTGTCTCGCCACCTGCTACACGGGTTCTGGTTGTTCGTCGACGACCTGCGGGGTTGGCGAGACCAATGCACTCTGCTTCGAGGACGACGGCCTCTACTGCGAATACTTCTCATCGGGCGCGATCTGCCGGGCCATCACCCCACTCGGGAGCAGCTGTTCGTCTTCCGGGAGTCAGGAATGCGGCTCGGAGGCGTACTGCGATGCCACCTGCAAGCCACTGAGCAAGGTCGGCAACGCTTGCGGCTACGGTTGCAGCCACGAGCTTCAGTGCGGGCCCGACGACAAGTGCATGGATCCCCGCTGGGACGACGAATACTCCTGCAAAGGTTACGCGCCAGGGTTGTGAGAGAGCCGGCTGAGATCGGGCGAGTGCTTCATGCAAGTATCGACCGCTCTTGTGCTCTGTCAGCGGACGGTTCGCGCCCTTTTACCGGAACGAGCAGGCCAGCTGCGGTCGTCCCGTGAGCGAGACTGCGGTAGCCTCTCGGCATGTCGCACGAACCAGTCCCAGCGGGGCTTCCGGTCACCGTGTCGGCGCTGGTGGAGCGCTTGACTGCTCTTTTGCTCAATCTCCCCGAGGTTCGAGCAGTTTCCTGGGGCGGCTCGCACGCCTCCGGTACAGCCGACAGCGATTCGGACCTCGATCTCTACGTCTTTGTCGATCGCGACATCCCTCTGAAGACGAGAGAGGCGTTGGTCGCCGAGTGCGGTGGAGCTATCCGCGCCGATCTGGGCATGACTCATTGGGGGCCCGGAGACATGTGGGTCCATTCGGGTACAGAACAGGTCGTCGATCTAATTTATTTTCAGACGGGTTGGATGACGGAGCATGTCGAGGAGTTGCTCGTTCAGCACAAGGCGCGTCTCGGCTACACGACGTGCTTCTTACATACGTTGCAACACGCTCGAGTGCTGGCGGACCCGAGTGGTTGGCTGGGTACCCTGCGTGATCGCCTCAGCGAGTACCCTGAAGGGCTTCGGCGCAACATCATCATGCACAATCATCAGGTGCTGCGCGAATCGCTACCCAGCTTCCACAACCAACTCGCCAAAGCCCTGCGGCGCGCCGACTTGGTGAGCGTGAACCACCGCCTGGCGGGGCTACTTGCGAGTTACTTCGACATCCTGTTTGCCTTCAATCGGCAGATCCATCCGGGTGAAAAGCGCATCTTGCACTTCGCGCGCGAACGCTGCGCGAAGCTGCCCCTGAACATGGAAGCCGACGTGAAGGCCGTGCTGGCCGGAGCCGCTGCGTCTGACGGGCAGTTGGAAGCCGACGTGACGCGCCTCCTCGATCGCCTCGACGCGTTACTCGATGTGAGCCAGGTCGAGTGAACGCCGACTGACAGAATATACGCGATGCTACGGCTATGGCCAAAACGCCATCGCCGCGCAGACCGCTCGCGGGCACGGCCAGCGGAAGCGCCGGCTTTTTTTGCCAATGGCTTCCGCTCACTGCCGGGTGTGACTCGGGTCGGCAGCTCGCTGCATCAGCTTCGCCTCGAGATCGATCGCGTCCTTCAACTGGGCTTCGACGCCCGGTCTGAGCCCCTTGAGATACGCCTGAAGATCGGCGGCCTTGGCATTGGGCACGAGATCGCGGTCGATGGTATCGAGCGCACGCTGGTGCTCGTCGACCTGAGCCGTCATGTACTCCAGATCGAAACTCGGACCGCCGTTTGCTCGGAGCTCGCCCATCGTGGTCCCAGTATCTTGCTCCAGCCTCGTCGATAACGTGCTTTCAGCAGTCATCAGCTTGAGCTTCGCCTGCTTGTCTTTGGCTTCGGTGTGATGTTTGATGATCCGTTCGGCAAACGCCTTGACTTGCGCGTCCTTCGCCTTGGTGCGGGCGAGCTTGGCCTGGTCGATCTCTGCGGCATTCAGGTTGTTGGTGATGCGCGCGATTTGTGCGTCGCTCAGCGGCTCAGATCCCAGGTCGGCGCGCGCTCCACGCTTCGTGTCGGAGCTCGCCGAGGTCCCATCGGTTCCCATGCCAGGGTTCATCGCTGAGCCGGTGTTGGTGGCCGATCCAGTGTTACTGGCCGGGTTTTCGGGCGTTGCAGCATGGAAGCGGGGCACGACTTGATCGGGGATGGCCTTTTCGGGTGGGGGAGCGGGACTTCGGTTGCACGCGGCGACGAACACAATGGCGACTTCGAACACCAAGCGACTGGACATGGTGACCTCCACTGATTCGAGCCGACACCCATCAGTCGGCGTAGTCCCGAAACAAAGCAACTCCGATGCCCGGGACGGACCCACCGTGCAGCGCGCGAGGACCCGCTATTTCGATGTGGCAAGGGACGCCACCCGACAGAGCACGTCCGCCCGCCACATCAGCGTTGCGATTCGCCCCGATACCGAGGCCAGGGGTCATTTCGAAGGCGTCGTTCAAGCGCCAATATCCTCTGCGCTAGCACTCGGCCGCCCGTCTTCAGGGCGTGCTTACGGTGGCCAAGTAGTTCGTGCCCGTCTTGTTCGCGCAGAAACCGAACAGCGCTGGCATTCGGTGCCAGACTCGAATTCCAGAACAGCGGAGTGACCTTGTATTGGCCCGCCGAGGTGCTTTGGAAATTCGCGCTGTGCGTGTTGGCGAGCGTCGATTGATTCATGATCAGGGTGACGCTCCAGGTCCGGATAGTGCTGGCTCCACCATTGTGTACCGTGACTTGCCCGCAGTAGCCGCTCCCAATTGCTATTGATGGTCAGCGCGGCGGTCCCGCAGTCGTGCTGCCGCTACAGGGGATCTGACTCGTCGACCACGAGGTATTGGGGTCGATGAAGCACAAATCCCAGTTGGCCGGCGGACCGTTGAAGTCTGTCTCGTTGGCTGGCAAGTGGCTCGTGATGCCGTCGTGGACGAGCCGAATATCGATGAAACCGAGCCAAGAAGTACTGCGAATCACCAGATGCTTGGGTCGATCCATGCCCGATCAGAGCCCCCACCCCGGCGACCTTCAATGCTCGCGCTTTTTTTCACGTGCCGGCCGAGCTACGGCAATCTCGACGGAGCCAACCCGAGCTTTGCGACGCGCGGAGAGCGCCTTGCCCGCTTACCCAATCCAATCAAAAGACCCGCATCGGGAGCTGTTCGAGCGGACTGTTGGGGGCGACCCAGGCGCTGCGGCCGTATCAACCCTGACGCGGCACGCTGAATCCGACGGCAGGCCACGTGTCATGTAAAGGTGTGAAATGTGCGGTGAGCCCGCCCAAGATGACTTCGCATTTTTTGAGAAACCAGCGCGACCAAGTGCTCAGTTGTGATTTTTCTTCGACGAAATCGCAAGCTGCGGTTACCGCATACGAGTAACCGCCGACTTCTTCGATAGGTCCATGCAACCCGCTATCTCCCGCCACCATCTGACGACCGCGTGCCTGCAATCTGCCACTCGTGGCAGTTCGCTTGTGCTACGCGGCTCGTCCAAGTTCTTGTTCGTGTTGGTTTCGGCTGCAATTCTGGGCTGCGGGTCGGGAGGATCGAACGGAGCCAGCAGTGGAGGCGCCGGCTCGACTGCCGCGGGTGGAAGTGTCACGGCGAATGGCGGGACGAGCGCAGCTGGAAAGGAAGCCACTGGCGGCGTGAGCGCCAACGGGAACGCTGGCGCGACTGAGGAGCAACCCTCCACAGGCGGCGCATTGCCGAATGGGGGTGCGAGCGGTGCAGGCATGGCGACGGCTGGTTCGTCTACCGCGAGCGGCGGGCACGGCGGCTCGGCTTCGGGCGCAGGAACGAGCGGGGGTCAGAGCAACGGCGGTGCGGCAAGCGCTGCGGGCGGCGATGGCGGTGCTGTTTCTTCGGCCAAATGCCCGGACGCGACGTGGAAGCTCGTCTGGGGCGACGACTTCGACGGAGCTTCCGGCACGGCTGCGAATAGCAGCAATTGGGCGTACGACACGGGTCCCAACTGGTACAACGGCGAGCTCCAAGACTACACGTCAGGAACTACCAACGCCTCACTCGATGGCAACGGGAACCTGGTCATCGAGGCACGCAAAGAGGCTCGCGAGGGCCGGCAATACACGTCCGCGCGACTCAAGACCGAGGGCAAGAAGACGTTCACACTCGGACGCTTCGAAGGCCGCATGAAGCTGCCCTACGGCCAGGGAATGTGGCCAGCGTTCTGGATGCTCGGCGGGAACTCCTGGCCAAACACCGGCGAGATCGACATCATGGAAAACCTGGGCCGTGAGCCCTCGATCGCTCACGGCACCATGCACGGGCCCGGATACTCAGGGGCGGATGGCCCCACGGCGCTGTACACGCTTCCGGGCAGCGCCAAGTTCTCGGATGACTTCCATGTCTTCGCGATCGAGTGGGAAAAGAGCGCCATCCGCTGGTACGTGGACGGCAACCTGTACTCGACCAAGACCCCCGCTGACATCAACGGAAAGACCTGGGTCTACGACCACGGGTTCTTCATCATCTTGAATCTTGCAGTAGGCGGTGATTGGCCGGGCAACCCCGACGCCACCACGGTATTCCCTCAAAAAATGCTGATCGACTATGTGCGGGTCTGTCAGAAGTAAAGGCTGCACCGGATTGCCGTCTCGCAGAGCTCCCGCTGACGTCAGTAGCTGAGACCGTAGCCGAAGCGAAAGAGCGGCGGATCCATTTCGTAGTCGGCGTCGCCGAAGTTGATTGGGATCTGTGCCATTGTTCTTGGCCAAGAGTGACTCAGCTTGGCGGTGGGTGCGTATCGACCGAACAGCACATCGGCGAGAGCGTCTGTCTCAGAACCCGGTAGCCACGCCGCGATCCATGCGTCGGCGAGGTCGAGATACGGCTCGATGATGAGCGGGCGACCGCTGAACAGCACGGCGACCACCGGCAGCCCCGAATTCCGAGCAGCACGCAGCGCCGGGACGTCTGGCGTTCTGAGCGCAAGATCGAGATCCGGCACGTCGCCCATCCCCTCTGCGTACGGCGGCTCGCTCAACACGACGACGACGTAGCGCGCTCCGCTCGGGATCGCGGTATCGTCTTCCGAGTAGGTCACGTTGCCCTCGCCTGCGATCGCTTGGACTCCCGTGAGGAACGTGGTTCCAGTGGTGGTTCCGGGGGACTTGGCATTCGTGCCCAAACCCTGCCAATCGACGGTCCAGCCGCCGCACTGACGCTGCAACGAGTTCGCTCCGGAACCGGATACGTGAACCGCGGCGTTCTCCGGAATCGGCAGCACCCCCTTTTCATTTCGCAGCAACACCGCCGACTCCCGAACTGCGCGGCGAGCCACGTCGCGGTGTGCTTGCGAGCCGATTTCGGCGAGTAACGCCGAATCGCCGCTCGGATCGTAGCCCGCTGCCAGCATGCCGTGCTCGCACTTGATGGTGAGGATGCGTGTCACGGCATCGTCGATACGCGAGATTGGGATATGAGCCGGGCCGCTCGCGGTCGGCGCCGCTTCCAGGAGATCGACGTCTTGCGCCGGCACGTAGGGCTCCATGAGCATGTCGATGCCGGCGTTCACTGCGCTGGCCAGTTGCGTCGCAGCATCGCCTGCCAACTTGCTCGACGCAGCCCAGTCGGAACCGACGATGCCACGAAACCCCATCTCCCCCTTGAGCACGTCCGTCAGCCAGTGTGCGTTCCCGGTCATCTTGACGCCGTTGTAGCTGCTGTACGAGACCATGATGCTGCCAACGCCAGCGTTGATCAGCGGTTGATAAACATCGACCCCAAGCTTTCGGAAAGTCGCCTCGTCGAGCACCGTGTCTGCCTGGTCCACGCCATTTTGCGTCGCTCCGTCACCTGCGAAGTGCTTGGCACACCCGACCACGGACTCGGGGCCGCTCAGTGAATCACCTTGCAGCCCCTCGAGCATCGCGACACCCAGCTCGGCCGCCAACGCGGGCACTTCGGAGTAGCTCTCGAGCGTGCGGCCCCAACGCTCGTTTTGAGCAGCCGAAATGGCGGGAGCAAAGTTCCAATCGATGCTCGTACCGCGCATCTCGAGAGCCGTGATGCGGCCGACCTCGCGAACCAGCGCTGCATTCCTAGTCGCGCCGAGCCCGATGTTGTGCGGAAAGATGACCGCGTTACTGACGTTGTTGTTGCCGTGAACGGCGTCAATCGCGTAGATGAGCGGAATGCCGAAGCTGCCCGCCTGAGCTTCGAAGCTTCCCACGAAACTCCGCCAGGTCTGCGGCAAATCGTCGGTTTCCGGATCGGAGCTCCCGCCGCTGAATACCGATCCGAACTGATAGGTCGCCACGTCGGCAGCCGTGATTCCGGCCGAATCGGCCTGAACCATTTGGCCTGCTTTCTGCCGCAACGTCAGCCCGGCAAGGAGGCGCGCCACCTGGTCCACGCACGCTTGGCTCGGGTGCCATGGAGCGACAGGGGCGGGATAGATGAAACCCGTGCTCGTCGCGCCGCTTTCGTTGCTGCTCCCACCTGCCCCGCTCGCGCCACCAAGCTCACCATTGGGCTCGGCTCCGCCGCTGGTGCTCGCACCGGCCGCGCTTGGTACGCTCGCAGAGCCGCCGCTCGCGAGGTCAGGTGTGTTGTGCCCACAAGCGGCAGTCGCGGAGAGGATCAGGAACGGGCTGACAGAGAACGCAAACTTGAACTTTCGCGACCAGCGAAGCGAGCGGAACATGGTCCGGTATACCGATTGGCTTCGGATCCGTGTTTGCGTTTCTTGGGAAAAAGGCTCGCAACTGACAGATCTCAGAGCGCGAGACGGGTCAGGGTTCGGCTGCTGTGCTGCCGCTACGTTCGTTCATTCCGCCGTCAGGTTGGCTCTGCGCACGGATCGAGGTCGGCCGAATCGGTATACACACGCTGCATGGCACCACGCTTCCCCGCGAGGAAGAAATCTCGAGGACTGCAGTTGAGCTCGGCCTGAAAGGTGCGGTGGCACTGGGAATACGAACCAAAGCCGGCGCTGCTGGCGGCAGCCATCAACTCCGATTGACCAGAGTCCACCAGTCGAATGAACTGCAGGAGCTTCATTCGCATGCGGTAACGCACGAGTGTAATGCCCATGTCGCGATGGAAGTAACGACTCACTTCAGCGGGCTGCGTGCGAAGGCTCTTGGCAAGGTCAGTGAGCGGCAAATCCGGCCCGTTGCATAGCAGCTGCAGAGTTCGGCGTGTGAGTACGTGCGTGGTCTGCGCAGAACACGGGGCAGCACGACGAGCCACCCAATGAACGCGCTGCCACAGCTCCGCCCCGCGCTGCGCGATGTCGGACCGCTCGACGATGTCCGCAGCGCAATTGGCGACCGGCCGCAATTCGCTATCTGCGAGCCGAACATGGAAGGGATGATTCGACTCTTTGGCGAGCACGTGCGCCGAGTAACTCGCGTCGAGGCCCACTGCGTACAGATACAAGTCAGGCGACGCGTGGAGCAAAACGTGATCTTGCGCGGACGGGAATGCGACCAGCTCGCCGGGCAAGACCGTGATTTGTTTTTGCCCAATACCAAAGATTGCCGAGCCGCGAACGACGAGGTTGAGCTCCGGCTCAGCATGAAAATGGCGTGGTCGGCGCCCGCCGATCGGATCTGAATACTTCCAAACGAACGCCTGATCATCCCCGGGGGGGAGAAAGCTCTGATGAATTGCTTGCATCGGAGTGGCGCGCATCGACCTAAGTATTGCATCGGCTGAGCCCCTCTTGTCACCGTTTCGGCGCAGAGCGTGCGAGCTCGCTCCGCGAGTTCCCCAAGAAACGCGAACTCGGCTCTGGAGGCCGCTGCTACATTGCGCCGCAACGCTGGGCAGAGCTCCCAGCCCTAAAGGCGTCTCTCCATGAAGAATCTCGTGAAAGTTTCCGGTTTTCTTGCGGCCCTTCTGTGTCCGCAGCTTTGCTTGGCGGTCAGCAGCGCGGAGCTATACACCTCGAAGTCCTATGGCTACGGGCGCTTCGAAGCGCGCCTTCGGTTCGCACCGAAGGATGGCGTCGTGAGCGCCTTCTTTTTGTGGAAGGACGGCTCAGAAAAAGCGGGCGCTTATTGGAACGAGCTCGACTTCGAGAAACTCGGCGCGGACTGCCACTACCAAAGCAACGCGATTTACGGAAACCCGAGCGCGAATCACACCACGAACCACACGCCCCAAGGCGACCTGTGCGGGGCGTATCATACGTACGCTTATGAGTGGACGGCGGACACGATCAGCTGGCTGGTGGATGGGGCGGTGATTCGAAAAGAGACGGGCGCGACCGCCCAGGCCTTCGCCCAAAACGCCAGCACCGGAATGCAGTTCCATTTCAATCTTTGGCCAGGCGACTCTTCCTTTGGCGGCAACCTCGACCCCAGCGCCTTGCCTCTGCATCAATACATCGACTGGGTTCAGTACTCGACCTATGCCGATGGTGCCTTCACCCTCGCCTGGCGAGAGGACTTCAACGCCGCCACGCTGCCCGACGGTTGGCTCACGGGCGACTGGGGTTCCCCCAAGAACCAGTCGACACATGCGCCGGGGAACGTCAATTTCATCAACGGCTTTGCGGTACTGTCGCTGACCGCCGACAACGCTGTCGGCCCAGCGGGCGCAATGCCCGGCGGCTCCGCCGGAGCGCCGAGCGGAACTGCTGGCTCGGGTGGCGCTCCGGCAAGCGGTGGGGCGTCCAACGCGAGCGCTGGCTCGCCCGCGGTCGGCGGATCTCCGAGTTCCCTCGGTACTGCCGGTTCTCCAGCCTCCACCGGAACCGGCGGGTCTCCGGGTTCGAACGGAACTGGCGGTTCTCCGGGTTCGAACGGAGCTGGCGCTCCAGCTTCCACCGGAACCGCCGGTTCCGCGAGTACCGGCGTGGCCGGCACGGGCACCGCGCCAAGCGGCGGTGCCGCGAACGCTTCCGGTCCCGCGACTGGCGGCTCCAGCAGTGAGGGCTGTAACGTCGGGCGCGCACCGGGTACAGGCGCGTGGTGGTGGACGCTCGCTATCCCAGCCATGGCGTTCCTGCGCCGCCGGCGACGCCAACTAGCCGCGTGAAAGGAAAAGCACCAACTTCGTGCACGAAGTCCCGCGCACGAGCACACGACCGACGGCGCTGATTTCATCCACGTTCCCTTGACCGTGAAGTGACGGTACGCCGGGGCCCGAGTAGCATCGGTCACGGTGAGCCGCTCCCTCGGATCCATCGCGTGGAATCTCACGCTCGAAGCCGAGCTCGTGCGCGTGCTCACCGTGCTCGACCCGGTCGAGGCGGTGGTCTTCAAAGGGCCGCTGCTGACCCGACAGCTCTACGGGGACCTGGGCGCGCGCATCAGCTCGGACAACGACCTCCTGATTCGATCGGAGGACGCGGGACAGGCGCTGCGCGCGCTGGCCAGAGACGGCTATCACCCTCTGCCATTCGATGTGGCGGAGAGCACGCTCGCCGCGCAGGGTCGCGTCACACTCCTCAAGAACGCATCTTCCGTGGTGCACACGGTCGACTTGCACGTGGCAGCTTTCGCAAACTCGCTGTTCCGCGTGTCAGCCGAGCTCGTTCGAGCGCATCTCGAGCCCGTCGCACTTCATGGTCGCACGCTGCTCCGTTTCGACAAGAAGCTCGCCTTTGCGCATCTCGTGGCCCATTTCGTTCAGCACCGCTTCGACGATCGTATTCTGAAGGACTTGGGGCAGGCGTGGACGCGCTGGCAAGACGTGCTCCGAGGCGAGAGCTTTCGCGAATTTGCGGAGCGCACCTGCACGCTCGAGGCGTTCGAGTACGCGATATCGGCGGCGCACGCCCTCGGGTTGACCCTGGGACCGAAGATCGCCGCGACCTGTCCGAGAACCCGCTTCGTGCTCCGCGCGTTCCCCCCGGAACGCATCTTCGAGCCTATTTACCTGGGCTACGTCCGCGCGCTGTGGTCGACCCTGTTGGTCCGCCCGACCGCCATGCCGAAGCTCGCGTGGCGGGGCGTGGTGCTGCCCGCACGCGAGCTCGCGGTGCGCCAGCAGCGTCCGTACGAGCCTTGGATGCGGCTCGAGCGACTGCGCGCCCCGTTCGACGAGCTCTTCGCGAGGCTTCGGGAGGCCCAATTGCCCTAACCGGCGGCTCCGGTCCGAGGCTCATCAGAGCTCACATGCTCGGTCGATGTGCGCCGGCTGCTCCGCTCCCGTCAGAAGGAAGACAGGCTGATTTTCCGGGCGAGACCCCTAAACGTTCTCACTCGGCCATCCGTAGTGTCTGCCGGTGACGAAATCCGCCAGGCACCTGACTTATACCGCTAGTTTGTTGGGGTTTGTGTTGGCTTGCTCCTCGGGTCAGCCCGACAACCCCAACGCGGCTCTCCAGGTGGCGCACACGGTGGGCAGATTCACCATCACGGTCGATCCGGGCGGCGAAGAGCAGTGGACCATTCAACCGGACGATGACAATCCGAGCCTGGAAGGGTCGTCGCAGCGTCTGCAGACGACGACCGCCATGCCCGCGGCAAACACGCGGCTCCTCGGTTCAGCACAGCAAGTGACCGTGACGGGACCGGGTACCTACAACCCGACGACCCACACAATGAGCGCCAAGATCGTGGTCACGCACAAGAGCGCCGTTGCCACCGATTTCGACGAGCTCCAGATGGTGGTGACGAGCATCACCAGCTCGAGCCCCAAGATCGCCTTCGTCACGAACAACGACAATACGCCCGGTGTTGGCGCCGTGATGGCGTTCGCCGACATTCAGAGCAGCGCTTCGACCGGTAGCATGTGCGGCCCTGGCATCAGGAAAACCTCGGCGACGCACGCCCTCCGCATCTTCGATCCCGATGACGCGCCCTTCAGCTTCAAGGTCGACGTGCGGGCCCTGGCTGGCGCGGGTACGGCAATCTCGCCGGATTGCGATGGCGACGGTTTCAACACGGAGATCGGGGAAGACGCGGGAGACGATTGCAACGACAGCGTTGCCAGCGTTTACCCGGGGGGAGGTGTGTGCGCCTGCGCGGGCGCGGGCACCCTCTGCAATGTTCCGGGTGCCGCCTGCACGCAGACGGTCACGTCCGGCTCCACCTACACCTGCAGCGGCCCGTGCGCGTGTAACATCCAGGCCCCCTCGACGACGAGCGACATCACCGTCAACTGCCAGCACGAATGCACGTTCGGTTGCAACGGAGTCACGGACGGCGCGGACATGGGCACGGTCTCATGCTCCGGGACGTGTGCGGCGGCGTCTACCTGTGCCTTCAATTGCAACAATCAAACCGGCGCTGCGGACTGTAGTTATAGCTGCAACAACGGCTCGACCTGCAATGTCGCCTGCGCCTCCACCAACGCCGCTGGCACCGACTGCACCACGGCCTGCACTGACTCAAACTGCACGGTGGCCTGCCTGGGCGGCGCGGCACAGTGCGGGGCCACCCAATGCAACGCCTCGACGTGTACCGTGAGCTGCGGAACATCGGCGTCGTCGACGTTCTCCGGCAGCTGCGGCGTCGCGGACCAATGCAGCAACGGCTCCACCTGCAATATCAGCTGCGTGGGCAGCAATAGCGGCGGGATCTGTGGCGTGCCCATGTGTCGCGGGTCGACCTGCAACGTCGCCTGCGGCAGCACCACCGCGGGCGCGGCCAACTTCCACTACTGCGGCGTGGGTGACTGCCGCAATGGCGCGAGCTGCACCGTCGCGTGCACGAATGCGTCGAGTTGCTCCCTGTCCTGCAGGACCTCTGGCGCAAGCGCGGCGGCCTCTTGCTCCCTCGACTGCCGTGCGGTTCCGGTTTCCGATCAGCAAAACGGCACTGGCGACAAGTGCCACCTCGACTGCCTCAACGGGAAGATAAAACCGCTGGGTGGCGGCCTGTATACCTGCGTGCCCTGACAGAAGCGGTCGCAGCTACCGGTGGGCTCAGCCCGGGACTTCGTATGCCTGCGCCCGCGTCAGCCGAGCGCGTTGATCAACGCTTGTTAGGGGCTGCGCCCCTACCGCGACGTGCTGCTCCGACGACGACTCCGCCGAACACGTTGGAGGTCGAGGTGGGCGGCTCCGCGGGCTGGAGCACTGCCTGGACGACGTCACCCGGGTCGCGCGCGAGCTCGATCAGCTCGATGAGTGGGCGAACGTACTTCTTCTTTTCGCGGATATCGTCGCTCATCGGATCAGTCCCAGTCCTCGAAGCGACGCGAGGCACGTCAGGACGTCGGCATGGGCCGTGACGAGCTCGACCTCGTACGCCGCTGCGACGGCGCGAGCGATGTCGTCCAGACTGCGCCGACCATCGCAGTGCTCATGGATGAAGCGCGCCGTCTCGTTCAGCTCACCGAGAACGCGTCCGATGCGGACCCTTCCGTCCGCCGGAAGGGCAACCACCTTGCAGGGGCGCGAAGCGCTGTTGGACATCGCCGCGAAAGCCGTGCGCGGCGTGAGCGCCGTGCTCCCGACAGCGCCAACGCTGGCCATCACAAAGCCTCGCCTCGAGTGGCTCCCATCCTGCACGGGCCGAGCCTATCGTGGTCTCCGATCGGGGGCAACCTGGAGATTTCAGCGCTGCATTGCCGTGCGCGATAGCAGACCGCGAGCCTCGAGGTCCGCCAGCAACCCGAGCACATCCCGTAAGCACTCAGGCAGGGCAACGTCGAATTCCGCACCGAGGCGCTCCGCGATCCCGCGTGGGAGAAGGCCTTCCGCGGCCAGCTCGTAAATCCGCTTCGCGGTACCGTTGAGCGAATAGAAGCGATGGGCCTCGGTGTCGAGGACGACGAGCTCGTCCTCGGAAAGCGCCTCGCGAACGATGGCGGAGGGGACTTGGTATGCGACCCCGTCAGCCGCAGGCGCGCGTTGGTTGCCCAACTCCGGGGCTGGAGGGTGTGTCGGGGTAGGTCCGCCGTTCGAAGAGGCCTCGTCAGACAAGTCGCAACTTTCGTGTCGGGGTGTCGGTCGCTCGCACGCCCAGCGTTGCCTGCCAAGTCGGATCGATATGCGCCAGCTTGCCGAAGCCCTTGAGGCAGAAGTGGCAATGGAAATCTCGATACGGGTCGCCGTCGTTCTCGTGATTGCGGAGGTAAGCAAGCCGCGCGCGCGTGACCTGGTCGCTCAGCGTCAGGTGCCGCTCGATGGCGTCCCAGAGGCGCACAGTCCGAAGGTCCGCGAGGACGTCTGCTTCGTCCGGGTGCCCAGCGACGCCACTCAGCTGGCAGCAGAAGGTCATGCGGCCGTGGCAGTCGATGTTGTACGAGATGTGCTTGAGCGTCTGGCAGTGCGCAATGGGCGTTGGGTCCGAGTGACCCGAGCTCATCGTGACACCCACCGCGCGGGTCTCATCGGCCAACGCGCGAACCTCGCGCTCTACTTCCCGGCACTCGTTCGGCGAGAGCGGCAGGTTCCAGTGCTCGGCGCGCTTCACCGGTTGAACGTGCGCGAAATACAGCTTATCGATGCCGAAATTTTCGCAGAGCTTCACCATGGCGGCAAGCTCGTGCCGATTGGTCTTACCCACCACCATTTGCACGGTCAGGTTGTGACCATCCCGCCGCGCCAACGCCGCTGCCATGAGTACCCGCTTGAACGAGCCCTTGCCCCGGATCCCGTCATGCGACGCTTCCGTCGCTCCGTCGATGCTCATCGAGATCCCCTGGCAGGTGTCTCGAAATCGAAGCAGGCGCTGGCGGATGCGCGGGTAACTGTTGCCGTTCGTCACGAAGTGACAGTTCATCGAACGTTCTTCGAGAATCCTCAGAAAATCGAAGAACCGTGAATGCAAGGTCACCTCACCTCCGGTGAACGCGAAGCTCGGGCGGCCGAGCTCGACGGCTTGATCGGCGATCTTCTGGAAGAGATCGAGGTCGAACTCGACCACGGTCGACAGGTCGCTCCGCAGGCAGTGTCGGCAGCGTAAATCGCAATGACCGGCGAGCTCCACGCCGAGCAAGAGCCAGTTCGGGTGGGTCTCTGCGTCCACGCGAGCCGATTCTACGGCGAG
>DASSMT010000239.1:0-4743 GCA_035688655.1 Polyangiaceae bacterium | reverse complement strand
CTTCGTAGATCCGGACCTGGCGGGAGGTGTAGATCGAGGTGCCGACGACCGAAGCCACGAACAGTAGCAGCATGATCGGCCAGTGCTTGCGGACGGCTCGCAGCATGAGCGCGGGCGAGAAACCGCTTTCGGATTCGACGGCCATGCCAGGTGATTGCGACGGATTCATGAAGGATTCGCCTGAATTCTCAGATCGGGATGGCGACGCGCTCATCCGTGAGCTCTGACTGGACGCGGGTTGAGGCTGGGACAAGACTGCTTCCGAACGCGAGTAGCACACCCGCTAGCTCGTCGACCAAGATCTGAAGCAAGACGTCGACTTGAGGGGCGGGGTCTTCCATGTCGGAGCTCCAGCGAAAGCGAACGGCGGCGACCGCGCTCGACTCCGGCCCGATCGGGAAGACCATCTCCACCAGGTCGCGTGAGCTGCAATCGGCCCCGGCGACATGCCAGCGACGTGAGCTGGCGCTAGCCGCAGTCGGATCGAACACCTCCACGCACGCGATGTTCGTCTCGGCCGTCAGGCGCTCGAGAACGTTCAGCGCGCCTTCCTCGCTCGAAGTCTTCGACATCGAAACAATCAGAGCGGGGATCACCCTCCTCAGGTCCTCGGTAAATGGATCGCGCAAGCGGGAGCGCTGACGTTTGCGAAAATGGAGGTACTCGAAGTAGCCCAGGAAGCGCACGAAGCCGATGAATACCAAAGACACCGAAAGCAGCGCCAGGCCCACCTGCCAGCTGCGACCCAGCGAGACCGCGATGGCGCCCGCGGCCAGCAAGCTGGAAATGCCGTACAGCAGCATCACTGCTCGGCGATGGGTGAGGCCAAGGTCCAGCAACCGATGATGAACATGCCCTCGGTCTGCCGAGAAAATCGGTCGCCGCTCCAGCGCTCTGCGAAACATCGAAAATAAGGTATCGAAGATCGGTAGGCCCAACGCCAAGACGGGCACGAGCAGCGACACCGCCGTGGATGCCTTTTGTTGCAGCCCACCTCCTGCCAGCGCGGTCGTAGCGAGTACGAAGCCGAGAAAATAACTCCCAGAATCGCCCATGAAAATGCGGGCAGGATTGAAATTGAAGAACAGAAACCCGACCAGCGCTCCCATCAATGAAGCCATGGTCAAGGCGACGAACGCGGAGCCGGAAATGCTGGCGATGACGAAACTGGTAAACGCGGCGAAGAAGGTGACGCCCGCCGCAAGACCGTCCAACCCATCGATCAAGTTCACGGCGTTGGTCACGCCTACGATCCACAGAACGGTTACCGGCAGCGCAAACACCCCCATCTGCAGCGTGCCGACCAATGGCAGTTGAACGGCTTGAATCTGGAAGTCGCACGCGAAAGCGAAGACTGCGACCAATACCTGCGCAGCTAACTTGTATGCCGAGCGCAGCCCGCGCAGGTCGTCCAGAGCTCCGACCGCGCAGATGGCGGCGCCTCCACCCACGACGGTGATGAGCTGCAGCCACTTGTCTGCCAATGCTTGGATCAACATCGGCTCGTGGAGGGCGAGGGCAGTGACGGGCACGGCCCAGGCGAACACCAAGCCGATGCCGCCGAGCCGAGGGATGGGGCGTCCGTTCACATGCCGACCGCCTGGGGTGCTGACCGCCCCGATGCGCAATGCAAGGCGCCTCACGAGCGGCGTCACGAGCACGCTCAACACGAGCGAAAGCAAGCAAGCGACCACGTAATGCTTCATAACGGGTTCCCGGGACCGTGACGTTCGTTGCCGCGCAGCGCGTGGACGTTCGACTTTCCGGACGCTAACGCAAAAGGAAAACACCGTCCACCCGTTAGCCGCGCGGAATTCACGCAACACTGCATGCCTGACGAGCCCAATCGCAAACCTATATAGCGAGCCCCGCACCGGAACGCGCTGTCCTACTCCTTCGGCGACTAAGAGCGAGAGGACGGCGCATGGATGTGCCGAATTTCGCCGAGGGGCATTGTCTTGCGCAATGGGGGCAGATCTGTGCAAGTCGTTGCATTCCAGTTCGCAGCGGAGCTCCAAAAGCACTCCGACGTGTGGACCAGGATCGGCTTGCGAACCAGCTGCACTCGTGCTCGCTCGGCTTACCGATGCTCGATTACTGAGGCAGAAAAGTTGCCCCAAAATATCTTGCGCGTCGACGCACGAGGCTCGTGATTTTCGACGGCGGCAACTACCGCCGTCCTCAAGACTCGCGAGCTATCACTTTCGCCATCGACTCCGACATGCGCATCCAGTCGAAGGCGCGTATCTCGGCTGCGAAGGCGTCGAGCTCTGGCCAGCTCCGTCCGATCCGTTCACGCCAACGGGTGAGGCGCGCGACCAACTCCGAAACATCCTCCGGATCCGGAAGGACGAGGTCCTGGAGCTCCTCTGGGTAGCGCTCCGCGATGCCCGAGGCGCGCGTGATGATCGCCGGCACGCCGCAGCTCAGCGCCTCTTGCGTCACCATCGAATAGCCCTCGTAGCGAGAAGGGAGCACGTGGCCCTCCGACGCACGGAAGAGGTCCGCCACGTCGCGTCTTGTTCCCAGGAACTCGATTCGCTCCGTGAGTCCGGCGCTCTTGGTCTGGGCCCGCCAATACGGCAGCTCGGCGCCATCGCCGGCAACGACGAGGTCTGCGTCCCAGCTCGAGCTTCGACACAGCCGCCGCCAAGCTTCGAACAGGATGTCGAAACCCTTGCGGTGGTTGCCTAGGGCTCCAACGAACAGGATCTTCGGTCGACCTGGCGCCCAGCCGAAGCGTTGCCGCAAAACTTCGCGCTCGTCGGGCGATGCGGGTCGAAAGGCTTGGGGATCGACACCGAGGTAGACGACATTGACGTCTTCCGGGCGCAGGCTCGACATGCGTTTCAAGAGCTCGACCCGCGTGCGCTCGCAGGAGACGAAGATGACCCGGGCCTTCGGGATGATCGTTTTTTCCTCGGCGATGTGAATGCGATAGTCGATCCACGACTTGAGTCGGCCCGCCAAGCGTGGCCGCGGCGGCGGGACATCGATGGCATTGAGGTGGATCACCCAGTTGACGTCGCCCCAGTCGCAGTTGCCTCCGTTCACGAGGACGCGCGCGCCCCGCGCGGCCAAACGCGCGGCGTGCCGGCGCGCGGAGCGGCGGAGAACCTGATTGCCGAGCGAGTACGAATCGAGCGGCTTGGGCGCGCGGTGAAAGATCACGTTGCTGCGTGCCAGCAGATCGTCGGCGGCGCGGAACGCCGCGAGGTGCACGACGTCGCCTCGGTCGGCAAGGTAGGAAGCGAGCGCGTGATTGGCGACATCCATGCCGCCCGTTTTGACGAAATCGCCGGCGACCAGAAGTATTTCCATGCTTGTTTCGTTGCTTCAGGCAGGGGCTAGGCAGCGCTGGCGCCCCGAGGCTCGGGGGCCGGCTTGCGGCCACATACCAGGATATTGTCGCTGAAGACGCGGCCAATCGAACCGTGCTTCGCCTGCAACGGCGCTGGCCAATGGCGGGGCGTGAAGGGAATGCGCCCGGACCCGGTGTACGAGATGGCCACGTCCACCAGCCCGCACTCGCGAGCGATGCGAATCAAGTCGATCTCGAGTAGCGCGCTCAGGTGCGCGGGATAGAGGCCCGGAAATTCCTGAAACGATAGAAACTGCCCGCGCGCCAGCAAGCACAAGAGGGACGCCCCGCTCAATTGATTGGGCGTAGTAATGAAGACCCAGCCGTCGGCACGAACGAGCCGCACGAGCTCGCGCGCAAGCGCGCGCGGATTCTCGACGTGCTCGATGGTCTCGGCGCAAACCACGACGTCCGCGGTGCCGTCGGCGAGCGGCACGTGGCCGGTCTCGAGATCCACCTGTACGAGCTCCAAATCCTCGGGAAACCCTGGATATCGAAGCACGTCCACTCCCACGTAGCGGCGCGCGCGTTCGCGGGCGAACGGGTAGAAATCCGCGCGACCACAGCCGACGTCGAGCAGGACCTCCGGGTGCAACCCGCGTTCGTCGATGGCCCGCGTCACCATGCCGTAGATGGGCGCCATGCTGCGTCCCAAGCTTTCCTGCGCGCGCTCCTCCACCGATCTCATGAATTTCTCGCACGTTGTCGATACCTTACCCGGACACCCGGCGCAAGCTCGACACCAGGGCCCCTGGCTGCTCGACCGAAGCACCCTGCAGACCGATCATGAGATCACGATGCGCCGCTGGAAGCGATTCCACTCGAACCCCGGTAACGCTGGATCGTACTTTTTTGCTACGCAAGCGTCGCCGGTTTGGGGGAAGCTGGGGTGGTGAAGCGTTGGCACGGCGCCGGTTCGAACGTTTTGGACCGCGAAGACAACCAAAGACGATAAATGCACGGCAAAATGAAAATCCTCATTACCGGCGGCGCCGGCTTCATCGGCATCCACACGGCTCATCGCTTTGCAAAGCAGCAGCAAGTTCACATCGTCGACAATCTGTCGAGAAGGGGCGCGGAAGCAAATCTTGCCTGGCTGAAGGGCGAGGCACGGTTTTCATTCGCGCAGACGGACATTCGTGACGCCGCCGCCATCGATTCTGAGGTGCGATCGTTCCAGCCAGATGTCGTCATCCACTTGGCTGGACAGGTCGCCGTGACGACTTCGGTTCAGGATCCGCGGACTGACTTCGATATCAACGCGCTCGGCACGCTCAACGTCCTCGAGGCCGTTCGCAAGCACACGCCGCGAGCGATCGTGCTGTTCTCGTCCACGAACAAGGTCTACGGCGGGATGGAGGATATTCGTGTCGAGCTAGCTG
>DASSMT010000168.1:0-3097 GCA_035688655.1 Polyangiaceae bacterium | reverse complement strand
CGCGGGTGGCAGTCCCAGCGCAGGCAACGCAGCCATCCTCTTTGAAGCTGGTGGGGCTGGGCATGTCGGGACTGCGGACGCTTTTGCCGGCGGGGGCGGCCTGCCCGCGCAGCCGATGGTCGGATGTGCCGAAGGGGGCGGGGACAATGCAGACGCTGCCGGCACGGGTGAGGAATGCAGCTCGCCGCCGCCCGTCTGCGCCGATAGTCGTCGGCTAGTCTACTACTCGTCCGGAGTTTGCGTGGCCGGCGCGTGCAGATGGACGGTCGAGACCCTGCAGTGCCCGGACTTTTGCTCGCAAGGTGCCTGCGTGGGGTCGTTTACCGTAAAATAGTCGTGCCAGCGAACGCAAGCTTCGACGACAAGCGGCATTTCCCACAGGGCATGCACGTTGCCGTCGCGATCGTTCTCTGCTTGTTGGTGCCAGGCGCTGGGTGGCTGTTCGGCGATCCCGAGCTCGCTTGGAGCATGTACGCAAAGAGCTCGTCGTTTCGCCTGCGCGTCGAAGGGACGAGCGAAGGCCGGCGTCGAAGTGTGCCGGCGAGTGCGCTCGCGGCGGCGGCGACCGGGAGCCTGCGAACCGCGCTTGGCGGCGCCGAGCAGTTCAAGTTCACGTCGTCGGGCCCCTCGGTCCGGCGTTCTTTGGCAAAGCTCACGCTCCTGGCGTGTGAAGTCAGCGGCGCAGAGCGGGTCCGGTTGACGCTCGAAGAACGGGCAACGCTCGACGCGCCTCCGCGCACGACGCGAAAGGAGGCGACATGTCCGACGTTCGGTGGCTCGGCTTGGCCCGCGCGGCAATCGGCGCGCTGATCCTCTTTCGGACCACTCCGCTCTTGGCGGCGTTCGATTTGCCCTTCCTGCGCAGTGCCTATCCATTACTCGGCTGGCCTGATGGGCACTGGACGGTCGCCTGGCTGCCTTCGGCGGCCGTTGCGCTGCTGTGCGTGGTGCGCACGGTTGCCGCGGTCTGCTTTGCGATTGGTTATCGCGTTCGCCTCAGCGGGCTGCTCTGCGGTTTGAGTGGCCTCGTAATTCTAATCGACGACCCATTTCAATTCGTGTTCACCGTCGTGTACCTGTACTTGGCTGCGATCGTGTTGTCGCTGACGGACGCGAGCGCGGGGTTTGCGCTATTTCCCGTGACCGCGCGCTCCCCTGAATCCAGCCGTTGGTTGATTCGCATGTTCCTGGCGTCGATTTACTTCTGGGCCGGCTTGTACAAGCTGCGCGCGGACTGGCTCGATGGTCGCACTCTGGACTTGCTGCGGCAATCGGGAGCTTTGACGGGTCACTTCATCGACGTTGCTCTGCGCTCGGAGCTGTCGCGCCGCTTGGCGGCCTGGTTCGTCGTTGGACTCGAGCTTTCATTGGGGCCTGCGTTGCTCGTTCGACGGACGCGACGCTCGGCGTTGCTGGCCGCCTTCGCATTCCACGCGCTGTTGCAGCTCGCGGCGTCGCCGGATTTTCTCGGCTTCGGCATGTGCGCGTTGCTGCTCGGCTGCTGGGAGCCGCACAGCCGGGGACGATTCGCAAAAGTGCCGCCCGGGGAAGTTTGTTCGTGACTCCGGCCACTTCCGCAGCACGGACAGGGCGTTCGAGCTGGTTGCGAAGTCGACGTGGCCCAAGGTCCGTTTGCGGCGGGCCGAAACACGGCGTTAGCGTTGCGCCAGGGAAGTGGACCAGCGTGCCGTCGCCACCTATTACGTCCTCTACCGCCTGGCCCAGCGCGGGTACGCGGCTTCCGTGACGGCAGCGGCCGGCGCCGACCTGATGGCGTGCACGCCCGACGGCGGCCGGGTCGCACTCTTGCGCGTGCGCTGGTGCGGTCCGAATGGCCGCTTCGACCTCAGCGAGCTGGACCGGCGTCCTTCGGGGAGAAACGTTTGGTACGTGTTCGCGTACTGCGCATCCCATGAAGGCGAGCCCGAAGTCTTCATTCTCCGTCCGGCGCTCGTGAGCGCGATGCTGGCGGTCGATGCAGATTGGCCTCGCGACGCCCAGGCGTTTATCGGCCTCGAAGAGTATCGCGAAGCGTGGCACCTGCTCGGGCTCGGCCGCGTGTCGGCTACGCGCTCTGCAGGCGCAACGCCCGCGAGCTGGAGCCCGTGACGCGGCGCGCTCAGAGTGCGTTCGGCGCCCCGGGCGTGGGCGTCGGCGTGAAGCTCCAGTCGAGCGCGGCGTCATCACTGTCGGCGGCGTTGGGCAGGCGCGAAAGTGAGCCCGGAGCAGTGTGCGAATCGACTACGGTCGCCGGCGTGCCTTCGACGAGCGAACTCGGCGTCGGCAGTCCGACGATGCTCGCGTTCGTGATCGAGCCCTCGTACGACAGAGCATCCACGGGCAAAGGCACGAGCGTGGCCTAGGGTTGCGGCCGAAGAATGAATGGGATGTGCTCACGTAGTTGGCCCTGGGTTCGCGCAAAGTTCGCGCGCGTCGCCGGCCTTGCGGCGCTGCCGCTCGCGTTCGAAGTTGCGTTGAAGTCGATGGGCGTGCCGATTCGCTCGGAAGATCTTTGGTGGCACCTCGGTATGGGCCGCGTGATCGCCGTCGCACACGCCGTGCCGCGCAGCGACTCGTTCACGTATACGCGCCTGGGCACGCCCTATTTCGACCAACCCTGGTTCGCACAAATGACTATGTACGGCGTGGTCGCCTGGTGCGGGCTGGCAGGGCTTCTGGCCTGCGGCTTCGTGCTCATGATGGGCGCGGAAGCGCTCGCGGTTTTATCGGGAATGCGCCGCGGGGCGAGCTTTGCTGTCGCGTGTTTGCTGCAGCTCGCGCTGGCACCGATTGCGTGGCGAGGCTTCGCGATGCGCCCGCAGGCCTTTGCGGTGCCAATCTTTGCGGCGTTCGTGTGCGTGCTCGTGGCCTATCGCCAGGGTGCGCGCGCGCGGCTCTGGGTGCTGCCGCTGCTCAGCGTGGCGTGGGCCAATCTGCACGGCAGCTTCCCGCTCGGGCTGGCACTCGTCTTACTCACGTTGGGTGCGACCTGGCTCGACGCACAGGGCGCGACCCAGCTCGGTGCGCGAGTCGCGCTGCGGCCGCTCGTTTGGACTGCGCTCGGATGCGCCGTCGCTCCAGTAGCGAACCCACGCGG
>DASSMT010000149.1:0-34204 GCA_035688655.1 Polyangiaceae bacterium | reverse complement strand
CAACAGCGAACCCACGCCCCACAGCGGCCGATCGAGCCCGACGCTCAGCCCTTCGGCCAGGGCGATCCCGGCGCGCAGCCCAGTGAAAGACCCCGGCCCGATTCCCACGCCCAGCCGATCCAGGCTCGATTTCGGCCAGCCGGTCTCGGCCAGCAGCTGCTCGAACAGTGGCAGCAAGCGTTCAGCGTGGTTGTTTGGCTGCTCATGTTCGGCGCTGGCCACCAAGCGCTCACCTTCGAGCAGCGCGACCGAACCGCGGCGACTCGAACTTTCGATCCCGACAATGCGCACGGGGCGCGTCTAGCACGAAATCCGGGCCCACACCCTGCTAGTAGTGAATCCTGGAATGTCGTCGATCTTGTCGCGATTCGACTTTCGGGCCGAATACTCGCTGGCGAGCGATCTTGGAGCCACGCGCGAGCAATACGAGGACGCCGCGCTGCTCGCGCCCGAGCTTGGCTTGTTCGCAGTGGCCGACGGCATGGGCGGTCACCTTGCGGGTGAGGTGGCGGCCAAGCTGGCCGTCGAACAAGTCAAGCTGGCTCTGTCCGGGCGCCACGCGCAGCGCGCGCTGGACGCGTATGTGGCCGGTGCCGATCTCAACGCGCGTCGTCGCGTGTTCAGCGAGCTGAAGCGCGCGGTCGAGCGCGCCCACTCGGCCATTCGCGCCGATGCCGAACAGAACCCGGAGCACCGCGGCATGGGCACCACGCTCGACGTCGTGTGGTTCGCGCGTGATCACGTGTTCATTGCCCACGTGGGCGACGGGCGCGTGTACTTGGCCCGTCAGCGCGCGCTGCTCCAGCTGACCACCGATCACACGGCTCACGGCACGCCCAAGGTCGATGGCTTCGGCCGCTCGATCGCACCGACCCAGGCCTCTGGCATCAGCAACGCCCTCGGTATCAACGATCCAGTCAGCATCGACACGTTGTTCGTGGATGTCAGTCGCGGTGACCGCTTGCTCATTTGCAGCGACGGCGTGTATGCCCAAATCGAGCTCGAGCAGGAGCTGTCGGAGCTGCTCCGTTCCGGCTCCGCCCGACATGCGGCGCAGAATTTGATTGTACATGCCGCACGTCTCGGCCGTGACAACGCGACCGCGATCGTGATCGACATCGGCGATCGCTTCGTGAAGCGCAAAGATCACGATCGCGGCTTGAACGCGGCCGATCTCGAGCGCGCGCGGCAGAGCCCGCTGCTCGTGGACCTGCCCCTTTCGTTCGCCTTGACCGCGCTCTCGGCAGCCGTCGAAATCGAGGTCGGCGAGGGGCAGGGGATCCCTCGGGCGGTGGCCAATGACTTGGTCGCGTACATCGTGCTCGACGGCGTCGTGCGCCACCCCGACGAGCGCCGCGTGGGGGCTGGCGCGCTGCTGCACGCCGAGTCATTGCTCGGAGTGCTCGGTCAAGGCGAGGCGCCCGTGTGTGAGCAGACCGCGCGCCTGCTGCGCGTGTGCGCCGATGACTTTGCCGAGATCTGCAGCGATCCCAAGCTGGGCAGCGAGCTGTATCGGCGGCTCGCCATGCACCTCGCGCGGCACGGCGCGCAGACCAAGCCCCGTGCCCCATCGAGTCAGCCGGCTTAGCTACGCCGGCTGAGCGCGCTCGTCAGCGCAAGCCGTACTTCTTCAAGCGGTCGCGCAGCGTGGTGCGCGGCAAACCCAGACTGCGCGCGGCGGCGCTCAGGTTGCGCCCGGAGGTGCGCCAGGCGTCGGTGATCATGCGCCGCTCCAGGCTGCGCAGGGGTTCGGAGACCGGGCCCGAGGTCGGGAAGGTGCCGCTGGCGATCTCGCCCGACACGTCGATTTCGGAGGGCATCCCGTGCTCGCGAATCGCCGAGCGGATCTCTTCCGCGCTCAGGGTAGGGGCGGACGCCTCGCTGGCGGCTTCGCTCAGCACGATTTCGAGCTCGCGCACGTTGCCGGGCCATTGGTGCCGCAGCAGGACCTCGAGCGCGGCCTCCGACAAGGCGAGCGCAGGCTTGCCGCTGCGCGCAGCGACGTCCGCCAGCACGTGCCCGGCGATCAGCTCGATGTCCGGCACGCGGTCGCGCAGCGCCGGCAGCAGGATGGTGAACGCGCCCAAGCGTTCGTACAGCTCTGCGTACTCGGGAGTCGCCGTGCGTCGGCGAGTGGCCACGATCACCCGCGCTTGCAGCGGGATGTCCGTATCGCCGCCCAAGCGACGGAAGGACCGGGTCTCGACGACTTGGATCACCTTCGCGTGCAGGTGCGGCGGAAACTCCGACAGCTCGCTGAAGAACAGCGTGCCGGTGCCGGCCAGCTCGAACAAGCCGGCACGGCGTTCACGACCCTCGTTGGCTTCGTTGCCGAACAGCTCGACCTCCATCATGTGATCGGGCAGCGCGGCCAAGCTCACGGGCAAGTAGCGGCCCCGTGATGCGGCCAAGGAGTGGATTGCCTCGGCCACTTGCTCTTTGCCAGTGCCGCTTTCACCCACGATCGTCAGGCAAAGTTCGGGGTAGCGGGCCGCGATCTGCATCTGTTCGCGCGCGGCGCGCATGCCCGCCGTCTCGCCCAAAACCTTGCGCAGCTCACTATTCGCGCCCGCGGCGTTGACGCCGCTTGCGTCGACGTCACGCGCTTCGAGCAGCCGACGCAGCCGAGCGTCGAGTTCCGCCGCCGAGACTGGCTTTTCCAAGACGTCACTCGCGCCAGCGTGGATCGCGCGCACGGTCGTGGCCACGCTGAGCTGACCAGAAAGCAACACCGCTACCGGGCGTGCGAGCACGCGACCCAGCTCGGTCAGGACTTCGATGCCCCGTGAGCCTGGGAGTTCCTGATCCAGCAGCAACGCATCGAACTCGCTCTGGCGGAGCGAGCGCAGCGCGCTTTCGGCGTCGCTTGCGGTCTGGACTTGCCAGCCCAACTTGGACAGCTCGCGGCTCAGCCCGCGCACGAAAATCTCCTCGTCGTCGACTAGTAGTAAGCGAGGTTGGGTCACTGGGCTCCTGAAGTACTCTGGGGACGTTGATGCGAGTTGGATGGGGTAGGCACGTCGGGATTCGCTCCCCGCGCGGCACTGCTTTAGTGTACGGAAAATACGCGCCGGGGAAAACGGGTAAAACGCGATCTTCGTTCGCGCGCACACCGCGCATGAACCAATGCCATCGTGTGTCTCGAATCGTCGATGGCATTGTCACAGGCGGCCAGAAAAATGCCTGGAGTCCGTGAAAATTCGTCTGCCACTACGCGATGTTCCGTGCTTCACCCGGATTCGTCGCGCGGCCGTGGGCAGAGCGCGCTCGTGGCACCCAGATTCGGAATGTACTCCCCACTCCCAGCTCCGAGGACAGTTCGATACTGCCGCCCAGCGCGAGAAGCATTTCCCGCACCAGCGAAAGTCCGAGCCCAGCGCCCTGCGTGTACTGGCGATGCCCAGCGGATTCGCCTTGAAAGAAGGGTTCGAACACGGCCGTGCGCAGGCTCGGTTCGATGCCGGGGCCGGTGTCTTGCACGCGCAGGGTGCAGGCGTCGCCATCGACTTCGACACTCAGCACCACTTGCCCTCGCTCGGTGAACTTCAACGCGTTCGCGACGAGATTGACCAACACCAAGCGCACCAAGCGGGCGTCGCTTTCGAACTCGCTGCTGGTCGTCGGGGCCTCCAGCCGCAGGCCGAGCCCTTTGCTCTCGGCTTGCGGCGCAAAATCGTCGACCACACTTTGAGCCAGCTCGCGCAGATCGAAGGTTTCCACGAACAGCTCGAGCCGCCCACTTTCGATTCGCGCGTACTCGAGCAAGGATTGAATCATGTCCGTGAGGCGCGCGAGTGAGCGCCGCATGCGTACGATCAGCTGTTGCTGCGCGTCGTTCAATGGGCCGCGGTGTTCGCCCGAGAGCCGTTCGAGTTGCAGCTGCAGCGCTCCGAGCGGGGTCCGCAGCTCGTGCGATACCAGGCGTAACAAGCTGGTCTTGAAGCGACTAGCGAGCTCGGCGTGTTCCAGCGCATCACTCAGTGATTCGAGTAGCGATTCCAGGCGTCGCTTGCGCTCGGCGAGCTGTTCGGCGAGCGCACCGACGTCGAATTCGCGGGTGGCCAGCTCCGCTCGCAAAATGCTGCGGGCGCGTCGCGCGCTGACGAGGTTGTGCGCGCGCGCCACCAGCTCACGCACCGTGAAGGGCTTCGTCAGCCAATCTTGCACGCCGGCCGACAGCATTTGCACACGCACGTCGACGTCGTCCCGCGCGGTCAGGACCAGGACCGGGACGTCAGCCAGCTCTTCTTTGCTGCGCAGGACTTGCACGAACTCGTCGCCGCTCATGCGCGGCATCATGAAGTCGGTGATGATCAAGTCGGGTGTCAGATTTTCGAGGCGCACCAGCGCTTGCTTGCCGTCGAATGCCGATGCCACCCGAAACTCGTCCGACAGGCTCGAACAGACGAAGCGATTCATGTCCGGGTTGTCTTCGACGACCAACACCAAGGGCAGGTCGACGAGTTGAGAGGGATCCGAACTCGGGGTGGGGCGCGGGCGGAGCGCTTGCATCTCGGCGCTGCTGACCGACACGGGGAAGCTGTCGCGAGCAGCGTCCGGCGGGGCCTCGGCGAGTGCACAAGGGAGTTTCACGACGAAGCGCGCGCCGCCCAGGGCAGAGTCTTCGACCTGTACCGAGCCCGAGGACGCCGTCACGAATTCGCGCACGATCGACAGTCCCAGCCCCGTGCCGCTGAACGCGCGGTTCGGCTTACCGTCGAGTTGACGGAAGCGCTCGAAGACGCGCTCGCGATCTTCGACGCGGATACCGGGCCCGCTGTCCTCGACGCTGAGTACGAGCTGCGCGCGTGCTGCTGCCGTTTCCGTCTCTGCGCGCAGCTCGGCAGTCAGGTTCACGCGCCCGCCACTCGGGGTGAACTTGAACGCGTTGGCCAACAGATTCATGCCGATCCGCTCGAGCTTCTGGGGGTCCACCAGGCACCACTGCGAGTTGAGCCGAAGGTCGACCTGGTAGGCGATGCCGAGGCTGTCGGCGAGCGGGCGAAAGCTCGCGCTGAGCGCCTGGAACAGCGAGTGCACGTCCGTGGCTTTGCAGTCCAGCTCGACTCCGACCGCGTCGGCGCGCGAGAGCTCCAGCAAGTCGTTGACGTGTCCGAGGAGCAGCTGCGCGTTGCGCTCGATCACCGCGAGCGAGGCTCGTTGTTCCGGGTCGAGGCTGCTCGCTTGTTGCAGGTCGTGAACCGGCCCCAAGATGAGCGTGAGCGGGGTGCGAAGCTCATGGCTCACATTGGCGAAGACTTCGGTTTTCACCTCGTCCAGGTTTTGTAGCCGGGCGTATGCGGATGACAGCTCTTCGAGCACCGCTGTCAGATCGCTCTCCCGTTGCAGAGCGCCACGCTCTCGCGCCAGCAGTGAGTCGATTTGCACGATGACGCTGCCGAGCAAGATGACCGTGCCGATCGCACAGGCCGCTTTCAAGGCGCGCAGGCCACTCGAAAGCCAGGGCAGGGCCGGTAGCAGGGCCAGCGACTGCCCAAAATGAATGGCCGCAGTCACCCCGAGCAGGGCACCGAAGGCCAGGTACGCGGGGCGGACGGGCAAGTCCCGAAACTTGCGAGCCAGGTAGGTCAGGCTCACTAACCATGCCAGGCACGAGAGTCCGAATACCGCATTACTGATCGCGGTCACTGGGTCTTCCCAAGAGGGCACCCCAGTCAAGAACAGCAGATCGAGCGCCAGCTGTTTTTCTTTCGAGGACATGCGTGCAACCCCATGCCAGAAGGAGTCTAAACCGAGCGGGTCAGCGGACACGAATCTCAATGTGCGCACTCGAGAGTTCATGCGGAATTTCGACGGATCCCGCGCTGTTGCAGTTCGCCTCACTGCCGAGTCTCGTTCAGAATTACGCACAGCAAGCGGCGAAGATCGCTTTCCGCATGTCTGACACAAATGAAGACGCGAGTCGCGTCGGAAGTGCTTGCGAGTGGGGTCCGCGTCCGCGTACGGTCTAGATTGAAGCAACACTCATTTCCTGGGGAAGAGTCCGAGTGATCTTGAGACCGTGCATCTTGTTCTTGCCAGACGCCAGCGAGCGCATGCGCGCAGAGCTGGACAACCTCGGCATCAGTACCGTCAGCGCGTCGCAGGGCGAGCAGGCTCATGAAGTCGATCTGATCTTGATCGAGCCCAAACAACTCGGTCGAGACGTAGCGCTGTTACGGCGTGAATTCGAAGACTCGCACCCGGGAGTTCCCGTCGTCGTGATGGGGGACGCTGGGCTCGAATCGGCGATCGCGGCGATGCGCGCTGGCGCTGCAGACTATGTCGAAGCAACCACGACCGCAGCCGAGCTCGCGTCCATCACCAAGCGTCTGATCTCCGAGCGCGCGATCGTGCATAGCCTTTCCGGATCGAACCATGGCAGCGATCACGGCTCTGAATTGATCGGCAACAGTCAGAAGGCGCGCGAACTTCGCGAGCGCGTGTCACAGCTCGCGAACTCGGATGTGACGGTGCTCATCTCGGGCGAGACCGGCAGCGGCAAGGAGCTAGTCGCCAATCTCTTGCACCGCAATGGCTCGGGCAAGGCCGGCCCGTTCGTCGTCGTCGGTTGTTCCACGATTCCGGCCTCGCTCGCCGAGAGCGAGCTGTTCGGACACGTCAAGGGCGCCTTCAGTGGGGCACTGACCGCACACCTGGGCCTCGTGCGAGCGGCTCACGGGGGCACGTTGTTTCTGGACGACGTGGGCTCGTTGTCGCTGGACCTGCAAGCCAAGCTGCTGCGAGTCTTGCAGCAGCGCAGCGTGCGTCCCATCGGCGCCACGCAAGAAGTGCCGACGGACTTTCGCCTACTGGCCTCCACCACGGTGCCGCTCTTGGACCTGGTCAAGCGAGGCGTGTTTCGGGAAGACTTGTACTACCGCTTGGCGGTCGTCGAGATCGCGGTGCCAAGCTTACGTGATCGCGAGCACGATGCCCTGCTCTTGGCCGAGCTGTTCTTGCAAGAGGCTTCCGCGCACTTGGGCAAGACCGTTCGTTCGCTGTCGACCGCCGCAGCTCGGGCACTGCTCGCCTACCGTTGGCCGGGCAACGTGCGCGAATTGAAGAACGGCATCGAGTACGCGGTGACGGTGGCTGCGTTCGACCACTTGAGCGAGAGCGACCTACCGGAAGCGATTCACGCTCGACGCAGTTCGTCCGGCGAAGTGCGCGCGGACGATCCGCGTTGGTCTGCGGTCGAACGCCAACACATCGAGGCCGTGCTCCGTTCGGTCGATGGCAATCGCGCGCGCGCCGCGCGTTTGCTGGGTATCGACCGCCGCACGCTGCATCGCAAACTCGATCGCTTGTCGATCGACGTCCCGCCCCGCTCTCGCCCGAGCGTGTTGCCGCCCGACAACAGCAGCAAGTGAGGGCTTGGCTCGCGGTCCCGCCGAGGCCGCGAGCCAAGCGGCGCGCGGCTCTCAGCCAGCGACTTCGTAGCGCTTCATTTTTCGATACAAGGTGACGCGATCGATGCCGAGCTGCCGTGCGGCCTCCGAGCGGTTGCCGCCGGTCTCGCGCAGCACGCGCTCGATGTGGGTGCGTTCCAGAGCGTCCAGGTCGACGCGCGTCGAGTCGCTGCCGCGGCCTTGGTGAGACTCGCGAATCCGCAACGGCAAGTGGGATGCTTCGAGCGTGCGGCTGGATGACATCGCCACGGCGGCACGGATGCTGTTCTCCAGCTCGCGCACGTTGCCCGGCCAGGAGTACGCCAAGAGCGCGAGCTTCGCGCTCTCGCCGAGCACGCGCGGTGCGCCGGTCGCAAGGTTGCTCAGGAAATGTTGGGCCAACTCGATCACGTCATTGCCGCGCTCGCGCAGGGACGGCAGGTCGAGCTCGAAGGTGCTGAGCCGAAACAGGAGATCGCTCCTGAATTGACCCGAGTCCGCTAGATCGCGCAAGCGCGCGTTGCTGGCGGCCACGATGCGCACGTTGGTCGCCACTTCCCCCACCGTGCCGACCGGGCGAACGCTGCGCTGTTCGATCGCTCGCAACAAGCGCGCTTGCAGGCCGAGCGGCATCGCGCCGATCTCGTCCAGAAACAGCGTGCCGCCTTCCGCGTCGCGGAAGACCCCGGGGTGGTTGCGCGCGGCTCCGGTGAAGGCCCCAGAAGCATGCCCGAACAGCTCGCTTTCGATGATCTCGGCGGGCAAGGCGGCGCAATTCAGGGCCACGAACAGCTGTTCATGGCGGTCGCTCAGGGCGTGAATGGCGCGGGCGAAGATCTCCTTGCCCGTTCCGGTCTCACCGGTGACCAGCACCGGGGCCTGATGGTTGGCGAGTTGGCGCACGCGCTCGGCGATCGTGCGCATCACGGTGCTCGAGCCGATCACGCCGGGCAGGGGGCGTTCAGCACCCGGTCCCATGTCGGCGAGGCGATTGACTCGCGTCGCTCGCTGACGCCGTTGCAGCGCGCGTCCCACCGCGTCCCCCAGGTCAGTGAGCGAGAAGGGCTTGGCCAGGAAATCCGAAGCGCCCGCGCGCAAACCCAAAGACACCGCGCGCGTGTCGCCGAATGCCGTCATCAGGATCACCGGCAAATCAGGGCGATTGCCGGCAATCTCCGCGCACAACTCCAGCCCGCTCTCGCCAGGCATTCGAATGTCGGTGACGACGATATCCACGTCGGAGTGCGTGCGTGCGCTGCGCGCGTCGTGGCAGACCGTCGGGTCGTAGCCAAGATCGCGAAGTGCACCAGCCACTGCGTCGCGTGTCTCGTCGTCGTCTTCCACAACCAGGATTCGTGCCGTCATGTTCAATATCCCCATCACGCTTCGTGCCTGGCACGAGCGCGCTCCCAAGGATCCACCCTCGGATCCGCCTCAAGTGTCCCAAGCTTGCAACCTATCACGTTGTGCACCTGTTCGATCAGCTTTCGAGACGAATGGACACGAATGGATCAGTGCGTCACGGGTTGTTCACAGGAACCGCCTGCAGCGGCGCTGCTCTTCGTTGACGGGATGCAATTCAGTCGAAATCAGCCTGAAATGGGTCAGGCGGGGCTCGACGCCCCGCCTGACGGAATCCGCCGCTCCGGGCGGATATTCGCTCCCTGGCTGCAGAGTGGATATCTGCAATAATGGGCATGCCAGAGACTCGATGATTTGCGGATGCCGTGCTTCGGCTATTTTAGGTCATAAATTTCGAGCGCGTTGTCCATGAAGCGCGGGACCAAGACGCGACCTCGCTTACTGTCGAAGCCGAAGTCTGCCGCGCCGCCCAGCCCAGCGAAGGCCACCTCGAACTTGCCCTCGGTCTTTCCCCCGACACTGCCGCGATAGATCGCCGAGCCCTTCCAACTCGAGACGAGCAAGACATCGCCGACCAGCGCCATGCCGTCGAGTCCGCCCGCAGGGAGCTTCGTCGAGTCGTGCTTTTCCCCCTTGTCGTCCAAGCGGTACACTTCGTCCGAGTTGAAGGTATTGACCAAGACTCCGTTGGCGACCGCGACCAAGCCGTTCGGCCCGCCGAGGTCCTTGTTCTTGGCCACCGTCTTGAGTTTTCCCTTCTCGATTACATAGACTGCATCGGTGCCGGTCGGCTCGAACCCGCCAGCGCCGGCTTTGATGCCGGAGTCGGAGACGAACACGCGTCCGTCTTTGGCCACGGCGATATCATTGAGGAACGTCGCACCCGGCACGGGGATTTCACCCTTGGGGGCCCCGGTCTTGAGATCGAACAGGCGCACCACGCTGATGTCCGAGACGTACAGCACACCGCCGCTGATGCCAGTGCCCTTTGGTGCGTCGAGCTTCGTTTTGCCCACACCGCCGGCGATGAACTTCTCTTTCAGTACTTTGCCCTCGGGCGATACCTCACTAATGTAGCCGTTGTTGTCGGCCGCGTCTGGCTTACCGTTGATATTCGACACCAGGTATCGATCGTTGGCTTCGTCGTAGAGCACGCTCTCGGGCGTGGCGATGCCCTCGGTGACGCGCAGTACCGGGGTCGCTGCCGCAGGCTTTGCCGGCTCCGCCGGGGGTGCGACGGGCTTGTCAGCTTGGGGAGACTTGGCGACCTCGATGGGCGCAGGAGGCAAAGCGGATGCCGGAGGCGGAGGTGCTTGTTCTGGGGCAGGCGTGGAGCCGGCGCAGCCCCAGGTCACCAGCAGTAGTCCCAGACTCAGAATCGATCGGTGATGAATCATGTCCAGCGCAATAGCATTGCCGGTAAGCCGCGTGAAAGAGCCTCCGCACTCGAGCGGACGAGCCTCCGCATTCGAGTCGAAGTGGCACTGAGGCTAGCGGCTCGGCGATATTCGCCAGCGCTACTGGCACTAACAAGAAGTGAACTATGTGCCGGCGGGAATTGCCCTGGCTGTCATCTCCGCGGAGCGGATGGCCGCGTCGACCCCCGAACCGTGAAATGCCGCGCCGGCAAGCCAAACCTTGGGTGCCTCCCGGCGCAGCGCTGCTTCCAGCGCGGCGATCCGCGCGCGATGGGCCGGGTCGAACACCGGTAGCGCGTGGGGCCAGCGCGAAACGAAGGCTCGCTGTGCGGCCCCGCGCACCGAAAGCGCGGATGCAAGCGCTCGCTCGGCGCGCTCGCGCCAGGCGTCATCCGACAGCGTGGAATCCTCGGTGCTGGGTCGAAAGAACAGGCGCAAAAGCACGTGATCTGCGGGCGCGCGGTTGGGGAATTTGCTCGTGCTGAAGGTGACGGCGCGTACCCCCTCCAGCTGCTCCGGCTCGGGCACGATGAAACCCGTGCCGTCGAGCGGATGCGCGACGGCATCGCGTCGGTAGGCGAGGGCCACGGTTAGACTCGAGAGCAGCGACGACTCTTGCAACGCTCGCGCCGGGCCGCCGAGCGCATCGCCGAGTAAGTTTGCTGCACTCCGCGCAGTCGTTGCCACGACCGCAGCGTCGAAATCGAGCGCCTGACCCTGGGCATCGACGAGCGTCACACCCGCTGCACGCGGCGCGACGCGCGCGATGGGCTGCTGCAGGTGGAGCTCGACTTTCGGAGCGAGCAGGCTCGCGAGTCGAACGGGCAGCTCGTCCATGCCGTGCAAAAAAGAGCGAATCCCGCGGCCCAGGTCGTCGGGCGACACTTGGAAGCCGAGCAGACGTCCCGCTTCGCCCGGTGCGAGCTCGATCAGGCTCTGGCCATCGAAGCGAAACGAGCGCTGTGCGAGCTGCTCGACGATGTGATCGCCCACGCCCGCTTCGCTCGACAGAGCAGGGATGACCTCACTGCGAGCCACGAAGCCCTCTGCGCCGTGCTCGATGACGAAGCCGTCTTGCGCCTCACTCTGAAGCTGGCCGCCGAGTCTCGCGCTTGCTTCGAACAGGCTGACTCGATCGCCGAGCTGCTCGCGGCGCAGCGCCACTGTGAGTCCAGCGATGCCGCCGCCGATGACCGCGATCCGTTGCATGCACCATTCCGTAGCACGTTCGTTTCGGAATATCAGGGCGCTCAAGATTCGAAGCGGAACGCGCCCTGCACGAGCCCATCGGCCGATGTTTCGCGCACTACCCCCGAACCTCTTTCCGGCATCGCGGCGCGCCGGCCACTGACCATGACCTCTTCGCGTCCGCCTTCGCCGATCGTTCGCACGAGCCGATAGGTGGTGTTGCCGTCGGCGCGAGCGACCTCGGGAGCGGCGATCAACAGCTGCAGTTCGAGCGACTGGCACAGATCGAACAGCACCCCCAAGTTGTCGGGTGACAGGCGATTGGCCTCGTCCAAGAACAGAAAGCGGAGCGAGCCGTGTTCGCGCTTGCCGCGCAGCAAGTTGGCGTCGCGTTCCCATTCGCCCAACACGACCATCATCAAGGCCGCCCCCACGCCGATGGCTTCGCCGGTCGAAAGGCGCGTCGGGTTGGCCAGCTCCCAGGTCTCGCTGCCTTGACGCAGGATCTCCACCGATAGCTCGAGGTACTCTCGGTAGTCGAGGATGCGATGACCCCCGGAGCGGCCGCCCGCATAGCGGCGGAACACTTCGTTCAAGGCGTCTTCGATGGGCATGGTGGGTTGGAACAACAGCTCTTGTGTATCGCCCTCGCGCAGCGCTCGGAGCACTTGCGCCATGCGCTCGACGCGTTCCGCGCGCACGCGGATGCCTTGAATGCTGCCGAAACGAATCGGCCCCAGGCTTTGATTCAAGCGGCGAACTTGACTGCCGGCGCGCCGCAGCTGCACTTCGATGCTGCTCGCGATGTCCTCGGAGGCGCCGCGCAGATCGCTCTCTTGTCGCGCGAGCCGGCGCTCCAGGCCGAATAGCTGATCGCGCAGTCGTTCCAGCGCTTCGAGCGGGTCATGAACCTCCGCCACCTGAGTGGGAACGCGGTGACCGAGCCAGTCGCGCACCAGCAGCCAGACCTCGAGATACGTGTCGCCGCGCGCGCTGCGCGGATCGTCTCCGAGCACGGCTTTGAGTGCTGCGACTTGCTCGGCACCGCCATGAGCCGAGCCGAGCCGATCGAGCAGGAGCTCGCACTTGCCGCGCGCGTCCGCCCATAGCTCGGCGCTCGCGCGCGGCGCGGGCGCCTCGAGCAATGCTGCCGCACCCAGCGACGAAAGTGGACCGCGGGTCACGGTATCGCGCAGGGTCTGCCACAGCTCACGGCTCGGCAGAGCCTGCTGCTCGGCGGCCTTGATGGCGCGAAAAGCGGCGTCACACTCGCGTCCGAGCTCACGGCGACGCTCCGCCATCAGCCCGAGGTTCATGCTGATTTCGCGCTCCTCGCGGTCACAGGCGTCGGCCTCGGCGGTCAGCTCCGACAGCGCGTGGTCGTGGGAACGCAGATCGAACGTCGAAAAATCGCTGACTCCGACCCGTGCCAGCTCGGTGTCGAGGCGTACGCATTGTGCGACCAATGCGGCGCGCTCGGCTTCGACCTGCTGCCACGCGAGCGTCGCTTGTTCGCGCGCTGCCTCTGCTGCCTCCAGGGTCTCTTCGCTCTCGGCCAGCGTGCGACTGGCCGCTGCGTGTTGCTCTTCCAGTGCAGGGACGAGCGCCACCGATTGTGCGGCGCGTTGCTCCGCGTTCGACTCGACGTAGGCGGCGAGCTCGCGCAGCTCGCCGAGCGCTTCACCGATTTGAAACCAGCGATCGCGTTCGAGATCGAGTGCTCTGCGAGCGTCCTCGAGCGTCTGAAGCGCGAGCTTTTCGCCGGGCGGGAAGCGCAACGCTTGCAGCGTCTCTTCCAGCGTCTTACGGGCATCCTGTATGCGGTCGAGCTCCCGACGCGCGGCTTCTCCCGCGGCGATCTCGGCCGAGAGCGCCGCGCAGGCTTCGCCGTGGTCCCGCCCATCGAGCAGGAATGCGTCGACCAAAAGCCCCCGGAGACTTTCGACGCGGGGCTCGAGTTCTTCGATCTTGGTGCCGGCGCGGCTCAGCGTCGCCTCGAGCTCGCGCCGCCCGTCGCGCAAGCGCGTGAGTCGCTCGTGGCAAGCTTCGCGCAGCGGTCCGAGTCGCTCACCGCCGATCAAGGTCGGGTCCGCCACGATCGGTCGCAGCTCACGCAACGTCGCTTCCAGCCTGCGCCGACGGCGCTCGCCGCTGTCCAAGCGAGAGGCGAGGGTTTCGGCTTCTTGGCGTAGGCCTTGCGCGCGAGCCAGGCGCGCTCGCCGGCCGAGCATTGGTTTGGCAGGCACGCGCGTGACCCGCGCGCCGAGGCCGTGCACCACGATCACGTCGTCTGCGCCCGCATCCGCGGCGTGATCGAGGAAGCGCGCGTCGGCCGCGACCAACCAAATGCTCTCGAGCTCGCGCGGTCGGCCGGCGAGCTTCTTGGCCACTGCTTCCGGATCGCCGACGACCAACGCGTTGAGCAGCGGACCGAGCCGTGCCTCGAGCTCAGCCGCCTGTTCGGGATCGATGTCGTCGAAGCGTTGCAGCAATAGTTCGGCATCGAACTCGTCGCGCAAGCGCAAGAGCTCGGCGTGGAAGGAGCCACCCTGGGCCTCGAACTCGGCTGCCAAGCGTAAGGCGGCTTCACGCTCGGCGCTCAGCCTTCGTTCGCTGTGACAGAGCTCTTCGTGCTCCGCCTCGAGGCGCAGCAAGAGCTCCTGCGCGGCCTCGAAGGTCCAAGGCTCGGCCCCGGGCTCGATGTTGTTCAGCACGGCGTACGCGGCGCTGCGCCGCGCGGAGCGGCCTTCGAGCTCGCGCAGCTCGGCTTCGAGCGCGGCTTGTTCGAGACCCGCGCGCGCGCTCGCCGAGCGCGTCTCGTGCAGCGATTCACGTGCGCTTGCGAGCTCGGCTTCTGCGCTCGACAGCGCCTGGGCGATGAGCTCGCTGCTGGGCGCGGTCCCCTCGCTGAGTCCCAGAGCGCGCGCTCGGCGCCGCGCACTGGCCTGACGGCTGGCCAGCGCTTCGGTTTCGGCGAGGGCAGTCGAAAGCGCGGGGGCGCGCTGGCCCAGCTCTTCGAGTCGCCTCAGTCGCGTGAGCTCCCGCTGGGCGCGTTCGTACCCGAGATCACTGGTCGGTTGCGCGATGATCAGCGCCAGCGCGCGGGTGGCGGCGGCGTGCTCGCTGTGCCGGAGTTCGATCAGCTCCGCGTCGCGCGCGAAGCGCAAGCGCTCCGCAGCGATGCGCTCGAGCTCGCGTGCGGTGCGCTCTTCACAGGCCGAAAGCTCCCCGACCCCGAGCGCCGGCTCGGACAGTAGCTCGCGCAGCTCGTGCATGCGCGCGTTCGCGCGACGCTCGCGGTTCGCGTTGCGGTGCAGTTCATCCAAGCCTTTCTGGATGTCGGCCAGCCCCTGTGCGCTGCGCTCGTAGGCCTGGCGCGCTCGGTCGCGCGTCGCGAGCCGCTGGGCGCGCTCGCTGGCAGCGCGTTCGCGCTCGGAGCGAGACAGAAGCTCGGTGCGGTCACGCGCTTTGCGTTCGTCCTCGAGCGCACGACGCTCGACGACCAGTGCGCGCGCGTGCGCGAGTTGCGCCTGGTTTTCCAATGATTTCTTGAGCTCGGCGCGCTTGTCGCCCAGGCGCTGGCTGAGCTCCGCGTGGCGCGCCGTGCGCTCGCGGGTAGTGACGTCGAGGCTGCGTAGCTCTTCTGCCAGGCGCGCTTCGGCGCTGCGCGCCGTGTCGGCCAGCGCTTCCAGCTCGCGCGCTTCTTCGCGTGTGGCGAGCAGCGCGGCGCTGAACATGCCCTGGCCAACGTCGTACACTCCGGCGATCTCGTGTTCCAGGCGCTGCGCCTCGCTGACTTCGACGCGGGTACGCCGGCAGGCGTCCAAGTTGCCGCGCATGCGGGTGAGGGTGTCACCCAGGCCGCTCTCTTCACGGAGCAGGAAGGAGCGCAGCTCGGAGGTCAACGCCCGCGAAATGCCGCCGGTCATGCTGGTGCGCAGCATTTCGTTGAACTTGTTGCGGTCCTCGTCCGTGCTCAGCCGCAGCGGACTGATGCCGCGCTCGAAGAGCGCCGCGAAGTACTCTTTGACGGTGGCGTAACCCTGCAGGGTGCCGCCCAAGAGGCGGGCGTTTTCGCTCAACTCGGCGCGCGTGGGCACCTCATCCGCACCGCCGCGACGCTGCAGGAGCAGGTCCTGCATGCGGTACTCGGGGGGCAGCCCGCTGATCACGAACGGCGCAAGCTCCAAGCTGGGTTCGGCCTTGCGCGTCAGCTCGACGCCGGCAACCAGCCGCTGTCCGTCGGGGAGCTCGATTTCGAGCGCCGTGTACGAAGAGCTGCCCGGCTCACCGAGCCGACCCCAGATGCCCTTGTCTCCGCCAGTGGCCCCGGTTTCACCCAGGTTGGTGAAACGCAGCCGCGACAGGTCGGGCATGAGCACCACGTAGGCGGCGATCATCACCGTGGTCTTGCCGGCCCCGTTGGCGCCTTCCAGCGCCGTGACGTTCGGGTCGAGCAGATAGCGTTCGTAGAAAACGCCCTTCCAATTGACCAGAGCGAGCGCCGTCGCTCGCGCGCGCGTCACGTCTCTTCCTCCGCCGTTTCGTGCGTGAGTGCCGCTTCGCCAAAGTCGTCGAATTGACTCGAGACTTCGCTCGCGAGCTGGAAGGGGTCGGGCGCGGGGGGCTGTGGTTCGCCCGCCTCGAGCGCATCCTCCTCGGAAGTGTCGCCGTCTTCTTCTTCGAGCTCGGGCTCGATGTCGCCCTCGCCGAGCACCAGCTCGCCGCGTGCCACGAGTTTCTCCAGGGCTTCTGCCGGCGAACCGCGGCCGCGCACCGGCTCGGCGAAGCGCAACAGGCCAGGGCGCAGCCGCAGCGCATCGGCGTCCAGCAAATCGACGAAGCCGAGCGTCGCCAAACGCCGCAGGGCCTCGGCGAATTTTCCGCGCACGATCTCTTGAGCCACGCGCTCGTCGACGCGCTTGCGTTTGGGGTTGAAGGCGCGCGTCAGCGCCTCGCTGCCCATCACGGCGGCCAAGTGAGCGAGCGCGTCAGCGCGTTTGATCACGCCGCCCGACTGCAGCGTCGCTGGGTCGAGGTAGAGCAGAGTCAGCGCTTGTCCAACCAACATCTCCGGCACGGACAGATGCCGGCGACCGAGCTTGTCGCCGATGGGCAGCAGGTAGAAGTAGCCGTCGGAGGGATGCGTCAACTCGCAGCCAAAACGGCGGTAGAAGGCCTCGAGCAACGCCTGCGCGTCGACCAGAAATGGATACCACGAGCTGTCTTCGCGATCGATGTGCCGCCCGCGGCGGAGGGCCAGATCCACGTCGGGAAAGAGTTCGTCCGCGACGACGTCTCCGAGCGTGAGGAAGCGCGTATCACTCACGGCTGCCTCCCTTGGCGAGCTTCCATTCTTCGATCACCAGGCCGTCGTGCACGCTGACCCAGGGGCGGTCGCGCTCGGCGCTGGTGCGCGCCAAGCGAGCGACGACTTGCGCAACGCGGCCCGCGGTGACGAACTGTAGCTCGCTCGGCGTCTCGGCACTGACTTCTCGGGTCACCTCACACAACCCGAGCGAGCCGCGAGACAGCGCGCCTTGCACCAGCTCTTCCACTACCGCGTGCTGGTCGACTGCACAGCTGTCGCTCGGCGGCCGTTCGCGGTCGGCGCGCGGCCGACTCACCTTCGGCTTGTCGTCCTTGAACGGCTCGATTTCGCGCAGCAGACGCGGCGAAGGGGCCGCCGCAACCGACAGCGCGAACGGCCTGGTCGTGTGCTGCGAGAGTTGCTCGCGCAAGCGCTGAATCAGCGCGCGAGAGGGGTCCAGACGCACGACGTCGCACAAGTAGCGATGTACGTACTGGTAATATTCGGACCAGGCGCGTTGGCGCGCGGCACCCCAGGCCCGAATTCGATCGACTTGCTCCATCACCCGCTCGACTGCTGTCTCGGCCCCTTCCGCCTGCGCGTTGACCGTGATCTCTTGAATGTCTTGCAGCACCGACGAGAGCTCGTGGGCATCGCGCAGCAAGATTTCGTTCAGCTCGGTCAGGGTGCGGCTGGTGCTCTCCAACAGCTCGAGGCATTGGTCTACCGCGCCGAACCAATCCGACTCCAACAACTTGGCGATGCGCGCCTGAAAGGCCTGTTGCTCCAGGTCGAGGCTGCGCTGACGACGTTCGATGCCGCTCATCAACTCGCTGACGCTCACGCGCAACGGCCCTTCGATGCCATTTTTCCAATCGCTGGGGGTTTGCGCCGTGCTCGCTCGAGTCAGAATTTCGGCCAGGCTGATGCGTAGGCTCCGCGTAAGTTGCGTCAAATTCTCGCGCGTCAGCGACTCGTCCTCCAAGTACGACTCGACGATGCTGGCCGAAAGGCGGGTCAGGGCGAACTCGCCCGCGCGCAAGACTCCGGCTCCGTCGACCCGAGCCAGCAGCTTCTGATCGCGCAGGCGTTGGATGGCGTTCGTGGCGCGCCGCCTCGGGCTGTCGGCGCGCGGTTCGAGCAGCGCACACACCTGCTCGAACACCTCGCTCAGCTTTTCCTCACTGAAGGCCGAAAGCGCCGCGCCTTCCGACTGCAGGTGAAGGGCCGCGAGGAAGCACAAATCCAAAGTCCCGAGCTCGAGCGCTGGCTGGCTGCGGGCCAGCGCGGCAAGCACGAGCCGGGGATCTTTGGCAGGGTCCGTCATCCGGGAACGGGCCTTATAGTCTGGAACGGCGCGGCGGGAAGATGCCCGGGCTCGCCAGTCGAAGCGATCGACCACCCCCGCGAAGTTCCGGGAATTCGCGAATTGTCGGCCGCGTGGCCGAAGGTGGGCGCGGACCTAATCCGGCGTCGCGCTCTGGGCAGCGCGGTGGGTCGAAGCGGCGGCGACCTAACGACCCATCAGTCCGACCTGAAGCACGATGGTTTGCAGATCGTGCACGCTATTCAGAAAGGACACCACCGGTTCGGCCGTGTAACGGCCGCCCAAGATGATCTTGGGAGCGCGGGGGCTGGTATCGATGACCACGCCTGCCTCCAAGCCCAGCACGACGGACGATTGATTGTCGTAAATCGCAATGTCGGACGCGGCAGTTTGCAAGGTCGACCAACCGAAGCCGATGTTGGCGCCCACATAGGGGAGCACTGGTCCCTGATCGAGGATGTAAAAATCGCCACCCGCGCGGACCGCGCCCATCAACACACTGTTGTAGGCGTTCGCCGTGAGGGCTCCGTTTTTGATCTGGTAGGTGGTGCGTGGGCGTTCGTCGGCAAACGTTTGCCAGTCGATGCTCGCGCCGAGGGTGATGCGCGGATGGATCCAGTATTTGAGCAAGAGCTCGAGCCCGCTCGCGCTGACATCACCCGTGAAATTGCTCATGCTGCCGACTGGAAAGCCGATATTCCACGCCATGCCGCCCATGAGTTGGCCGACTCTGCTCGGGGAACCGCGGTTCGGTGTCGCCGGGGGTGGGGGTGGCTCGCTCGGCAGCGGTGCATAGCTCGCAACCGCTGCTTGGCTGGGCTCTGGCAACGGTTGCGCCGGAGGCGCCGCGGGCTGAGGGGCGGGTGCCGATTGAGCTGCTGGCGCGGGCTGAGTTGCTGGCGCGGGCTGAGCTGCTGGCGCGGGCTGAGCTGCCGGCGCAGCGTGGGGCGTGGGATGCGGAGCCGATGTCTGAGCCGCCGCCGTGCCGGAAATCGTCGACACGAAAACGATCCAAGGAACGCGCTGCCTCGACTTGATCATGTGCTTGTTTCCCTGCGCGGCTACTTCGACGGTGCGGCGGAAAGGTAGGGCGATTGGGCAAACGCTTGGTTGATGCCGTCGACGCCATCCCGCGGGTTGAGCTCGACTCCGTACACGCCCGAGAACCAAATCCCGGGGACGTTCATGGGCGCGTCGCCGCCGGCACCCGCTTCACCGCCGTCGGGATTTCCGCTGGCTTTCGTTAGATCCACGAGGTGTGTCATGAGCAAATCCGAACGCCAAATGTCCGTGCCGCAACCGCCGTAGTAGGGGTAGTAGGGATAGCCCGGGTAGCCCCAATACCCGGAGTCCCACCACGAGTAACACCAGGTCGCGCTCGATACGATCGGCAGGTAGTCGAGCTCGACCGCGAGCTCGGCGTCTTCTTTGGCGACCGACCGGTAGCCGCGCGCGACGAGGTTCTGCTCCGTGGCGTCGAGAAAGGGCTGGGCCTTGTCGGGGTCGACCGTTTCGACGCTGCCGTCATCGTTCAGCGTGCGAATTTCGGGGCGTAAGTAAAAGCTGTGGAAAGCCGAGAAGTCGGCCTCCGGCGCATATTTCGTGAGCACCAGGGACTGATTCAGGAGCTCCTCGCTCGGCGGTGGCGCTCCACATCCGGCAACCGACAGCCCAACGACCGCACTCAGCGCAAGCCATACCCGATGCATATTGCTAACCCTCGACTCGACGCACCGTATAACCGGCCGGCTCGCGGCGTGTCAATGGTCCGACGCCCCCAATCCGTCGAGATGATTGGTGCAACCTCGCTCGCGGTGGCATCATTTGGGAGAATGAAAATTCATGCTTCACGCTTCCGCTTTGCGGCTGTCACTCTCGCTTTTTCTTGGCTGGCGGTGGCTTGTCACCCGGCCGTAAAACAGGTCAGTACGGATGCCTCGCGCCACGGTTCACCGCCGCTTTGTTTCGATTACCGAGGTGAGGCCCAAGCCACCGAGCGCGCAGGCGTCAGCAACATTTGGGCATACCTGAACAACACCTGCAGCTATCCCGTCGACTGCGTGATTCACAACGACGCGACCGATCAAGAGCAGCGCGTCGGGGTGGTCCCGTATCGGCAGCTGCGCGTGCTGCTCGCTCAGGCGGCACCGGTCAGCCGCGTGCGCTTGTCACTCGAGTGCAGCTGGAACCCTTGAGCGCGTTCTTTCTTCAGAAGGCCTCGCCGAGCCCGAAGTGGAAGGCCATGGGCAAGCCGAGGAAAAGATCGGGCTCGCCTTCACCCGGTGGCAACTTGGCTTCGCCGATTTGTTGCAGGTAGGGCACGCGAACGCCGAGATCGAAGCGCACGGCGCCAATCGGGCTGCGCAGGCGGAAGCCACTGCCGACCGAGAGATGCGGGAAGTTCGCGCGAAAGCTGGCGGCTTCGCGGGTCACGTCGCTGGTATCGATGAAGAAGACCAGGCCGGCAAGCTTGGATAGCACCACGCGCAGCTCGAGCGACATCTCCCAGAGCGTGAGCCCTCCGAGTGGTCGTTCACACTCCTGGGGAGGATTTGCGACCGTGCAATTGACGTTCGACGGCGCGAGGAACCCGAGCACGCCGTGCGGTCCGACTTCATTCAGCGCGTAACCGCGGTTCGAAGTCGCTCCGCCCGAGTAGAAACCACGAAACAAAAGAATCTGCTGATCGCGAGTGACGACGGCTTGGTCGCCGCCCGAATTCTCGTTGCTCAATGAGTCGCCGTAACAGCCGCGAGTCGGTGAGTTCTCACAGCGATCGGGAAACAAGAGCCCGACGCCCCCGCGAAAACCGAGCGTCCAATTAGCGCCGAGGCTCGCGTAGAGCCGCGCTTCGGGCCGTAAGCGCACGTCCTTCGCGTCGCCGAGGAACGTCCCCGCCACCTGGGTTGCGACCGAGAAATAGGCGCCCGAGCGCGGCTCGATCGGATCATCGCGCAGATCGAGATTGAGCACGAGCTCGGGAAACAGTACCAGCACGGTGTCGAGCCCCTCGGGCCGTGCTCCGAGATACATGAACGGGTAACGCGCTTCGAAGTTGTAGCTCAAGCGAGCCTTCAGCGTACTTTGAAGAAACGGGCGCTCGGCTCCGAGCGCGTCCTTCAATTCACGAAAGCCGATGATGTTGTCGCCCGGGCTGTAATCCGAATAGAGCACCGGGTAGACGTTGAATTCGTTGCGCAGATAGCCGGCGGTGCGCGGCTCGAACAGCCCGGGTTGCTCGAATTCCACCGAGCTCTCGAGCTCCGGCAGGGCGCGCACGGTCGCTCCTTCCGTCGACAAGGGATAGAACGTGACTCCGGGCGTAACGTCGAAGGAAAGCTTGCGTAGACCGCCCAGAAAATTGCGGCTCTCCCAGCCCGCGCGTACCGCGAGCCGGGCGCGATTGTTGTCCTGTTCCAGGGCCCCGCCCACGTGCACGGCGTGGGTGCCGCCTTCGCTCACCACCACGCGTACGGGCACTCGCGGGTCAGCGGGATTGTCCAGCACCGCCTTCACCTCGACGCTGGAAAACACGCCCAGCTCGAACACCCGGCGCCGAGCGCGATCCAGCGCCCGCCGCGAGAAGCGCATCCCGGGTTCGAGCGCGAGCTTGCCGTAGACCACGCGCCGATCGAAGGTATTCAAGCCCTCGATCTGTACTTCCCCAATGGTCGCTTCCGGCCCGGCGGTGACTCGATATTCGAGTGTTGCAGCCTTGCGCGCGAGCGAAACCTTGGCCGTCTCTGCGACGCGCACGAACGCGAAGCCGGTGTTCGCGAGCTCCGTCTCGAGCGCGCGTGCGTCTTCGTGCAAGCGCCGTTCGTCGAGCACCTCGCCGACTTCGAGCCGAAGCACGGCCCGGGCTTGGGCGACGAGCTTTTGCGGCACGGCTTCGAGCCCGGTCAGGTCGATACGCGTGACGCGCACGGGCGTGCCAGGGGCGACGACGATCTCGACGCGCAGGCGGTCGTTCTGTTCGCCGCTCAGCACGCGTGCGGCGCGGGTCGTTGCGTCGTAGTAGCCTCGCGCGCGGTAAAAGCGCTGGATACGTGCGAGATCCTTTTCCAGCATACTGGGGTCGTACGCCACATCGGCGCGTGTCGCGATGCCGCGACGCAGCTCGTCCTCTTCGCCGGTCGTGTCACCTCGAATGTCGACTGCGCTGACGATTTGCTGGCCAGCAGGCAGCGTGTGCCCGCAGGCGACGAGCCCGGAGGGTACGAGAAAGAAGCTCGAAAACGTGAGCAGCGCACGGGCGATGCGGCCTCGGAGCCGGGGGTCGAGCAGCTCTTTCAATACGCCCTTCAAGCAATGCGCGCGAGCTTGCGAGGGCGAGATGCGCGTGTCAAGCTCCGCAAATCTTGCGTTCGGCGACGTGGGTGAAGGCACTCCGGGTCACGCTTCGCCGCTTCGCTCGTCGCGCGTTCGTCGCTCTGGGGGTTCTGACCCTGGCCGCGCTCGTGGCGCTGATTTCGCTGCTCGTGTACTTGCAAAGTGCCTCGGGTCGTCGGCTCGTGGCTTCGAAGGTGAACGCCTTCGTGAGCGGAGAGCTCACGGGCGAGCTTCGGATCGAACGCATCGAGCTGCTTTCGTACGATCGACTCGCCGTCTCCTCCGCTACCTTGTTCGATGACAAAGGGCGCGCGGTCGCCAGCCTGAGCGGGCTCCGGGCGCGCTTCGAGCTGCGGTCGATCCTGAGCGGCACGTTGTTCGAGCCGGCGATCAGAGTGGAAGTCTCGAGTGTGCACATCGATCGCTTGGAGCTCGGCCTGTATCGCACCGACACGGGCAGCGTTTCGCTGGCTTCGGCGTTGGCGAGTCGCCCGAGGCCGCTCCCCGAGAGCCCGAGCCCGAACGAGGTCGGGAAGGGGCCGTTCATCCACTTGCCTGCGGTCGACATCGACTATGTGAGTGCACGCACTGACTTTGCAGATCTTTCGGCGGCGCGCGCCGAGCTCCGTGCGGCGCAGCTGAACTTTGCCTGGTCGCCCGAGACGTTCGCCCTCGGTGTGACGACTGCGGACGCGCGCGTGCTCCAAGCTCTGGCGCTCGATCTGAAAGCGCAGGCAAAAGCCCAGGTTCGCATCCCGGGCGTCACGGATGCTTCACTCGACGGTCTGCTCGGGTCGATCCCGATTCAAGCCTCGCTCCGCAGCAGCGAAGGCGAGCTCGCGTTGAGCGTGAGCTCGCCCTCGCTGCCGCCAGATGCACTGCGCAGGCTGCTTCCTGCTTGGCCAGTGCGCGAACCGGTGAGCGCCCGAGTCGAGCTCAAAGGTCGTCTGCCAGCGCTGCAGGCGCGGGTCGAGGCGCAGGCGGCGGCGAGCCGCCTGGAGGCTTCGGGTTCACTTTCGCTCGGCTCGGACGTCGCCGGTGAGCTCGCATTGACTGGGCGCGAGCTCGATCTGCGACTCGTGGCAGCGGATGTTCCAGAGACGGCTCTCGGCGTCGAAGGCAAACTGGTCTTTTCGCTGGCTTCGGCGCCGCATTTCGAGCTCTCCACGCGCTGGGCCAAAAGCGAGCTGCTCGGCGTGCCGGTGCCCGAAACCGCGATCGTGGCCGTGTACGCCGAGAAGCAAATCAGCGGCACGGCGACGACGAGCGACCCGGCGCTGCCCGTGCGTCTGGACTTCAGCGTGCCCGCGCAAGGCGCGCCCACGTTGCGCGCGCGCGCCCAAAATCTCGATCTCGCGGCGCTCACGCCTTACGGGGTCCGGGCTCAGGGACGGGCCGATTTCGACGCGACCGCGAACTTTTCCGCGGCCGACTTCGACGCACAAGGCGAGGCTCGAATCCGCGGCTTGCACGTGGCGCCCGTGCTCGCGCAGACGCTCCTCGCGCGCGTCAAGGTGCGCGGCGCGCTGGCTCGAAGCGAGCAATTGGCGGTCGAGCTCGATGCACAGGGCGCGAATCTCGCGCTCGGGCCGAGCCATTTCGATGACTGGTCGCTGCAATCGACGGGCGAGCTCGGACGACAGCGGGTAACACTGCGTGCGGGCCCGAAAGCGCACCCGGCTCTGCAGGTGTCGACCACGCTCGGCTTCGATCACGGTGTGCGCGCCAGCGAGACTCGGCTCGACGCAGAGCTCAATGGGGTGAAGCACGAGCTCGAGTTGAAATCGGCGCGCATTGCGTCACGCGCCGTCGAGCTCCGTGACCTGCGCTGGCGCGTCGGGGCTGGGTCGCTCACGGGCACGCTGCTGCTCGAACCGACTCGAAAGAATGCCGATTTCACCGCGAGCGGCCTCGAGGCAGACGCACTCCTGAAGACATTTTCGCTGGATCCCGAGCAGCTGCGCGGTCGCTTGGACGCAGAGCTGCATTTTACGGAAGTGGGTAGCGAGCGGCAGGGCAGCTTGCAAGCTCGCCTCGTGGCCGAGGGCGTGCCGGGACTCGGACCAGTCGATGCGCAGCTGAGCGCGAACATCGCCGATGGGGCGCTCGAGGGGCAGGGCAACTTCACCCTGCCCCAACTCGGACAAGGGAAGCTGAGCGCGCGCGGGACGATCGCAAGAGCGCCGCTCAGCCTCGAGTCATTGGCTCGGGCGCTGGGAGAGGTTCGACTCGAGGTCAGCGAGCTCGACCTCGCCGCGGCCAGTCGACGCTGGTTGCCTGCCGATGGCGTCGCCCTTTCGGGTCGCGGCCATGCCAGCGTGCAGCTGGCCAGGTGGGGTGCGGGCAGCTCGGCGACACTCACTTACGAGCTCGAAACGCGTGAGCTCGGGCTCCACACTCAGGGCTCGAACGCAGACGGCACCCTGCGCTACGGTGACATCACCAGCCACGGGGAGATCGGCGAAAATCAGGTCGCAGTGCAGGTCGAGCTGAAGGATGCGGCAGGGACCTGGCTCACGGCGCATGCCGAGCAAGGCGTGGGCTTGTCCGAGGTTTTGGCTGCGTTCCGCTCGTCGTCTTCCAAGCCGCCCTGGGACGCGCCCCTGCAGGCCGAGCTCACCGCCCACCCGCGTTCCCTGGAGCTGCTCCGCGCCGACCTCCCGGGTGCTTTCAATGGAGAGGTCGCAGGCGGGCTCCAGGTCAGTGGCAGCCTCCGCCATCCCGAGCTGAAGGGTTCACTGACTGCGACGGGCATAGGAACCGAGCGCGAACGGAGCGGCAAGCTCGCGCTCGATTTCGACTACTCCGCGCGCCGAGAAGAGTACTCGGTCAGCGGGCGCTATGCCGAGCGCACGAGTACCAAGCTCGAATTCACGAGCCGCGGACATTGGGGCTGGTTCGACCATGGGTTCGGCCAGGGTTGGTCGGCACGCGGGGAGGGGCAGATCGAGAACATCGCTCTTGGTCCGATTGGCGATCTGTTGGGAGTGCCGCTATCCGGCCAGGTTGCGGGCAAGGCCACGCTCAGTGCTTCCCCTCACGAGTTCGAAGCCACCGGGGAGCTCGACCTGGCGCGGCTCGCGCTCGAGCGTCGCCCGCTGGGTGACGGCAGCGCACGACTCCGCGTGCACCAGGGGTTGGCTGAGGCACAGCTGAACATGGTGGGAAAAGGCACGAATTTGGAGCTGTCCGGTGAGGTCGGGGTGTGTTGGGAGGGCGGCCCTTGCGTCGACTCGCGGCGCGGCGGCAGCCTGGACGCGAAAGTACGCAACTATCAACTCGCCACGCTGGCACCTCTGCTGCGCTCCGCGATCAGCGACGTGCGCGGTCCCATCAGCGGCTTCGTTACCTTGGCCTGGGATCCGGCGGACTCCGCGGGAAAGCGTAAGACGCGCTTGCGCGCGGACGCACTCGTGACGGGCGGGAGCGTGACGCTCACCGGAGGCGCGGGCTCCATTCAGTGCGCCGAGCTGCGCGCGCTCGCTGACAATGAAAAAACGCTGCACCTGAAGCTCAGCGGCTGCGCCCAAGCGAAGGAACAAAATCTTTGGGCCAAGGCTGACGTGACATTCGATGGCCCCGTGCCACAGCACGTGGCTGGGGAGCTGCAGGTCAAGGAAGTGCCCGTGTCGTTCGAAGGAGTCACGTTCGGGACTGCCACGATCGACCCCAAAGGCAAACCCATGCTCGTGGCCGTGGATTTGTCGGGCCCGCGACGCAGCATCGAGGCGAACATCCCGGCGCTCGATTTCGTGCTGCCGGTGAAGGACGACACGAGTCTCGTGGACTTGAGCGAAGATCCGGCGATTGTCATCACGGACGAAAAGACCGCGCCCGCTTTGCTTGCGCAGAAGCAAGACAGCAATCCCTGGACCGTGTCGGTGAAGCTGGGGGATCGGGTGAACATCAGACAGCCGGGCATGCGAGTGCCGGTGACGGGCGCGCTGACGCAGGGCGCGGACGGACTGCTCGACGGCAATATCATTTTGCCCGAAGGCGGGGTGGTGCCGCAGCTCGGGCAGATATTTCGACTGAAGCGCGGGAGCGTTCGCTTCAATCACCAGCCGCTCGAAGAAGGGGTCTTGAACATCGAGGCCGCGACTCGCACCGCGGACGGCGTGGTGGTCGAGTTGTACGTGAGCGGGACTTTGGAAAAACCCGTGATCCGCCTGCGCAGTGATCCGCCGCGCAGCGAGAACGACATCGTGGCCTTGTTACTGGGCGTCCAGGGCAGCGATACGGTCACCAGCAGCGGGCAACAAGGCGCGGCCCGGAGCAGCGCAGCCACGGCGCTGGCGATGAATCAACTGCTGCGCGGTTCTGCGCTGGCGGGTCTGCAGTTCGGCGCGGGCCAAACCCATCAGGGCGATTCGGTCAGCACCGTGTCGTTTCGGGCCGGAAACAGCCCCGTGTGGCTCGAAGGCCGAACCGTCCGCAGCACGACACAGCGTGCTGCAAATAGCGGCGTGCAATCGAGTGGCGTGATCGATTGGCGCTTTGCGCAGGGTTTCAGCCTCAGGACGCAACTCGGGAACATCTCGGGCGTGGAGCTGCGCTGGTCGCATCGCTACTGACACCGCCGCCAATCTGGGTTAGAGCCGCGACCGGGCTTTGTCATTGTGGCGTTCTAGGATCACGGCAGTCCTCGTGTTGTCCGCGCTCTCGGTTGCGGCTCGCAACGCTGCGGCCGGCGGCCCACTCACCGCCAATGGCACGGACATAAAGACCAGCAGCTACGCGCTCGATCTCTTCCACGGCCCGGTGTTCGCCGGGACGCGCGTGACCGGACTCGGCGGCGCGTATGTCGCGATTGCGGAGGACGTGGACGGCGATCTGCAAAATCCCGCCGCTCCAGCGGTGAGGCCCTTCTTCTCGAACTCGCAGTTCGATTATTGGCTCGGTTTCGGCATCACCTTTCCGGCCACCTTGACCGGTGTGGCTTTCTTCAACAGTGGCACGAAGACCAACCTCACCAACACGCCCGACGCATTCGTGTTCTTCACGCCCGCGGTGAACCTGCAATGGGGCGAGTTCGGGCTCGGGCTCACGCTCGAAATGCAGCAGTACGAGCTCACCGGCCCGCCGCCGGGTGGCTCCATCCGCGTGACGATTCCGACCACGCACGTGCAGCTCGCGCGCGGCATCGACCACAACCAATTGGTCATCGGGGTGGGTGCGCGCGTGGTGTCGATGTCCGTGTCTGGGCCGGACGCTGGCTCCGCGTTCAGCTCGAACGGGATCGGGCTCGAGTTCGGCGCAGTGTACAAGCCAGAAAACCTGCCGCTTCGCTTGGGGGTCGCGGTGCGCACCCCGGTCGAGACCCGCGCCAGTTATCGCGACGGGACGCTGCCTGACGCGAACGGAGATCTGCTCGTTCAAACCGAAGCTGGACCGGCGTACCTGCCGAAGATCGTCGCCGTGCCTTGGGATTTCAATTTCGGTTTTGCGGTGCAGCTCGGTCGAAGGCCGCTCAATCCACCCTGGCGCATGCTGACCGAGCTGACCGAGCGCCAGACGCTGCAGCACCGCTTGCGAGAGCTCGACCGTGAGGACGCCGAGCGAGAGGCATTGAGCGCCGCTCGCACGCGAGAAGAGCGCGAGCGCATCAGCCAGACTTTCGCGACCGAGCAAGATGCCGACGACCGCGTGCTCGCCGACCAACAACGGAACGTGCGCCAACAGCTGGAGCAGCAGCAGCTGGTGATGAACCGCTTCTATCTGCAGTTCAGCGGTTCGATGCTCGTCTCTGGTTCGGTCGACGCTGCCGTCGGCATCGAGAGCTTGCTCACCCAAAAAGTGAATCGCTCCGGTCAGGCCGTGGTCACTTCTCCGCGGGTGGGCGTCGAGTGCGGGATCGTGCCGGAGTGGGTCAAGCTGCGCGCCGGCAGCTATCTGGAACCGACTCGCTTCGAGACCAGCGATATGCGCCTGCACGGCACGGCCGGCATCGACATCAAACTGTTCCGTTGGAACGTGTTTGGCGCGTGGCCCGAAGACTACATGTGGCGCCTCGGTTTGGCCGGTGACGCCTCCACCCGTTACTACACGTTTGGCTTCACCATCGGTGGCTGGTATCCACGCCAGGGCGGGCTGCCAGGCCCGGCGCACCCGGAGCCGCCGGCGCCGCCCTGAGCTCGAAGGACTCTCAGATGAAGTGGATGCATGCGGTGTTGCTCGTGGTGCTCACCTTGGCGTCGTCGGCGCGCGCCCAAACCAATCCTGACCCGAGCACGATGACGACAGGGGAGGCCGCGGTCGCCGCGGCGCCCGCTTCGTCAGCCGCGCCGCCCGCTTCGCCCGCGCCACCTGCGCGTGAATGGCTCAAGGTCGTGTACGAGAAAGTCGTGGACTCGGTGGTCTTGATCGAGACCGAGCTCGGGGCGGGCAGCGGCTTCTTCTTTCACAGTCCGCGCTTGATCGCGACTGCGCTGCATGTGGTCGACGACGCCGAGACGATCGTCGTCCAAACCAGCGATGGCAGGCGACAACGGGCGCGAGTGGTCGCGTACTCGCGCACGCACGACGTGGCCTTGCTCGAGCTCGAGCGCGAGGTGCCGGGCGCTCGGCCGCTCGAACCCGCCCCGGTCAGGATCGAAATCGGGCAGCCGGTCGTGGTCATTGGCCATCCCTTCTCCGGCCTCGAAACGCGCGTGCACGAGCTTCGTGGGCTACTCAACTGGAGCATGACTCAGGGCGTGGTGAGCGCGGTGGCAGGGTCGTGGCTGCAGACCGATGCCGCGATCAACCCCGGAAACTCCGGCGGCCCAATCGTCGACGAACACGGTCGGGTCCTGGGGGTGGTGAGCGCCACGTTGAGCCAAGCCCAGGGCATCAGCGTCGCTGCCCGCGTGGGGCGGCTCGCGGAGCTCGTGCCGGCAATTGGCACGCAGACGCCCCCGCGCCATCGCTTTCGGTTCGAAGGCACGGAGCTCGGGTTCGTGGTGCACGCCTCGAGTGACGTGATCGAAGGCGTGTCCCTGGGCGGCGGCGTCCGCTTATCGAAGCACTTCCCGATCCGGCTGCGCGTGGGGCTGCTCGCCGGCAGTGTTCAACCGAGCCGTGCCGATGTGCTGGCCACGCGTCTCGTGCGGGGCGTCGCGGAATTGAGCGCCGGCTACGCCCTTTCGCTCGGCCCGGTCGAGCTCTCACCCTACGTCGGGGGCGCCTTCTACTATGATCACCAGCGCGACTCGGCGCTCAGGATCGACAGTGATGCACAATGCGCGGTGCCGCCGTGCCTGGTGAACGGCAAGGTCGTCACGGCGACTGAAGCTCGCGCACGCCTGCTGCCGATGCTCGGTGCCGCTCTCGATTTCGGAAAGCTGCGACTCGACTATGCGTATCAACTGGCGATCGCGCAATCGATCGACTCTCAGCACCGAGTGCTCGTGGCCTTCACATTCTGAAGCTTCCGGAGCTTGGCGACCCGAACCGAAGCGAGTCCATTCGAATGCTGTGATTCGTGTACAAGGCGGAGCCGAGCTGATACGCTGTTCGCGATGAATCACACCGGCTTTTTGCCAGCGATCGCCGTGTCTCTCTTGCTCCTGGTTTCGGGCTGCGCAGCTGGGGCGAATTCTGCGGACGCCGCTTCACCGACCTCCGGCGCGACGATGAGCGTGAGCGACGCTCAGGCCTTCGTTACCGATGTGCAACGACAGCGTGGCCTGCCCGCGCCGGCACCCGTGAGCAGCATCGATGAGCTGCTGGAAGTATTGACGACCGACCAAATGGATCGCTTCGGGGAGGGCGAGCGGCTGGTTGCGGGCAAGCCCGGTGTGGACGCGCTCACGTTGCACGCATCGCTCGAGCTCGCTTGGAGTGACGATCTCAAGACGCTATCGCTGATCCTTGCAGAGCTCGGAAAGCGCGCGGACGCCGAGGTGCGTCGCTTGAGCGCACGGCGTGAAGCGGGCGCGAAGCTCAGCGACGCCGAACAGAAAGATCTCGAGCAAAACCAAAAGAACCTGGACTTCGACAGCAAGGCCCAAGCCGCCACGGAGGCGCTCGCGCAAGAGCACCTGCGGGCCGCAGGGCTGGTCGTCGCCGAGGCGCGCCGGCAATTCCCGAAGGATCCGCTGACCTACCGCGTGCTCGCGTATCACGCCCTGCTGTCCGGAGAATGGCTCGCCTTCGACGGCGCGATCGAGCCGCTCAAAGACAAAGAAGCGACCGATCCGGGCCTCGTCTACCTGCGCGCGCTCGAGTCGCTGAAGCGCTTCGCGGTGCGCAAGGACGCGGCGGTCTTGCTGAGAAAAGCCCTGCAATTGAACCCCAAGCTGCTGCGCGCCCAGGCCAAACTCACGCTCGTGGAGGAGGGCATCGACGCGAAGTACGCCGAGTTCGAAAAGCTCAAGGCACAGGCGGCCAACCACCCGATCGTGTGGCTCGCCGGCCCCTCCATGACGAGTGATTACGAGCTCTCGGCGTCATTCCGCAAAGCAAGAGCCGCACAGCAACCGGGTCCCGCCGTGACACCGGCCGCGGCTGCGCCGGCTGCGCCGACAGCACCGCCCGCTGCTGTCGCGCCGCCCCCCGCTCCCTGATCGCACGCGCGGCTCACGCTGCCGCAGCGGCGCGCAGGGTCGCGGAAAGATCGCGCATCGACTGATAGCGCGCGCTGCGATCTTTCGACAAGCAGCGCAGCAGGATGGGCTCGACCTGGGGCGGGAGCACGCCCGTGAAATGCGCGCGCAGCGGCAGCGGTGGCCGGGTCAGCGCGGCCGAGAACAACGCGAGGTCGTTGTTGCCGGAGAATGGCAAGCGACCCGCGATCAGTTGGTAGAGCAGCACTCCCATCGACCAAATATCGCTGCGCGCGTCGACCTCGCTCGAGGCCAGCATCTGCTCGGGCGACATGTAGGCCGGAGTCCCGACGGGGTAATCCACCTCTGTCAGCCCCGCCTTGCGCTTGTTCGTGGGATCGCCCGCCGCGATGCCGAAATCCAGCACCTTGACCACGGGGGCCGGCTCAGAACCGTTCACCAAGAACACGTTCGAGGGCTTCAAGTCTCGATGCACGACGCCCAGCTCGTGCGCCTCGGCGACGCCATCACACGCGTCTGCGCCCCAGGCGAAGGCTTGCTTGTACGGCACGCGCCCCTGCTTCACCAGCACGTTGTCGAGATCCACGCCCTCCAGAAATTCGAGCACCAAATAGGGCAAGTCCCCGTGCTCCAGCTCGAGGTTTCCGACGTCGAGCAACTTCCCCACGTGCGGCGTACGCAGGCTCATGAGCACGCGCGCTTCCCGGGCGAAGCGTTCCAGCACCGCCTCTTGGGTGCGCCACTGCGGCAACAGCACCTTGATCGCGACCCGCTGCCCAGCGGGGTCGTGCGCTTCGAACACCGCACCCACCGCACCGCGCCCGATCTCGCGCGTGAGCGCCCAGCGCCCACCCACGACACTGCCCGGACCCGGCATCGGGCTGGGCGGTCGACTCGAGCTCGTGGCGCGCTCCAGATCTCGGCGTAGCCGGAGCTCGCGCGCGACCTGCGCAGCCAAGCGCTGCAGCGATGCGACTTGCCGCGGTGTGATGCTGCGCGGCGAGCGATCGGCCACGGACAGCGCGCCGACCGAAGAGCCCTCATCGATGAGCAGGGGAACGCCCGCATAAAAACGAATGTGCGGCTCGCCCGTGACCAGCGGATTGTCGGCGAAGCGCGTGTCGCACAGGGTGTCCTCGACCACCATGGGTTGGCGGTGATTGATGCAGTGACCGCAGAACGACAAATCGCGCGCGGTGCCGGTCTGTTCCACACCCACGCGCGCCTTGAACCACTGGCGATCGGCGTCGACCAGCGTTATCAACGCGATTTCCGTGCCGCACAGCTCGGCCGCCAAGCGCACCACGTCATCGAACGCTTCTTCCGAGGGAGTGTGCATGATGCGGCACGCTCGGAGCAGAGCCAGCCGGTTCTCCTCGTCCGCCGGAATGGGAGCTTCCAACATGACCCGCGCAGGGTAGCACGCTTCGTCCCAGGGCTCGAACGGGCCACGGCGGGGCCGGAACTCCGCGCTCGGGGCGGCTGCGACGCACCCGAGCTGGAAGGTTGGGGGGTAGCGGGCGTGGACGGCAGCGAACGGCGCAAAGCTCGCATGGAGACTGCGTCGCTGTTCGCTTCAGCGAGGCGCGTTCAAGCTTTTCGAGCCCTGGCTCAGCAGCGACACGATCGGCGTCAGTGACGATGTCGGCGGGTTGTTCTGCGGCAGCAGCGACTGAGGCGTCGGGTCGAGCTGCGTCGTCGACAAGACTCGATTGCGACCCGCGCCCTTGGCCGCGTACATGGCCCGGTCCGCGCGATCGACGACCTGCTCGAGGGTTTCTCCAGGCCCGAGCTCGGCCACACCGAAGCTGGCAGTGACCTTCAGGGGCTGCCCGTTGGGAGCCGTGATCGGCTGACTTTCCAGCGCGGAGCGGATGCGTTCAGTGACCGACATCGCGCCTTCGAGCGCGGTAGATGGGAACGCGACGACGAACTCTTCGCCGCCCCAACGCGCCACCACGTCGCAGGAACGCACGAGCTTGCTCATCAGCCGACTCAGGGTAGCGAGCACCTCGTCGCCCGCGGCGTGACTGTAGCGATCGTTGACCTGCTTGAAGTGGTCGACATCCAGCAACGTGACGCAGAAGTGATCGCCATAGCGCGCGGAGCGCGCGACCTCGCGGGTCGCCCAGTCGATGAAGGCGCGGCGGTTCGACAAGCCGGTGAGCGCATCGGTGGTCGCGAGCCAACGCGACTCTTCGACCAGAGTCGCCATTTTCAGTGCGCCGCCCAGTTCCCGCGCGATGGCTTTCACCAAAACTGCGTCGTCTGGATGAACCGGCGCGCGCGGAGAAAGCGCGAAAGAACCGATGCGACGGTCGCCAAAGTAGATGGGTTCGACGAGCGCGGGAGGACCTTCCGGATCGGCGATGGCATCGTCGTCCTCGACCGTCACCAGTGGGGCGTCCTGACTTCCCGCGAGGGCTCGGCGCGCTTCAGCCAGCGCCTGGTCTCGATTGGCCGGGTGGGTGTGCATGCCGAGTCGCATCGGCTCGCAGCGAAACAGCCCCAGCCAGCGATAGCTCGTGACTTGCGAAACGAACTGCGACAACAGATCGAGCAAGCGATCGAAAGACTCACTCGTCCCCAGGCGCCGTACCTCCGCGGCGATCACGGATTCGAACAGCGCGGCGTCCAAATGGGTTGCGATTCGCTCGCGCACGTCGAGATGCTTGCCGAACCCGACCACGAAGAATTCGTCCGGTTCGCTGGCTTTGAGCTCGATCGCGCGACGCAGCGCGCGCACGAGCTCTCCCATGCGGCCCTTGACGACATAGGCGAAGGCGCCGGCTTGTTCGGCCCAAAAGCGGTTGCGCCGGCCCTCGCTGCCGCGCAGCAGCACGGGCACCTTCGATGTGCCGGGTTCGGAGCGCAGCAAGCGACACAGCTGAACACCGGAGATGCTGGGCATCGAAAGATCGGCGATCACCGCGTCCGGCGCTTCTTCCAGGGCTTGCACTGCGCCGTCCGCACCGTCCTGGCACTCGACGACCGCAAAGCCCTCGCAGCGAAGGCGCTCGGCGAGCACGACGCGCCCAGCGTCCGAAGGATCGATCAACAGTAGGCTCTTGTCGCTTGATGGTGGGTAGCTGAGAGGTGGCCATGCCGGCCCGAAGGTCAGTAGTTTGGGTTTGCCGACTCAAACAACGAACCGACGGAGCGACATGGCCGAGGACAGTTTTACCCGCTACCTGCTTCTTCCGGAGCTACGACTTTTAGAGACCCGCGCATTCGGTAAAGACGGGTTGGGCGGGACCGAGTTGCTCGCCGAGAAGGTGAGCGAGATGGAAGTGTGCCCGCGTTGCGCGACGCCGAGCACGAGCGTGTAC
>DASSMT010000002.1:0-7742 GCA_035688655.1 Polyangiaceae bacterium | reverse complement strand
AACCCCCCGACGACCGCGGAGGGGGATCGTAGCCGCCCGGATGAAACGGATGACAGCGCGAGATGCGCCGAACCGCCAGCCAGCTACCGCGCGCGGCGCCGTGCAACCTCAGGCATTCCGCCGCGTAGCGCGAGCAGGAGGGTTCGAAGCGACAGACCCTGCCGAACAGCTTGGAAAGCGTCAGCTGATAGATGCGAATCAGAAAAATCAGGGCGTCTGCGACCATCGACCCGACCGAGTGTGCTGCTGCCCAGCCGACTTGGCCAGAGTGACCGAGAGTTTTTTGATGGTCACGCGGCGCGCCACGGACGGCCCAGCCTTCGGCGTCGCGAACGAGGGAGAGGGGAGAGTCACCGCCAAGACGCCAGAAGAGGGAGAAAAGAGTTGGGGTTTCGCTCAGTCCGTCAGGACGCGCCGGGGTCGAGGCCCGAGAAGCGCGTGACCGGCACGACATTTTTATGTTCGACGTCACCCATGTGGCCGGTTTACCTCTGTGACCCTTGCAACCCGGTCTGCGCGAATGCAGCGCCTACGGGCCTCGGCAAACCGACTGAAATGGTGACGAGAAGAACCGCACAAAGCGAACCGAATCCCCTCTCCCTTGTATCTGGCGTCTTGGCGTCTTGGCGGTTCAAAATCCCAACGCCGTTCAGGGGCCTTTACGAAGCGGAGCTGGGTTGCTTGCTGGGCTGAGCCGGGACGGGGCCGAGCAGCGTGCGCACGCGTTTTTCGATCTGGGGTTTGGCTGCGCGAAATTCGGCGATCACGCTATCGAGCTTGCTCTCGCCGGTTGAGCGCTTGACGATCACCACCAGATCGATGCCCGCGGGCCATAGCTCGCGCGTTGCGCGAAATGCTTCGCGAACCAGTCGTTTGGCGCGGCTTCGAACGACGGCATTGCCGACGCGACGCGAAGCGGTGATGCCCAAGCGCGGCGAACTGGAGGCCGCGCTGAGCGGCGTGTTCAAGCCGGCAGCGGGGGGCACGCTGGGCGCGAGCGCCGTGCTCGCGCCGGACGCGGGCGCGCTCGAAACGGAAGCTGGGCTGGAAGAAAGAATCAGCACGAACCGCGGCGTGGACACGCGTAAGCCGTTGTCCTGAATCTTCAGGAACTCGACGCGCTTACGGACACGCGCACGGGACGGGAAGCGCCCGCTGGGCGCCCCCGCTCGGCCGCTCACTTTTCGTAGGCGGAAACCGCAAGCCGCCAGCGGCCTTTGCGGCGGCGATTGGCGAGCACCTTGCGACCACCCTTCGTGCTCATGCGCTTGCGGAAGCCGTGCGTGCGGAGCCGGCTGGTGTTGTGGGGCTGAAAAGTGCGCTTCATGACAGGGGGTCTCGGAAAAGGGAGCGGGAGTTAGCCACCAGCGACGATTTCAGTCAAGTCCGTCGCGGGGCGCGCCAATACATTAACAAGATTGAGAAGGAGGTCCGGGCTCACTTGCTGTGAGGCGGCATCTTCGCTTCTTTGAAGACGACGTGCTGGCGCACGACCGGATCGAACTTCTTGAGCTCGAGCTTGTTGGTCTGGGTGCGCTTGTTCTTCTGCGTGTAATACGCGTAGCCGGTGCCAGCAGAAGAGACGAGGCGGATGTTTTCGCGCATGGGAGCGGCGTCCTATCACGTGGTTTTTCCGCTCGCAACCCGAAGTGTCTCGATTTTTCAGCCTGGCTCGGCTTTGGGCAGCCGGTTATTGGGGCTTTGCGCCGAAATTCGCGGCCCGCGCCCGCTCGACCCACCCAAATTCCAAAATTATTGGAATTCCGTCTGCGGGAGAATCTGGCTCACGTGAAGTGAGTCACTCCATGCCGCTCAGGATCTTGAATTCGACGCGCCGATTCTTGGCGCGGCCAGCGTCCGTGGCGTTGTCGGCGATGGGCTTGGTTTGGCCGAAGCCTTGGGACTCGAGCCGGCTCGCGGCGACGCCGTGGTTCGTCAGGTAGGCCATGACCGCCGCCGCGCGATCGCCGCTCAGCTTCATGTTTTGAGCGGGGATGCCGCGGCTATCGGTGTGACCATAGACGCCCAGCTTCATCGAGGGGCGTGCCTTCATCAGGGTCACGACCTCGTCCAAGATCGGATAGCTGTTGGGTTTGATCACCGCGCGACCGGTCTCGAACTCGATCGGCTGCAGCAGGTGAACCTCGCCGTCGTCGCCCACGCGGGTCAGGCTCGGGCAGCCGTTCTTCTCGGCGACGCTCGAGCGCGGTCCGGGTTCGGTCGGGCACTTGTCTTCGGTGTCCGGCACGCCGTCGTTGTCGACGTCTACTTCCGGGCAGCCGTCATCGTCTTGGATGCCGTCCTTGTCTTCGGCTTTGTCCGGGCATTGGTCGGCGCTGTCGGGAATGCCGTCGCCGTCGCGATCGGATGCGGCCGGGCAACCATCGGTCGGCTCTGGAGGCTTGCCGTCTTCCTTCTCGGTCGGGCACTTGTCGACCGCGTCGGGATAGCCGTCGCCATCGCTGTCGCGATCGTAGTCGTCCGCCGTGGGCACGATCACCTTCACCTTGCGCGGGGGTGACTTGGGTTCGAAGTCGAGCATCGTCAGGTAGTGCCCGATGCCGACCAGCATGCGGAAATCGGGGCCGCCGTAACCCGCCGCGAGGCGCGTGCCGAAACCGCCCTCCATGTACCAGCGCGATTGTTCGTCGAGCACGTAGCGCACCTGGGCGAGCCACTCGAAGTCGGTGTTGCGCAGCGTGAAAAAGGTGCTGTGCCCGCCGGATTCGGTCAGGCCCGTGGAGCCCCACAGCTCGCCGCCCAGCCGCACCTTGCCGCCGCGCAGCGGCATGTACAACCCGCCGGAGTAGCGAATTTCGGAGGCGATGAAGAGCGCGCCTTTTTCGCCGCCGATGCTGCGTTCGGGCCGAAAGTGCGGGCCCAAGTTGCCCGCCAAGAAGAACTTGCCGAAATTGAATTCGGCCGAACCGTACAGGTACGCGGTCGCCTGATCGTCGCCGCCGAACGTGTTGGTGTTGCCCGTTGGCAGCCAAAACGCGCCGCCGCCACCGAGGCGCAGCAGGTGGTTGTCCGTCTCGTACGCGCGCACGCGCAAATCGACGCGAATGTCGTTGAGCATTGCCTTCGCATCGCCGATGCCACCGGTGCCCACGCCTTGCCCGCTCGGATCGTCGCCCGTGAGCTGCAGGATGGTTACCGGGATCATCAAGTTGGCCGACAAGCGGTTGGCGATCTCGCTGCCCAGTGAGAGGTAGGACGTGAATTGACCTTGGACTGGGTTGTCGATCTGATCTTTCGCGATCGGGTCCGCGGTGACTGTGTCGTTTCGCAATGGGTTGTGCGAGTAACCGAGGATGGCGTTGGCGTAGAACCGCGTCTTGTCGTGCATGTACGGGCGCCAAACCATGAAGCCGTCGTCCGGTGCGCCAGAGATCTGCGCGCGGTCGAGGTAGAAATACCCGGACTGCGCCTGCGCAGTGCCGGCCATGAGCCAGATCAGCGCGACGGTCGCCAGCGCCAGGATCGAGCGAGCGAGGCGCGTTCGCCCGTTCGACACGCTTCGTGATCCCCGACGGAGGAAAGCCTGCGAAATACTGCCCGACCGACGAATAATCCGACGAAACACCAGATCGACGGTACCCCGCGAGGCCCCGTTTTGAATAGTGTCGATTGTTTGACCCATTCTCCGAATCAGCTGAAACCATCGGCCGATTAGCCGGTCCTGCACGACGAAGGCTCTAGCGAGTGGTGGCAAAGACCTGACACACCCACAGTGTGCCGTCGGCGTCTCGAGCGACGCCGATGCCCAGCGCGTCGAAGCCGCGAAACAGTAGGTTTTCGCGATGTGAGGGGCTCGCCCACAACAGCCGCTGCGCGAGCGCTGCACTCGCCGCGTGCGCCACGTTCTCACCTGCGGAAAGCTCCAGTCCCGCACGTTCCAAGCGCTGATTCAGATCGCCGTCGCCCACGTCATGCGCGGTCTTGTGCAGGCGCCGCATCGCTTCGGCCTGCGTTTGGGCCAGTAATTCGAGCCGTGCGTCCCGTGCCAGCGCCCCGCTGTGTTCGCTCGCGCGCGCTGCATTGACCATGGCGTAGAGCGCCGCGCGCGGATCCCCTTCGGGGTCGGCCGCGTCTTCGCCCGGCGCCTTGTCGACGAGCGCTTCGGCGGGAGGTTCGCCGCCCGCGAACACCAGCGCCTCGAGCAGCGGGCGGGGACCGCCCTCGACCGAGCCCAGCAACTGCACGAGCCACTGACCCGGACTGTCGGCGTTGAAGCGCGCGCGAACGCGGCCATCGTCGAATGACGTGGGCACGGCGTGCGGGGCGCCGCGCGGCCCGAGCACCACCAGCTTGGCGTCGCTTGCGGGAACGCGCAGCGTGGCTCGCACTTCGAGCCATTGTCCGATGCGCGCGCGCGTGGGCAATGGTTCGAGATCCGCCAGCACATCGACTGCCACCGCCGCTGCGCGCATGCGCGAGTTTCCCTCGTGGCGCACGCTGACTCCGCAGCGCCGGCTGCCGCCGTCCGCGAAGCTGCCAAGCCAGCGCTGCATACGCGCCTTCGCAGTCTCGAGCTCGCCCTCGCTGCCGGTGAACAGCCAGGCGCGTGGCCAAACATAGGGCACGCCCGCGGAGCGCAGCGCGTAGCGGATGGACTCGACATCGAGCTCGGCGTCGGCATCGGTTCGCCGTTCGGCCAGCTGAGTCGCCACCGCATTCAGCGCCGCGTCGGCTTCGCCACAAGCGTCCCTCAGCGCGCGTTCGCTGGGGTCATCGGGCGGAGCGATGACAGGTCGCGGCGATTCGGTGTTCGGAGCAAACGGGCTATTGGGCGCAGGTTCTGCCGCGGACGAGAGCGCGCGGGGTTCGGGCGCATGCGGTAGGGGCGAGCCCCCGCAGCTGACCAAAGCGCCGCACAGCAGAGCCGCGCCTACACATCCGTAAGTGACGATACCAGCGCCGCTCTTCTGCTCGGACGTGTCGCACGAGCCAAGGCTCCGCACAGTAACCGAGTTAGCTGCTCACGGTCCTGCGAGCGAGACAAAAGAGGCGCCGCCGCTGCGCTTTTCCTGCTCTCCGGTTCAGGTTATGGTCAAGTGCCCCCATGGGCCGGTTCACCACAGCAGCGAAGGTCGGCGCTTTCGCCTTCGTCACGCTTCTGGCCGGCATTCTCATCTATCGCTTCGTGTCGAAGTCCGCGCGCCAGGGCAACGGCTACGTGGTCTACGCCTTGATGGGCGATGCCAGCGGAATCGCCAAGCTGTCGCAGGTCCGCATCGCTGGCATCGCCGTCGGCACCGTGAAGAGCGTGAAGCTCGATCACAACCGCGCGCGCGTGGACATCGGCATCAACGACGACGTGAAGCTGTATCAGGACGCCGCGGTGGCCAAGGTCGCCTCGAGCCTGCTCGGTGAATATTACCTCGCGATCACGCCCGGCACGGAGGGCCGACCCCAGCTCAAAGACGGCGATCGGATCAACAACGTGGTCGAGGCCCAGACGACCGACGACATCATGCGTCAGGTTTCGGACATCTCCAAGGACGTCAAGCAGGTCACGCAGGCGTTGGCCGCGTCGATCGGCACCGATCAAGGGCGCGAGGACATCAAGACCACCCTCAAGAATCTGGCGGAAGTGACCGAAGCGCTCAACCAAACGGTGCGCGAGAACCGAGAGAGCATCAAAACCATCTTGAACAATGTCGAGCGCATCACCAACAACGGCGCGCCCGAAGTCGAGAAGATCCTGGAGAACGTGCGAGTAACGACCAACGAGGTGAGGCAGCTGATGGCCGCGCCTCAAGCGGGCCAGCCCAAGTCCGAGGGGGAGATCCGTCAGATCATCGAGAAGGTGAACCGCGCGAGCGACAATCTGGAGCACTCGCTCAAGAACCTGGACAGCGTGACTGGTCGTCTCGATCGCGGGGAAGGCACGCTCGGCCGCCTGAGCAAGGACGATCACCTGATCAATCAAGTGGAGGGCGTCACCGAGGACCTCGGTGAGTTCATCGGTGGCGTTTCGCGGGTTCAGACCATCGTCACGATGCGGACCGACTATCAGTTCTTGTCCAGCACCGTAAAAAGCTACGTTGAGCTGCGTATCCAGCCGCGCGAAGACAAATACTACCTGATTGAAGTGGTCAACGACCCGCGCGGCCTGACGCACTTCGAGCAGGTGGACGTCGACACCACCAACACCAATGAGCCGCCGCACTATCGTGAAGTGCGCACGGTCACCACCAACTCGCTGCGCTTCTCGTTACAGTTCGCGCAAAGCTTCGGTCCTTTCACCGGCCGTTTCGGTATCAAGGAATCGACCGGTGGCGTGGGTCTCGATACGCTCTTGCTCGATAACCGCTTCGAAATTCGGCAAGATCTGTTCGGCTTCGGTGAAGTCGTGCTGCCGCGCTGGCGCGTGTCGCTCGGTTATAATTTCGTCAACCGCATCTGGCTCTTGGGTGGCGTCGACGACATCCTGAGCAGTGCGCGTCGCGACTACTTCGTCGGTGCACAGCTCCGCTTCAACGACGAAGACTTGAAGAGCATCTTGCCGTTCATGCCCAAGGTAGTGAACTAGGCGCTCGCGACGGCGGCAACACCGAGCGCGCGCGGGCGCGCGCGAGCGGCAACGCCAGCGCAACGCCGAGTACAATGCAAAGAACCGCTGCGAGGACGAGACGGCGAAGCCAGCACGTCCACGCACTCGAATCAGCTCAAAACGCGACGCGAAGGCCGAGCCCACGGGGCTCGGAGCCGAATCGAGGGCGCTCCAAGGCTGCGTGTCGCGTTCCGCTCATGCTTGCGGGGTCGGGCATGTCGCGTACGTCCGGCGGCGGATCGGCGCTGAAGCTGAAGCTTGCTCGATCGCGGCGGTAGGTGATGAAAAAGATCGCGGTGGCACCAACCAGCACCCCGCCACCTGCGGCGTAGGCCCACTTCGGGCCGCCCGCCAAGCCGACCGTGATGAACACGCCGCCGATGATGCCGCCGAGGTTCGCCGCAAGCCAGGCAGCCGAGCGCATCCCGCTGTGCGATTCGTACTCGCCGCGCAGCGTGCCGGGCCGCTGCAACTTCAGCGTGTCGTCGATCGCAAGTCCGTTCAGCTTCAGTCGGTAATCACCCGGAGCCAAGCGCGCATCACAGGGCGAGATGCACCAAGTCGCGACGCCGGGTCCGCGTTCCGGTCGCGCCGAGAAAGTCAGCGGCGCGCCCTGGTTTCGCATGAACACGCGCACCGTTTCGGGCTCGCTGGCTGCGGCCGTGTTCGCTGCTTGGGCTCGTGCCACGGTGGGCCAGGCGACACATGCCACGGCCAGCAGCCCACGAACGACGAACGACATGCGCGGGGGTGTACTCTGAAGCTTGCCCGCGTTCAACGTCCGCGCCAAACGAGCCGGGCGAACGCGCTGGACCGCGAGGCGTTCACTCGCTCCACATCACCCAGCCCAGCAGCTCCGCCGCGACCAGCGCGGCAGCCGCTTCTTTGGCTCCGACGGTGCGCGCATCGTGGCCCGTGCGGTAGGCCATCAGACGCTCGAGGGCCTGGTCGACCGTGGGCCGTTCCGAAAGCAGCGTGGAGACGTAGAGCAACGAAGCGGGGGCGCCGCCGCGTTCGCGCGGGTGGCGGACGGCCTCGCCGCGAGGGCCGAGGACCAGACGTTTCTTTCTGCCCTCGTTCGCCGGCAGAAGGGTCTTGGGTTCGCCCTTGGCGCGCACGATCGCGCCGGCCATCATCGGGCTTGCCAGGTCGAGGTCGAGCGGAAACTCCACCCGTTGCGGTG
>DASSMT010000427.1:0-2965 GCA_035688655.1 Polyangiaceae bacterium | reverse complement strand
CTCGTGCGCGCCGCGATCTCGAGTCTGCGGCGGACGTGCACGCGGCCCGTCCACGCTTGGTGCTGTTCGTGGCGGCGGCGGCGGTGTTGATCATCTCGGGCGCGATCAGCTCGATCAGCGGAATCGAGTACGCCACGCACTATCGCTTCAGCCGCGTGGAGCTCGAGCTGCTCTCGCTCGGTATCGTCGGCAGCTCGCTCACCCCGGCAGTGCTATGGGTGCTGCACGTGCGGCGTCGCGTCTGGGAGAGCAGCAGTCGCGTGCTCGCTCTGCTGGGTCAGGTGCGCGCTGCGGTGATCGCTGGCATCAGCGCGTATGGGCTCGGCTTGCTGGCACTGCACGTGATCGACGATTTTGCTGTGCGTCTTCACGAGCGTGTGCCCGCGCTGGGCGTCGCTTGGCCGGGCTGGAGCTTGCTCTTGCCGATCATGGCGCTGAACGCTGCGCTCACCGTGGTCTGGTATCGGCGGCTAGCGACCATCCGCTCGGGTTGGCGCCGGCGCCTGTCCTTGACCGTTGCCACGAGCGTTGGTTTGGTCGTGTTCATCGCCTTGGTCTTGGGCGGATTTTGCTGGCAGCACGGGCTCGGTTGAGCCGAAAGTGACTCACTTCTGCCCTGCGCCGCTTTTCTCGGCGAGCCCTGCGACAATCACGCGTTCGAGCGCGAGCGCTTCGGTGTCGAGCGGTGCTTCGCTCAATCTGCGCTCGACCTCCGAGAGCGCCGCCGCATCTCTTCCGTGTTCGTGAAGGTACCGGGCCCAGTACAGAAATCGTCGTGGCGAATCGGAGTTGGCCTCACGTGCTCGGCCCAGCCACTCATCGGCCTCGGCATGCCGGCCCAGACGATCGGCAAGGCGCGCCGCGTCTTCGAGTGCCGGGCGATACTCGGGGTGAATGCGGATCGCCTCGACCAGGTGCTCGAGTGCCGACTGCAATTCACCGCGCCGTTCCAAGAGCAGCCCCCATCTCCGCTGGCTCAATTCATGGGCGGGATCGAGCTCGAGCGCCCGGTGCAGCTCGCGCAAGCAATCGTCGTCACGAGCCATTTTCTCGAACGCAAGTGCCATGAAGTAGTGGCTGGTTTGCGGCTTCGCATCGCGCTCGGCCTCTTTCGAGAAGAACTCGAGCACGGCCTCGGGTGACTCGTGAGCGAGCATCAGGTTGCCCAAGGCGTAGTGTGCCGCTTCGTCGTACGGACCGTCGCGGACTGCGGCCTTTAGCCGAAAAATGGCCTGACTTGGCGGGCCTCGTTCGAGCAAATCTCGAACTGGGTCGGTCACGAGCTCGGCCGATCCGAAGCCGCCTTCGGGCCATGAATGGCAGCCCAAGAGGGTCAGCTCGGACTCGACCTCTGGCCACTGCCGAACGAACGGTTGGCGGCACAGCTGAGCCACGCGCCGCACGGAGTTTCTGCGAATGCGGTCGATGGTCGCCCAATCGAACGGGGCGCCGGGCCGCAGCTGTTCTTGCCACAGCCCGCGGCTGACGCGGATCAGGCGTTCGGCGGCGGCGCGATCCTGAAACTGAATCGCCTGATTGGATTCGACGAGTAGGGACGCTTCTGCCGAGAGCAGCCGATCCTCTGCGCTGTCGCCGTGCTGGGAGAGGAGTTGGCGCGCGCGCCCGTAGCGCTCGAGCGAGGGTACGCCGCCGCTGACGCTCGGCATCGCCAGTGCCTCGGCGTACGCCTTGCGACTCTGGGCGGCGCCCTGGCGTCGCGTTTGGGCGCAGACGAGAACCAGCGCTGCGAGCGGCGCGAGATAGCGAGGCCAAGCCGTGCGCAAGCGCTGACCCGCCGCTGCGACGAAGCCGCGGACGCGACCGAGTCCAAATGCGGCGAGTACGGCCAAGGCCGGAGCCGCTGCATGGCGATACTCTCCGCTGACGAAGAAGACGACGCAAGTGAGCAGCGGAGCTGCGAGGAGCAAGGCCAAGAGCACCGCGGCTCTGCGCTGCCTCGCCCGCTGCAGCTCACAAGCGCCGAACACGGCCAGCAGCAGCAGCACACCGAACCGCACCGGGTCCCAGCGCAGTACCGGCGAGACCTCGGCCAGCAAATCGAAGCTCGCGTTGTTGCCGAGCTCGTGGTCACTGAAAACCAAGCGACACTTCACGAGCCAGACGCGCAGCCATTTCCCAGGCGACGCCGTGATGAAGCGTAAGCCTTCTGCCCACCAGAAGCGGTCTGCTTCGGCGAGCGAGAGCGGTGCCTTTCCGGAGCGTCGCTCGGCCTCGGCGAGGAAGTGGTCGCGTTCGACGATCAGGGTATGTCGATAATCGCCGCCCCGCGCTGGGCCGAGGAACGGCGCGGGCGTGTAGCTGCCGGAAGCGTCGGGATGATTGCCGATCCAGAAGTTCATCCCGCCATTGCTGGTGAGCGGCAGCCAATATCCGGAGTCGACACGCTGGCGAGCGATGACCGGGCCCACGCACAGGAGCGTGCCGAGCAGCAGCGCTGAGCCGAGCCGCAAGCGAGCACGCGCCGGAATCACGGCCGAGCGGGCAACGATCAGCAGCGCAAACGGCAAGAGCAACAGCTGGCTCGAGCGCAAGAGCGCCGCTGTGGCGATGCTGAGCCCAGAAACCAATGCCAGCGGCCAAGATCTCACGCGCAGCGCGCGCTGGAGCGACCACGCGAGCAGCGCCAGCGTGAAAGCGCTCAGGCTCGGGACCAAGAGCAGGCCATCGTAGAAGATCGAGGGTGCATAGAGAGCGTAAAGTCCGGCTGCCCAGAGCCCGACTCGTTCGCGGCCGAATGCCTCGCGCGCGACGAGCCCGGTGAGGAGCGCAGTCACGGCGCCCAGCAACGCCTGCACCATGAGCGCGAGCGTCGGCGATGGCCGCAGGGCGTACAAGACGCCCAAGACATGCGGATAGCCGATATTGGCAAACGCAATCTCACCTTCGAGCCGAGGCCCGAGACCACGGAGCGACAGCGCGACATCGTGGTAGTAGGCCGCATCCA
>DASSMT010000382.1:0-39085 GCA_035688655.1 Polyangiaceae bacterium | reverse complement strand
CGGATGCTCGAACGGCACTGGCTCGAACGAGAGCGGCTCGTACTCCGCGAGTAGCGCTTCGAAAGGGGTCGCGTTCGGGAGCTCGCTCGGGTCGGCTGCGACCGAGACGATGCCGCGCAGGCTGGGCAAGTCGGCGATGATGCGGCGCACCTCCGCGCCTCGCTCGAACAGCTTACCGCCGTATCGATAGCGCGTGACCGTGAACAGGACCACGGGTTCGATCTGACGGAAGCGTTCGAGCACGCTGCTCACTCCGAATTCCGGCGCGCAGCTCGACCAAATCGCGCCCAGGCTGACCGTAGCCAGAAACGCGATCACCGCTTCGCCGCCGTTCGGCAAGAGACCCGCGACGCGATCGCCCCGGCCCACCCCCAGGCGGCGCAGCCCGGCGCGCGCGCGCGCCACGTCTTCTGCCAACTCGGCGCGCGTCCAGGTTCGGCGTTCGCCGCTCTCGTTGCGCGCAACGAGCGCGACCCGCTGATCGCGTCGGGCGAGCGCCTGCTCCGCGTAGTTGAGCGTCGCACACTCGAACCAGTGCGCCCGAGGCAACGCGCCGGTCGGGCCGGGCGCCGCGCTGGTCTCGAACTTCACTTGGAAATACTCGGCAATCGAGGCCCAGAACTCGCCGAGCTCGTCGACCGACCAGTTATACAACTGAGCGTAGTCCGCGAAATCGAGCCCGCGCGTGCGCGCCAGGAAACTCAAATAGTCCGCTATGCGGCTGGCCTTTTGCTCGGCCGAGCTGGGCTGCCACAAGAGCGTTCCTTCACTCACCGCGTCGGTCATCTGCTTGCCTCCGAAGTAGCTGAGAATAGTGCTAAATTGGCCGGGCCGATGCAAAACCCGCTTCTCGACCTCAGCTTCCCCGTTCCGTTCGACGCGATCCACGCACAGCATATCGAACCCGCCGTGCGTACGCGCCTCGCCGAGGCCCAGGCGGCGATCGACGCCATCGCCGAAAGCAGCGGTCCCTACAGCTACGACTCCACGCTCGGCGCGCTCGAGCGCGCCTCGGAGCAGCTGGAGCTGGTGATGTCTCTGGTCGAACACTTGGAGAGCGTGAGCACCACGGACCCGCTGCGGGCCGCACACAACACGGTGTTGCCCGACGTGAGCGCCTTCGGCTCGAGCATTCCGCTCAACCCCGGACTGTGGCGCGTGTTGAACGCCTTCGCTCAGACCGCGGAGGCCTCGGCGCTGGATCCGGTTCGGCGTCGCCTACTCGACAACACCTTGGCCGACTTTCGCCGCAACGGCGCGGAGCTCGACGACACCAAGAAGGCGCGGCTCAAGGCGATCGACGGCGAGCTCAGCCTGATCACCACCCGCTTTTCGCAGAACGTGCTGGACTCGACCAACGAGTTCGAGCTTCTGCTCGAAGACGAGGCCAAGCTCGCGGGGCTGCCCGAGTCTGCCAAAGCTGCGGCACGAGACAGCGCCCGGCAAAAGAACAAGAGCGGTTACCGCTTCACGCTGCAGGCGCCGAGCCTGTTGGCCGTGCTCACGTACGCGGCCGATCCGAAGCTCCGCGAGCGAGTCTGGCGCGCCCAAAGCACGCTTGCTACCGAGGGCAATTACGACAATCGCCCGATTGTCGTGCGCATCTTGGAGCTCCGCAAAGAGAAGGCAACCCTGCTCGGCTTCCGTGATTTTGCCGACTTCCAGCTCGACGATCGCATGGCCAAAAAGGGCGCCGAGGCGCAGCGCTTCGTGAGTGAGCTCCGCGAGCGGACGCGCGCCGCGTTCGAGCGCGAGACCAGCGAGCTGCTGGCTTTTCGCCGCGAGCTCGAGGGCGCCGATGCCCCAGCGCTCGAGCCCTGGGACGTGACCTACTACTCGGAGAAGCTGCGCAAGGCGCGTTTTTCTCTAGATGAAGAAGAGTTGCGACAATATTTCCCGGCCGAGCTCGCGCTGACGGGCGCATTCACCGTCGCCGAGCGCTTGTACGGGGTACGCATCGAGCGCCTGGAAGGCGTCGCTGTCTGGGACCAAGCGGTGCGTGCCTATCGCATCGTGGATGAGGCCAACGTGGAGCTCGGCACCTTCTATGTGGATCTGTACCCGCGCGAGAACAAGCGTCCCGGAGCGTGGATGCACGGGCTGGTGGCGAGCGTGCCGCCACAGCCGAATTTGGCCGCATTTTGCCTCAATGCCAGCCCGCCGTCGGGTGGCAAGCCGTCGCTCTTGTTGCACCGCGACGTCGAGACGCTGTTTCACGAGTTTGGGCATTTGCTGCATCACTGCCTGAGCCGCGTGCCCGTGCGCAGCCTGGCCGGCACACGCGTGGCACAAGACTTCGTCGAGCTGCCCTCGCAGATCATGGAAAATTGGTGCTCGGAGCGTGAAGCGCTCGACTTGTTCGCGCGCCACTATGAGTCCAATGCCCCGCTGCCCGCGGTCTTGCTCGAACGCATGAACGCCGCGCGCACCTTCCGCGCTGCCAGCATGCAAATGCGTCAGCTCGGGTTTGCGGCCGTCGATCTAGCGCTGCACATCGACTATCGGCCCGAAAAGGACGGCGATGTCTTGAGCTACGCGCGCGAGATCCTGAACCGGCACGCGGTCGCGCCCTTCCCCGAAGATTACGCGATGATCGCCAGCTTCTCGCATTTGTTCGGTCATCCAGTGGGCTACGCCGCTGGCTACTACTCGTACAAATGGGCAGAGGTGCTGGACGCGGACGCCTTCGGTCGTTTCAAGGCGGAAGGCCTCTTGTCGCGTAAGGTCGGGCAGGAATTCAAGGAACGCTTGCTGTCGCAGGGCAATAGCCGCGACCCGATGGAACTGTTCGTGGCCTTCCGCGGCCGAAAGCCCACAGTCGACGCGCTACTCGAGCGTCAGGGCCTTGGTTGATGGGCGCGCGCCTCGCAACTTGGCTGGCGATTGCTGTCGGTGGCACCGCCGGCGCCGTGGCCGCATTGGGCAGCTCGGGCAACGCGGGCAACGCGCCTAGCGTGGCAGCCGCCCCCTCGGTCGCACTCCCGCTGCGCCCAATCGCGAGCGGCGCAGCCGTCGCCCCGCCGCTTGCGAGCACGCCGGTAAGCAGTGCGCCTTCTGCTGCGTCTGCTGCGTCTGCTGCGTCTGCTGCGTCTGTCGCGCCGGCAGCGAGCAGCGAGCTGAGCGTGCCCAGCGGCGGTGCGAGTGGCGACCCAGCCGCGCCTCCCAGCATCGTCGCATCCGCGCGGCCGGAGGTCGTGCCGCCCGCGGCCGAGTTGTTGCCGCTGCCGACCAGCAAGGACAAGCTCTTACGGCAAGAGATGCGCTGCGACCAGAAGAAGGCCGAATCTTGCATCGTCGCTGCGCGCAGCTACGAGTCGGGCAGCGCCGGGGTGAGCGATCCCGAGAAAGCCGCGAAATATCGGCGCATCGCGCTCACCGTCTTGATCAGCCAGTGCGACCACAACTCAGCTATGGCGTGCGCCACGCTCGCCACCATGTATCGCGCTGGCAGCGGCGTGCCACAAAGTGATCGCAACGCCGACGCACTCTTCGCGCGCGCCCGTGAGCTGTGTCGCTTCAACGACGCACCCGTATGTCACGAGCTCCCGAACCCGTGAGCGCAGGCGCGCCCGAGCGAACCTTCAGAATAGAAACGGCAGCAGCGCGCGGCGCTCGACCGGGTACTGCTCGCGGCCTTCTCGACCGTCGAACTCGCGACGATACGCCACGTGTCGCGTATGCGCCCACGCCCCCAGAATTGCCGCGCCGACCAGCATGAACGCAATCCCGGCCCAGGTGCGAGTGACCAAGTTGAAGCCAACCCAAGACATGATCTCGAAGAAGTAGTGCGGGCACGACAAACGCTGGAAAGCAAATCCCCGCGGGATCTGCCGCTCACGCCCGCCCGGCGCGCGCAAATCGCGCAACACGCGATGTGCTTGGGCATTGCCCGCTTCGGCGACGACGAACAGCAGCAGGCCGAGCGCCCCTGAAAGATCCAGCGGGCGCGGCTCGGACGCCGCCGTGACGGCCCAAGCGATCCAAGCGCCGAACCCCCAATAGTAGACATATTCCGTCAAGTAATCGAAGGCGCCGATGTGCGGCTTCGAGTAACGATGAACGAACGCAGACTCCCAGGTCCGGCGCACGAAATGCGCCGTCCACAGCGCACTGGCCAGGGCCGCCGTGAGCGATATGCCGAGCGCCGTCGAACGCCAAACGAGCACGCCCCAAAACACGAGCAGCGCCCCCGAGTAACTGACGACGTTGTGAACGCGCGGCCGCATCTGCTGCTCACGCTTCGGCGTGATCGGCGGCAAACTCCACACCTAGCGCGTTCCGCCAACGATCCAAGGTGAGCGCGTTGCCCAAAGAGTCAGCCCAGCTCATCTCTGCCGCTTGGCGCTGCTCGAGCTGCGCTCGCACCGCGTCGATCTCGTAGCCGTAGAGCGGCCCGGGCGATGGCACTCGGATCACCTCGGGCTCACGCTTGGGGCGCTCGATCACGATCTCACTGTGATCGCTGTGGTGGGCAGGGTGCCAGGGCGCGCCCAAGAAGATCCGTCCCTCGGACCCGAAGATGCGCACGCTGTTGTCGTGCCAAAGCTGCACCGCAGTCGACAGAGTCGCCAGAACTTTGCCGGGAAATTCCAGGATGGCGCTGGTATATTCATCGACCCGCGAGGCCTCACCCACATGCCCGAGGGCGTGCAGCGTGAGCGGCTCGCAGAACGATTCGCCATTCTCGACTCCAGCCACCAAGCGCGCCATCGACACCGGGTAGCAACCGACATCCAGGATCCCGCCGCCACCGAGCTCATGGTTCAGCACGCGCCCGCTGAGCGGGTACGCGCCGTCGATGCCAAACGAGGCTTGAATCGACTTCACGCGCCCGATACTGCCCGCGCGCAAGAGTCGCAGCAACTCGCGAGTCTGTGGATGGCAGCGGTACATGAATGCTTCCATCAAGAACACGTCGTTGTCGCGCGCGGCCTGTACCATGGCGCTGACCTCGGCGTAGTTCATGCCCAATGGCTTCTCGCACAGAATGTGTTTCTTGGCGCGGGCAGCTGCCACCGCCCAACGCGCGTGAAAGGGATGGGGCGTCGCGATGTACACGGCCTCCACCTCGGAGTCGGCGAGCAGTGCTGGGTAGTCGCCGTGCGCGCGCGAAATCTCGAACTCGGCGGCGAACCCCGCCGCGGCCTCGGCTGTGCGACTCCCGACCGCGACCAGTTCACCGCTGTCCGACAGCGAAAGCGCGCGCGCGAACGTACGGGCGATCTTGCCCGTGCCGAGGATGCCCCAACGCAACTTGTGAGCCGCCATGACCGAACCTTGGACGCGACTTTAAGCGACTTTTCGAGCTTGAGCCAGGAGCCGCTCGGCTTCACCAATGACCCGGGAATATGGGTCGAAACGCTCGTCGCTCGAGTCCTTGGCCCGTACCGCCTGCACGGTGCCGCTCGAGCGCGATGCTCCCCCCTGCGTCAGCGTCGACACCACGCTCGACGTACGCACGCCGCGATCGACGCGCACGCCGGAACGCTGGGACAGCAGATCGACCAGCTGATCCAAATCCGCAGCCGGGCTGTCGTTGGCCAAGCCCAAGGCCGAGAAGTCGAAGCTGCGCGCGTCGAGACGCGCCACCCAGAGCACGGTCGCAAAGTGCAAATCTGCCGCCGAATAGACCTCGAAGTTACTCACGGACACCGATTCCCGAAACATTTGCACGTCGCTGGTGGGTGCCACCGCGCGAAACGTCGCGCTGCTGGGGGAGACCGCGCGGCTCGGCACGTGCCCGGTGTGCACCTCACCCCGGACGATGCACGAAAGTGCTCCGAAGGGGATCGACATCTCGCGCTCGCGTAAGTGCACCTTCAGCTGATCACTGCCGAGCTCGAGCCCGCGAATGGTGACGATGCGGCGATTGGGATCGTGGGCCACCTCACGCGGCACGATCAACGCGGGCAATCTCTCGGCTAGCAGCCGCCCCAGCAACTCCTGTGCTTGCTCTTGATCGCCGAGCGAGCGCACCACGCCCCATATCCCGGGCTTGAGCCGCGATTTCAAGTCGTAGGCCAGCATACCCGTGGCCTTCACGAGGCGCGCGTACGCATCGTTCGAACCATCGAAGCTTGGAGCCAGCATCACCAGCATGGGTAACCTCGACCTTCAACTTCCAGTGTAGCCCACAATTAGGCTGCCGTTCCTTGCCGGCAGCGAGCAGCCAAACTTAGATAAGGGCCGTTCCCAATCCCCGGGCGGTGGCTGCGAGTGCGCTGACCGCGCTCGGGCGTGTGTTGCAGACTTCATCGCTGACGCCGCCAGCCCTCTAGCCTAGTCGCAGCCGGAACCCTGGGTAGGACCGAGATCCGCCCACTCGATCGCACCGTCGGGGACGCCCCAACGGGCATCGGTGAAGCTCTCGATATCGATCAGCTCGTCCTTGTCGCCCTTATTTTGGGTACAGCAATTGTCACAATCGCTATCACCGCACGTATCGTAAACCGTCACTACGATCGTCTTCTTCCCGGATTTCAAGCACAGGTCGTGGAGTTCGAGGGTCTTCAGATCCGGAAATGCCGCGACGATGTTGTGTGACTTCACCCAGTCCAGTGAGCGCTTTTGATCGCAGGCGGCAAACAGCCCCTCGTACATGCAACCACTGAATTTGACGCACTCATCGCTGCCCGGCTCGGGATAGGAGGTGTAGTTGGTCTTGTTGGCGGTCTTCCAGACCAACCCGGGCCGATCGCAGTCGTTTTGCGCGCCACCGGCCGAAGCCCCCACCACGCCGCCAGCGCCGCTGCCGCCGGCGGATGGCTCTCCGCCGCCGCCCGTGTTTGCTGCGCCGGCCGCAGTCGCCCCCCCGCTCCCGCCGCCGCCGACCGCGTGCGCACCGCCAGCTCCGCCGGCACCCGTAACCAGCGCGCCGCGGCCGCCCTCGCCCGCGCTGCTCGGCGAACCTGCGACGGCGGACGTGCCCGCCGCGCTCGGCGCGCTGCGTGTGGCGCTCGACGTGCCACACGCACTGCCGGAAAGTGCGCTGATCAAGAGCAAGCCTTCACATGCTCCCCATGCGAGCCAGGGTCTCGGCATCATGAATCGATGATGACCGGCTCATCGCCCGTGCGGTTGGAATAAAAGCGCGTGCCCGAGAAAAAGGCGCGCGTGAGCCGGGCGCGCGTGAGCCGGAGACCGTGTAGCCATCACGCGCGGCAGAGCCGACCTTGGCACACACTGGGGGCGTGGTAGTTGTGCGGACAATGCGCACGCTCCTCCCCGTCCTTGGCCTTTCGCTGCTCGCTGGCTTTGGGGTTTCGTCCCCGTCCGATGCTTTGGCAGCAACGCCCAAGCTGCTCGGCCAGTCCAAAGGCACCGTCAAACCCGACCCGGGCCGGGTCAAACAAAACATCCCGGTCCAGTTCGCGCCGCGGAAACCGGGGCCGCCTCCGGCCAAGGTTGCCGCGCCTGCCACCACGGATCCTGCCGTGCTCTCGCTCGAGCGATTCGGCGCATCGATTCAACGCACCGTACTCGACAATGGCTTGAAGGTGGTGCTGAACCCGGACCATTCAGCGCCCACGGTCGCCGTTTCGGTGACCTACAAGGTTGGTTCCAGCAACGAGGTCGAAAAGCGCACCGGCTTCGCGCACCTGTTCGAACACATGATGTTCCAGGGCAGCAAGCACGCGGCAAAGGGCGTGCACTTCAAGCTGATCGCGGATCGCGGCGGCAACCCCAATGGCACCACCAACAGCGATCGCACGAACTACTTCGAAGTTCTGCCGGCGAACGAGCTCGAGCTCGCGCTCTGGCTCGAGGCCGATCGCATGCGGTGGTTATCCGTGACGCCCGAAAACTTCGAGAACCAGCGGGCAGTCGTGCAGGAAGAGTTCCGCATGCGCATCCAGAACCAACCCTACGTGCCCGGGACGTTGCGCCTAGGCGAGTTGGTTTTCCAGGACTACCCCGCTTACGCGCACGCGCCGATCGGCTCGATGGCGGATCTGGACGCGGCCAAGTTCGAGTGGGTCAAGGAGTTCCACGACCAGTACTACGCCCCGGACAACGCGGTGTTGACCATCGCCGGTGACTTCGAGCCGGATCAAGCACTGAACTTGGTGCAGAAGTATTTCGGTTCCGCCAAGAGCCAAACCGCTCCGCCGCGTGTTTTGCCGGTGCTGCCCGAGCAGCCCAAGACTGGCCGCGCCACGGTCGAGGACAACAACGCGCGCACTCCGGGCTTCATGTTCGGCTTCATGATCCCGCCCTCGCGCACGCCCGACCACTATGCGCTCGAGATTGCGGCAGCGATCTTGACCAACGGCGAGAGCTCGCGCTTGTACAAGCAGCTCGTCCACGACCGAGCCGTCGTCGACAGCATTTCCGCTTGGACCGACGGCCATCGCGGGGCCGACCAATTCAGCGTGATGGGCGTGCTCACCGACAAGGGCCAGTTGTCCGAGGTAGAAGCCGCGGTCGACGCGGAGCTCACGCGCTTGCAAAAGACGCCGCCCAGCAGCGCCGAGCTGGAAAAGGCCAAGCGCCAACTGCGCGCCCGCTTCGTGTTCGGGCTACAGACCAACAACGATCGCGCGATTCGGCTGGGTGCATTCGAAGCCAGCTACAGCGACGCTCGCTTGCTCGCGCGTGAGCTGTCGCAATATCTGGCCGTCACTCCCGAAGCCGTTCAACAAGCCGCGGCTCGCTATCTCACTGCCGAACGCCGCAGCCTGGTCGAAGTGCTGCCGCTCGGCAAACCCGGCAAAGCGGGCAAGCCGTGAACTCGTCCTACTTCTCGTTCCTGTGGGTGCCATCCATGACTCGCTTCATCGCCATCTCTGCACTGACCCTGGCCGCCGCTGGCTGCGCCGCCAGCACGCCCGCCGCCGCACCGCCCGCCGTCACCGCTCCGCCGCCTGCTCGTCCGGCGCCAGCCCCTCCCGCCGATCCGCTGGCCACGCCGCCGCCTGCCGGCATCGCGTCGGACATGAAATTCCCGAGCATCAGCCACAGTCGGCTGGAAAATGGGCTCGAGCTGCGGGTGGTCACACGCCGGACTCAACCCATCATCGAACTGCGCTTGGTGCTGTTTTCGGGCATCGCCAGCGATGGCAACGAACCCGGTGTGGCCGCGGTCGCTGGAGAGCTGCTCAAAGTAGGTGGGGCCGGCAAGTGGACCGGGCCCGAGCTCTTGGCACGCGCCGAGGCGCTGGGCGCGAGTTTGGATGTCATGACCGATCGCGACGCGACGCGCATCACCATGGCCGTCACCACGGCGGATCTGGATGCCGCGTTGGATTTGATCGGCGCAGTCGCACAACAGCCGCGTTTCGCGCCGATCGAATTCGACAAGCTGAAGCAGCGCGAGCTGGAGCGCGTGCGCAACGCAGCCAAGGGCAGCCCTGGTTGGGCGGCATCGATGGTGCTCTATCGTGAGCTGTTCGATCTGCCCACCGCAGTGCACCCCTACGCGCACTACGACACCATGCCGTCGGAGCTGAGCAAGCTGACGCTAGCCGGCTGCCGCCGCTGGTACCAGACCAATGTCACGCCCGAAAATGCCACGTTGGTGATCGCCGGTGACATCGACGCCGAGACCGCGGAGAGCGCAACCAAGCGCGTCTTTGCACGCTGGAAGGGCGCGAAACCGAGCGGGCCAACTTACCATTCACCAGTTCCGCCGGAGAACCGCACGGTCTGGTTGGTCAATCGTCCACACAGCGCGCAAAGCCAAATCTACGTCGCAGGCCTGGGGCCGGAGCGCGCAACCCCCGCCTGGCCGGCGCTCGCGTTGACCAATCAGATCCTGGGCGGCGGTGTCGCCGGGCGATTGTTCTTGGACGTACGCGAGCAGCGCTCGCTCGCCTATGGCACGAGCTCGAGTTTGGAAGAGCCCGCCCACAGCCCGGTGCCGATCGTGCTCTCTGCAGGCACGCAGACCGCCAAGACCGGCCTGGCGATGCAAGCTCTGCTCGAGAACCTGGACAAGATCTCGAGCGCACCGCCAACCGATGCGGAAGTCGGCATGGCTGCGCGCTATCTCTCCGACAGCTTCTTGTTCCGCACCGAGACCCTTGGTGCCGTCGCGGACCTGACCGCCAAACTTGCGATCTTGGGCTTGCCCGACGACTACTTCGACAGCTATCGCGCTGCGGTTCGCAAGCTCGACAGCGCGGACGCGTTCGAGGTCTCGCAAAAGTATTTCAAAATCAAAAATCCGGTGCTGGTGGTGGCCGGCGATGCCCAAGTGATCGCCAAGCCGCTCTCGCATTTCGGCAAAGTCGTGATCATCGACCCAGAGCACGACTTCCAACCGGGACAAACGCTGCCGCTCGATCCGACGCAGCCGCTGGAAGCCGCGCCTGCTCCTCCGGTGCCGTCGCCTCCCGCGCAGACCGCGCCGGCTCCCGCTGCCGCAGCTGCGCCGGCTTCCTCGGCCGGCGCCACGCCCCCGACCGCAGCCAGCGGCAAGTAGCCCCTCGCCCTCCACACCCTGGGGACAACCCTGTGGATCTGCGGTTGACAACCCGTTCAGTCCCTCTGGGCACCTGGTGAGTGCCCAGGGGAGTACCTGGGTGTGACCTGTTCAGCACCGTCTGTTCAGTAGAGAAAAGGCGAATCACGTCACACATTTAGCCCTGTGAGCGGTGGACTAGCGCGAAGTACAGGGTGCCGATGTAGGTTCTAACGCCCAATATCTAGTGGCTTTTTGCTTGCCCGACCCCAAAGGCTTGGGGTAGACAAGGTGTCCACCCCAAGGCGTCCCTCTGCTCGGGTCATCAGTAGCTTTCGTCACTACGTACGCAGATGAGCAGAGCGCCTGAACGGGTTTTCACGTAGCAAGTCTTCAGGTCCGGCAGCCGCCTCACTCCCCTAGGGTGAGGCGGTCACCGCTGGGGACAAACGAGCTGACCCGGAAGCAGGTACCGGGCAGCAGTGCTGGCGGTGTGCCCTGCGTGGGCGTCCCGCCGTCGCATTTCTGTAGCGTTTCTGAGGAGGTATCGAAGCATGGCGCAGTCGACGATCGTGGGTCAGGAAAATAGCCGAGTGAAGAGCCCGAGCACGAGCCAGACGGAGCCCCAGGGAGCCCCCTCGCAACCCGGGGGAGCAGCGTCCAAGCGCGGCAAGACCCGCCGCGGCCTGACTTTCGAGCGCCGCTACACGACTGCGGGTTCTGACCCGCTCGGAGACATGACCTGGGAAGGGCGCACGAGCGTCATCACCAACCCGGACGGCTCGGTCGTATTCAAGATGGAGGGCGCGGAGATCCCCGCCGGTTGGTCGCAGCTCGCGACCGACATCGTCGTCTCCAAGTATTTCCGCAAGGCCGGCATCCGCGGTGACAAGGCGCTCGGTGAAACCAGCGTGCGCCAAGTCGTGCACCGCATTGCGCACACCATCCGCACGGCGGGTGAGCAAGCGGGCGGCTACTTCGCGACCAAGAAGGACGCGGACACCTTCGAGGCCGAGCTGGTCTGGATGATGGCCAACCAGTACGGCGCGTTCAACTCGCCGGTCTGGTTCAACTGCGGGCTCTTCCACGAGTACGGCATCGAAGGCTCGGGCGGCAATTGGGCCTGGAGCGAGAGCAGCAACGCCTGCGAGGAGACGAGCAACGCCTATTCGCGTCCGCAGTGCTCCGCCTGCTTCATCCAATCGGTCGAAGACGACTTGATGGCCATCTACGACTTGGCCAAGAACGAAGCGCGCCTGTTCAAGTATGGCTCGGGCACCGGTTCGAACTTCAGCCACATTCGCGGCAAGCAGGAGAAGCTGTCCGGCGGAGGCACATCCAGCGGTCTGATGAGCTTCTTGGAAGTGCTGGATCGCGCGGCGGGTGCGACCAAGAGCGGAGGCACCACGCGGCGTGCTGCCAAGATGGTTTGCCTCGACATGGATCACCCGGAGATCGAGAGCTTCATCACCTGGAAGGTGCGCGAAGAGAAGAAAGCCAAGGCGCTGATCGCCGCCGGCTACGAGAGCGATTTCAACGGTGAGGCGTACCACACCGTCAGCGGGCAGAACTCCAACAATTCGATCCGCGTCACCGATGATTTCATGAAGGCGGCGCTCTCCGGCGGCAAGTGGCAGACGCGCGCGCGCACCACCGGCGCCGTGATCGACACGCTCGACGCTGCCGATCTGTGGAATACGGTCGCCGAAGCCGCCTGGTCGTGCGCCGACCCGGGCGTGCAGTACGACAGCACGATCAACAAGTGGCACACGTGCGCCAACACGGGGAAGATCAACGCTTCCAATCCGTGCTCGGAGTACATGTTCCTGGACGACACCGCCTGCAATCTGTCGTCGCTCAACCTGACCAAGTTCCTCGACGAGCAAGGCAACTTCGACATCGAAGGCTATCGGCACGCCATCGAAGTGTTCTTCTTGGCGCAAGAAATCTTGGTCGATCTGTCGAGCTATCCGACCGAACGCATCGCCAAAAATTCGCATGACTTCCGGCCGCTCGGGCTCGGCTACGCGAACCTGGGTACGGTGTTGATGCTGCTCGGTATCCCCTACGACTCGGAGAAAGGCCGGAGCATCGCCGGCGCGCTGACCGCCATTTTGTGCGGGCACGCCTTCGTGTGCAGCGCAGAGATGGCCGCCGCCAAGGGCGCCTTCGCCGGTTACGCCAAGAATCGCGAGCCCATGCTGCGCGTCATGCGCATGCATCAAGACGCAGCCTACGCGCTCAACCGCGACCAGTGCCCGGATGCGCTGTGGCGCGCCGCGACCGAGGATTGGGACAACGTGGTGCGCTTGGGCGAACAGCACGGCTATCGCAACGCGCAAGCCACGGTGCTCGCGCCCACCGGCACGATTGGCCTTTTGATGGACTGCGACACCACGGGCATCGAACCGGATTTTGCGCTGGTGAAGTTCAAGAAGCTAGCCGGTGGCGGCTACTTCAAGATCGTCAACCAGTCGGTGCCGGAGGCACTCAAGCGGCTGCGTTACTCGGAGGCGCAGATCCAGGAGATCGTCGCTTACGTGTCGGGCACGAACACCTTGCTCGGTGCGCCGCACGTCAGCCGAGCGTCGCTCAAGGCCCGCGGTCTGACGGACGAGGAACTGACCAGGATCGAAGCGGCGCTACCCGGCGTGTTCGATCTGAGCCTGGCATTTGCGCCCTGGGTCGTCGGTCGTGAAACCTACGATCGCCTGGGAGTCACCGCGGAGCGCATGAGCCAGCCCGGGTTCAATCTGCTCAAGTACCTCGGCTTCAACGACAAAGAGATCGACGAAGCGAACGACACCATCATCGGGCGCATGACGATCGAGGGTGCCCCGTTCCTGCGTGAGGAACACTACGCGGTGTTCGATTGCGCCAATCGTTGCGGCAAGATCGGGCAACGCTTCCTCGCGCCGATGGCGCACGTGAAGATGATGGCCGCCGCGCAGCCGTTCTTGTCTGGCGCGATCAGCAAGACCGTGAACTTGCCGAACGATGCCACGATCGCCGACGTGCGCGAGATTTACGAAGAGGGCTGGAAGCTCGGGCTGAAAGCAGTCGCGCTCTATCGTGACGGCTGCAAGGCTTCGCAACCGCTCAATTCCAGCGCGGACAAGGCGGACAAGAACAGCGAAACCGACGCGAAGGAACAGGCCTTGGCAACCGTCGTGGCGCCGGTTCCCGCTGCAGCGCGCAGCGTGCGCCCGGAAGGCACGCGCGTTCGCCTGCCGAAGAAGCGCCGCGGCTTCACCCAAGAAGCCCACGTGGGCGGCCACAAAGTGTTCCTCCGCACCGGCGAGTACGAAGACGGCACCCTGGGCGAAATCTTCATCGACATGCACAAGGAAGGCGCCGCCTTCCGCTCGCTGATGAACTGCTTCGCGATGGCGGTGTCGGTTGGTTTGCAGTACGGCGTACCGCTCTCCACGTACGTGGAGCAATTCACGTTCACGCGCTTCGAACCGCACGGCGTGGTCACTGGCCACGAGAACATCAAGTTCTCGACCTCGATCGTGGACTACATCTTTCGCGTGATCGGCGTCGAGTACCTGAAGCGCTACGACTTCGCGCAAGTGAAGCCGGCCGAAGATGCCGTCGCGATCGAAGACCCGACGCTGCCCAAGCACGTCCCGGTCGAGCCGCCTACGGCCAGTCTCTTGCCTCCGCCACCCGCAGCGGAGACGGGCACGGCCCACGGCGCGCTGGATGCGCAGCTGGAAGAGATGATGGGCGATGCCCCAGTGTGCGACGGCTGCGGCCACATCACCGTCCGCAACGGCGCTTGTTACAAGTGCCTGAACTGCGGAAACTCCATGGGGTGCTCCTGAGAATCGTTTTGGGGTCGGGGCCCCCAAAATCCAGGGTGGGGCCCCGCTGAATTACGCGCTTCGTGATCCCCGAAGGGGGACACTTCAGCGGGGCGGGAGCGAAGCTCCCGATGACAGACTCCCTCGCCCCGTGTGCGCCGTGCGCGCCCACGGGGCGAGCGCTTTTGTCTCGCTTGCTGCGTGTAAAGCCGAATGATATCAATGGTTAGGGTCGGCCAGGGCAGCGCCGTTCCGAGCCGACATCGCGTGTAAGTATTCGGCGTTGGGCACGTTCTTCGAGTAGAAGAGACACGGCTAGATTTGGCCCGTAAACAAGCGTCAGCGGAGGAAACGGAAATGTCGCAAGCGTCTAAGGTAGCCTCATCGGTGTTGGGACCAGTCCTGCTCGGACTTCTGGTGTCGTCTCTGGCGACTGGTTACCTGGGCTGCAAGAAGGATGAGCCGCCGCCGCCCCTGCCCTCGGCCGCGCCCGCCGCGGTGCCGACCCCGACCGCCCCGGTCGAGCTCGTGCCGGAAGAGCCGCCAGCCGCCTCGGCTTCGGCCTCGGTGAAGAAGCCAACTGGCGGGGGCGCCCCGGCTCAAAGCTTCGCCAAATGCTGCGCTGCGTTGACGCAGAATGCGGCAAGCGCGCCCGAGCCGACCAAGACCTCACTCACGCAGGCCGCTGGCATGTGCAACAGCTTGGTCGCCGCCGGCAAGACCGGCCCCAGCATCGTGACCGCGATTCAAGGCTTGCTGCGCGGCGTCGGCATGCCGTCGGCTTGTCTCTGATCGTTTCGCCGCCCGTTTCGCGGTTCGATCGTCGACGCCCCGAGGCGCTGAGCTCATCGGGGCGTTGCTTTGTTTTGTGAAGTCGCTCGCAACGCGAACGCGCTTCGACTCGAAGCAGAGTGCGCTTTCGTGCTCCGTCTCGTTGTCGATCACTCTGCCGCGCCGCGAGTCGATGTGCGGAGATGTCGTTCTGAAAGTGGCACTGACTCGAGCGGTTTCGCGTTCGTCGAGCGCGTTCAGCGCACGAGAAAACTCGCCGCACACGCGCAAGTAAGCCGTGCGTATTCACGAAAGCGAACGCGCGCGTTTGGTCCCGGTCGCCGACTGACACACACACTCGTGGTCATGACGAGTGTCATTAAAGACAGATAACTAACCCAAGACGAGACGCCTGCGGCTCGAGTCGAGTCATGTTCTCGGGGCCTCGCGCCAGGCGTGTACGCGCCGATTTTCATCTGCAATTGGCGTGCGTGCGTATTTTTCCAGCGCTATGCCTGTGACAACCGAGTCGCGGTACTGACGTACATGCAAAGTCGCATTTCTGTGCTGGACTGGAACCGTTTCCACATTCAATGTACATTCGGATCATGGTGCTTAGGACGCAGCGTTACATCGGGCACGTCGCCCAAGGCCTCTCTTCTTCTTCCACTTCGTCGTCGACGTCCGTCGTGTCGCAGTTGAAACCGGCGCTCAAAGCCGTGCTGATTCCTGCGATCCTGCTCGCGCCTTTCGCACTGACGTTTGCCTGCGGCGGCAGCGAAGCGCCCGGCTTGGACAACGACAAGAATCACTTGGCCGACGACCTCGGCAAATTCGTCGACGCCAATCACGACGGCATCGTGGATTTGATCGACATCAACCGCGACGGCAAGGCAGACGGACCTGCGGTCGACACGAACGGCGACGGAGTCGCTGACGCGCTCGCGCTCGATACGAACTGCGATGGCCTGTATGATTCCCTCGACACGAGCGGCGACGGCGTGGCCGATCTGCGGACCAGCCGCCAAACGGTCACGGTTCCTGCGACCTGTCACTACGTGAATCCGGTCACCAACGGTCAAAGCGGGGGCAGCGGTGGCGCGCCCGGTGCGGGGGGCGCTCCGCCCAGCGTTGCAGGTGGTCCAGGTGCCGCTGGCGCTCCGGTCACGGGCACGGGCGGCAGCGTCGCGCACGGCGGCAGCCCGGGCGCGGCGGGCGCTACTACGGGCACAGCCGGCGCGGGCGGCGGTGCCGTCAATAGTCAACTCGGCAACGCCCAATACCAGGGCAGCGGTCAATCCACCGATCAATTTGCAGTAGGCGATGTCTATCGCAACGGGGTGGGCTACCGCTTCATCGCCAACGGTTGGGGCGACAAGTGGCAGAGCCACAACATCTCTTGGAAAGGTACGTCGTTTACCGTCAATAGCTTCGCCGGCTCCGTCGGCATGAACTATTCGCCCGCGGGTTACCCGAGCATGTACTGCGGCAAGTACTCGGAGAAGATGGCCTACGGTGATTGCGGCCTGCCGATCACGATTTCCAGCGCCAAGTCGATCAAGACGGGCTGGCGCTGGAAAGCCAACGGAAACACGGGCCAGTACAACGCGGCCTGGGATATTTGGCTCGGTAACAACGGCACGTTGTCTGCGTATCTGATGGTTTGGCTGCGCGATCCGCCCGGCCAGCAGCCGGCGGGTGCCGCCGCCACCGCCGGAGCCACGGTGACTGGCCTGCCCGGAACTTGGACCATCGTGAAGGGCACGGTCAACGGTTTGCCGATCGTGAACTACGTGCAGCCCGAGGGGAAGGACTTGAGCGAGCTCGAGTTCAACGCGTTGGACGTTTACAACGACGCCATGAAGCGCGGTTACAGCTTGCCCGGCTCACAAATCTTGGCTGTGGCGATTGGCTACGAAATCTGGAACGGACCGATCACCAACCTTGTCACGGAAGATTTTTACGTCGACGTGAAATGACGCACGAGCGCGCGAGCGCTCAGTTGCAACGAAGGAGCACCCGAGCAGCTGCAAGCCGCTTGCGGGTGCTCCTGCTTTTTGTGCGTAAAATTGCCTATGCCAAAGTGCGGAACCGGTCCCAGATCGAGGCGCGAATTTTGATCATGTCGGGCCTTAATTCGCATTGACGTCGCTTGAACAACCAAAAACTCTCAGCTAGAGTCCTCGACATGAGTTCGGCAGTTAAAGTAGTTGTGGGCGTCTCTTTCTTGGCGATGGCCGCGGCCATCGCGGCTTGTGACAACGGGACCGAACCCGGTACCGGTCCAGTGCTGGCCGGCGGCGCGGGTTCATCGACGACGGGAACAGGCGGCTCCACCAGCACGCCGGGCGCTGGCTCCACCAGCACGCCGGGCGCCGGCTCCCCCAGCACGCCGACCGGCGGCTCCGGCACCGTGTCGGGTGGCGGCTCGGGCCCGACCGATGGCGTGCCAATCACCCCGATGACGGGCTGGGTCGCAAAAGAGAGCAACGTCCTCTGCATCCAAGGCGCCGCCTTCTCGTTCGCGGACACCACGTCCAAGATGGGCATGACGGACAACCTCATGGATGCCACGGCGACCCAGGCCTGTATCACGGGCACTGCCGCCAAAGTCGACATGACGGACCCCAAGTGCGTGAACAAGATGTTCGATCCCCCGGCCACGGACTGCTACGGCCAGTTCTGGGGCGCCGCGCTCGGCATCAACCTGAACCAGACCATCGACGCGAGCACCATGATGGGCGGCACGCCCATGGCGTTCGACGCAAGCATCATCGATGGCTTCTACTTCGAGATCGCCGGCAACCCGGCTGGTCCGATGGGTGGCACGGTGCCCGGACCGACCTCCTTGCGCTTCAAGGTCGAGGACGGCACCACGGAGTTCTGCAACCCCTCCACGATCAAGGTCAAGACCGGCCCGAACACGATTAAGTTCAGCGATCTGGTTTCGCAATGCTGGACCACGACCGATCCGCCGCAGCCCAACGCGACCACGATCCAAAGCAAGCTGATCAAGATCTCGTGGCAGGTCGTGACCAACAGCAGCAGCACGGTCCCGTTCGACTTCTGCGTCGCGAACATCCGCGCGCTGCTCAAGCCTGGCGCCACGCTCCCGACCTGTGCTGCCACGGGCGCGGGCGGCTCGCCGGGTGCGGGTGGCTCGACTGCTGCAGGCGGCTCGACTGCTGCAGGCGGTTCTCCGGGCTCCGCCGGCGGCGTGGCGTCTGCAGGTTCGGGCGGCAAGGCCGGCTCGAGCGGTACGAGCGGCTCGGGCGGCAAGGCCGGCTCCGGCAACTGATTCCGCTCACCGGACGCAAGTAAGCGACCGCTCATGGGTCACTGACGCAAGTCAGTGACCCGTTTGCGTTTTGTGGCTCCACGCTTTGTGGCTCGCTAACCGAGATGCCCTGCTGCGCGCTGGCGACAAAATAAACAGCGGCGGCTCAGCCGAAGCCAAGCCGCCGCTCTTCACGAACGCAAGCTGTGCAGACTCAGCCGCCAGAACCGGCTTTACCGCCCGAGCCAGCTTTGCCGCCGGTGCCGCCGCTCGCGCCGCCGGTGCCGCCGCTTGCGGTCGTGCCGCCGCTCGCGCCACCGGAACCGCCGCTCGACGCGCCACCGCTCGACGCACCACCGGCGCCACCCGCGGGCGGTCCGCCGATGAACTTCACGTCGTCGATGGTGATATCCGCGTCGTACGCGCCAGCCGGCGCAGCGCCGCCGGAGCCGCCGCTCGCGGTCGTGCCGCCACTCGCCGTCGTGCCGCCGCTCGCACCACCGCTCGCGCCGCCGCTTGCACCGCCGGAACCGCCCTTACCGCCTACGCCGCCGCCCTTGCCGCCCGAGCCGGCGCTCGCGCCACCCGAACCGCCGCTCGCGCCGCCCGAACCGCCGCCCGAGCCACCGCTCGCGCCGCCTGCGCCAGTGCCTGCGGTCCCCGTTGCACCGGGGGTCCAGTCGAACGCCCACTCGAGACCGACGATGTCCGCACCATTGACGGTCATGGTTGGCAGACCACCCATGAGCTGACTGAAACTCACGGTGACTTCCGTGGCCGTTGCCGTGACCGGGATGTCGAACGCTGCCGGATGACACTCCGGATAGGTGTTGTTCGGATCCGTGGCCAGGCACTGGCCCTTCATGTTCTTCGCATTGTTCGGATCGTTGTACGCGGTGTTGGCGTTGGTCTGGACGCGGAAGTTGAGCTTGCCCTTGGGGCCGGCGTTGCCCTTGATTTTGAACGAAACGCCCGTGTAGCCGAGCGTCTTCGCGTCGGTGCAAGTGTTGAAGTACAAGCCGAAGCCGTCGTACGCGTGGACATTGCCCTTGATGTTCAACGCGGTGTTGCCCACGGTATCCAACGTGAGCGCACCAGGCTGATAGGTGAACGTGCCGCCGTCGACGCCACCCGAGAATGTGTATTGCCCGGTGGTGGCCGTGCTGGGCGTGAGATTCGAAAAATCCGTGATCAGCGCGGCCTTCGGCATGGTGTTCGCGCATGCGAAACCCGCGCCGCCGCCGGCACCCGCACTGCTTCCGCCGGCGGTCCCGGCGCCGCCAGTGCCAGTACCCGCGTTGCTGGTCCCCGCCGCGGTACCACCAGCAAGCCCCTGAGTGCCCCCGGTTCCGCCCGCGTGCGCGCCACCCGTGCCATTGCCAGCGCCGCCGGGATTGTTGTTGTTGTCGCTGCTGCTGCAGGCTGCAATCGCACCCACCGTCAACACGGCGAGGCCTAGACCCGAGTATCGCAATTTCCGTTTAGTCATTCTCCAACCTCCAAGCCCAAGCCGGGCCGCACTAAGGGGTGACACAATGTGCGCGAGGGAATCCGCCTTGTCCAGAACAGCGGCGGTATTTCTGGAACCGGTCCCTCACCGTAAGTACGACAATTCGGGGGTATCGAGGGGAAAGGGCACTTACTACTGGAACCGAATCCACACTCGGCGGGGCAAAATGGGGGCCCCACCCAGGTGGAATTCGCCCCATGAACCCGCCGCTGCCGAAATTGGCTCGATCGTCCTAGGGGCGAGCAAAATCTCACCCCCTCGGTGGCGGGGGAGATAGGCGATCGGCCGAGCGACCGATAGCCAATCCCGAGCTGTGTTTTAGCTACTGTGCTCGAAGCCGCGGCCCGCGCGTCGGCGCCGCCCTCCTTGTAGCAGCCAAACCCCCTGCCCTTTGCCCACCGAACCAATGACCCGCGCGCTCGGGGGGCGAGCGCGCCTGGGGCCGGTCGCGACCAGCGCATAGTCTTCCCCACCATACAAAGCGAGCTCTAGTGCGGAAGCACCCAAGCGCGGCGCCAGGGCGCGCAAGGCAGGGCTGAGCGTGGCTTCCAGCGCGTCGAGATCGATCGATAACTCGACGTGGCTCGCCTCTGCGATGTGCGCCGCGTCGCCGGCCAAACCGTCGGATACGTCGATCGCGGAGTGTGCCCCGCGCGCCAGTGCGAGGCCCGCGGCCAACTGCGCCCGAGGACGACGAAACGCACGCAGCGCACGCCGCGCGGCGGCGCTGTCCGTGCCGCGCCGCGCATTGGATTGCAGAAGTCTCAAGCCAGCTGCCGCCAAGCCGAGCTCTCCGCACAGCCACAGCTCATCGCCGGCGCGGGCACCACTGCGCAAGAGCGGGCGACGCGCGACCGAGCCGACCACCGTCGTCGTGATGCTGAGCTCGGCGCCACGCGCCAAATTGCCGCCGATGATCGCACAGCCCAGCGCACGCGCTGCCGTGCGCTGTCCGCGCGCCAAGCGCGCGAGCTCGGCCGGGGCAAAGCCCGACGGGAAGATCACGCTCGACAGCGCGGCCAATGGCGCGCCACCCATGGCCGACACGTCACTCGCGGCCGCCTGAAAGCTGCGGAAGCCCACGTCGGCGAGCGTCAGCCACTTTCGCTCGAAGTGCACGTGTTCCACGGCGGCGTCCACGGTCCAGACCCAGCGCCCCGCGGTTTTGAGCACAGCCGCATCATCGCCAATGCCCAATTCCACGCTGGAGCGCGACTCGCGAAACAGGGCTTCTAGCCGAGCAATCGCCGAGAACTCCGAGATGCTTCGCGCGCGTGGCTTCATCCAGCGCACGCTACACGACTCAGCCGATGGTTGCGCGCTTGACCGGAATGGTGACCACGAACACCGCGCCCTTCGGCGTGTTGTCGCTGATGCGCACGGTGCCGTCGTGGCCGTCGACCAGACGGCGCACGATCGAAAGGCCGAGCCCGGTGCCACCCGCCTCGCGCGTGGAGCTCGAGTCGACCTGGTAAAAGGCGTCGAACACTCGACCTCGCTCGAGCTCGGGGATGCCGATGCCGGTATCCGAAACTCGAAATTCGATCGCGCTACGCCGAGCGCTCAGGATCACCACGCCTGCCGCATCCTCGGGGTGCGCCGCATCGACCGCGGTCATGTGCGCAGAGAGCGTCACTTTGCCGCGCTGTGGTGTGAATTTGATCGCGTTTTCGGTCAGGTTCAAGAACACCTGCCGCAGCCGCTCGGCGTCCGCCCAAATCAGGGGCAAGCCTTTCTCGACATCGACCACCAGCTCCACGTCTTTCTTGCGTGCAGTGGGGGTCATGGTCTGGGCGACGTCGCGCAAGATGCCCAGCGCGTCGGTCTGCGTCTTGCGCAGACTCATCGTGCCACTCTCGAGCTTCGACAGATCCAAAAGGCCTTTGATCAGCTGCAAGAGCTGCTCGCCCTTGTCGCGAATGGTCTGCACGAAATCGCGCTGCTCGCTGGTCATTTCGCCCGCGAGCCCTTCGACCAACATTTCGCTGTAACCGATGATCGAGGTCAGCGGGGTACGCAGCTCGTGCGATACCGTGGCCAAGAAGTTGCTCTTCAGTCGGTCGAGCTCTTTCAAGCGGTCGAAAGCGATCTGAAGCTTGTCGTTCTTGTCTTCCAGCTCACGAAAGCTCTCGCGCACGGAAGCCAAGTGCATGTTGCTGGTGAGCAGCGCACGGTGGCCGCTGAACAGCAGTAGATCGAGCGTGCGACCGAGGTGGCGAGCCAATTTGACCACTGCTTCGTCTTCGGCGCGGGGCATCGTCCGGAACAGCTCGTGCAGCCGCGCCGAGTCCGCCTCTGGATCGAGCCCGAGCAATGCGGCAGGCGCAGCCACCTGGGCCGGTGTCACGAACGGGCCCAGGATCATCCGGCCGATCCGCTTGCCGTCGTATTGAATGGCCGCGACGCGATAGTGTTCACCCGTGGGGCATGAGTAGCTGGCCATGCCCTCGTCGTTCAACGTGATGCTCTTTACCTTGCTGGCGACGTCAGCCAGGGCAGCACGCCCGGCTTTGAGCGTGTTCAGGAATGCGTACAGCGGGATTTGATCCGCCGCGTCTCCGAGCAGCTTGCCCTCTTCGCTGAAGATGCGCAGCGGCACGCCGAACAAGTCGAAGAAGCTCTTGACCATCTCGCCCAGCGCGTCGCGATCGATCAGGTCCTCCAGGGTCACGCCGTGGCCGAGCGTGAGCTCGTCGAAGGTCTTGGCTGCGGCGGGCGGCAGCATCAACCGGCCTCCGGCCGCAGGACGTCGAGCGCACCGCCCACGCAGGCTTGCAGAATTTCCGAGACCGGCTTCGGGTTACCCAGCTTTTGCGCCACTTGCGCCAGGAACGCTTGCGAGTCGAAGCCAAACTTCTTGTTCAAGTCGTGCTCGGCGTCGAGCGCGCTCCAGGTCAAATGTAAAAGGCCAATCATGCTCTCGACCACTCCGACGCCGCGCGTGGCAACGGCTAGATACACCGGCTCGCGCCCTTTCGAAGCCAAGTCGGCGATCTCTGCATCGCTGCGCACATCCGGCATGTCGCGCTTGTTGAACTGAATGATCAGCGGCATCTGCCGCAAGGTCAGGCCGTGCTGCTTGAGATTCTCGCGCAGGTCCATGAACGACTCGGTGTTGTGCTGAGTCTCGGCCGTGCGTGAATCGGCGATGAAAGCGATGCCATCGGCACCTTGTACGACCAGCCGCCGCGTCGAAGCGTGGATCACCTGACCGGGCACGGTGAACACTTTCAGCCGAACGGCAAGGCTCCCCTGGTTGCGAAAGGTGAGCGGCAAGAGGTCGAAGAACAGCGTTCGGTCGTCCTTCGTCTCGAGCGTCATCAAGCGACCACTCGCTCCAGGGGCAGCTGCCTTGTGCAGGGCCTGTAGGTTCGTGGTCTTTCCGCTCAGAGCCGGACCGTAGTAAACGAGTTTGATCGTGAGCTCGCGGTTCACGAAGTCAAGCTGCACGGGACCCTCGATGTTTCCGCGCGCTGGGGCGCATGCGCCGCGTCACCTTCACAAGGCGCGGCAAAGACGAATAAAGTAGCCTATCATGCATAGCGCGCTTCCATGAGCCAAACGGCCGTCCTCGTCTGGCTTTCAGCCACGGCGATCTTACCTACATTTCGTGCGGATCTGGACGCCTTCGCGCACAGCCGCCTGCTGCGGCTCGAAGCGCCTCGGGAGAACGCGGCGGCCTATCATACTTCGGCCTACGCGCCGGACGCCGTGGCACAGATCGAGAGCTCGCTGGAGGAAGCGCGCAATGCCGCGGCGGCGCTCGAACAGAGCCGGGCGCTCGGCGCGCTGGAACGCGCCGAGCGCGTTCTGCGCGAGCATCCAGAATTGCCACAGTCGGCTTGGTTGATGGCCGAAATTTGGCAGCAGTCGGCGGAGATCGAAAATAGCGCGCCCGACGGCGCCGAGGCCGCGAGCGTGTTGCGCAAGCGTGCGGCAGCGCTCGAGGGACCGCGCGCGACCCCATTCTCCGACTCCTCCGATCGCGCCCCCGACTTCGGACCAGAGCTCGAAGCCGCGCGCGCGGTGCGCGTGGAAGGTTTGGAACCGGGCGACGAGCTGTCATGGGACGGAGTGCGCAGCGAGCCTCCGGTCATGACGGCGACTGGCAGCCATCACGTTCGGGTCGCGCGCGACGGCCGGCTCTTATGGGCCGGCTGGCTCGAGCTAGGCGCCGGGGTCGCGAGCGTTCGCTTGCCGGTCCCGGAGACAGTCGCCTGCAGTGCGGACGACATTGGACGCGGGCACTTCGCCCAGGGCCGCGCGATCGCCGCAGCCCACGCGCGCTGCGACAGCTACGTGCTCGCCCGCGCCCGCGAAGGTGGCATCGAGGTCGCGCTGTGCGAGCGCGAACGCTGCGGCAACGTCGTGATCTGGGAGCACCGGCAGACAGACGTGGCCGCGGCCAGGCCTGCGAAGAAGAAGCTCTGGCCGTACGCCATCGCGGCGTCCGTGGGCGCGCTCGCCGTCACCAGCATCGCGCTCTGGCGCGCGGGTGTGTTCGAGCACGGCGAGCCGAGCAGCCGTGAGGTCTGGGTGTTCAACGGCCAAAAACAGATGGCGCTCGGCTTCTAGCGCTCAATCCCGGGTGGGCCAGCGCGAGCGCGCTTCGGCGATCGCGCTTTCGACGCGGGCCCTTGCCGGACCGCCGATCAGCGAGCGCCGCTCCACGGCTGCCTGTGGGTCGAGAGCCAGCGCGAGCTCCGGACCCGTCAAAGACGGGTGGGCCGCGACCAGCACGCTCGGCGGAAGCTCGCCGATCTGCACGCCTCGCTCTTCGGCCTCGCGCACGAGCGCACCCACCACGTGATGCGCTTCGCGGAACGGCAGCCCGCGCTGGACCAAAAAATCAGCCAGATCCGTGGCACACAAATGACCGCTCGCGAGCGCACCTTTCAGGCGTTCGCCGTGGAAGGTCGCGGTGGCGATGGCACCCGTGAGCGCTCGCGCGCTGGTCAATGCGCACTCGAAGGCGTCGAAGATGGGCCGCTTGTCTTCTTGCAGATCGCGCCCGTAACCGAAGGCCAGGCTCTTTTCCAGGACGAGCAAGGTCGTGACACAACCGATCAGGCGCGCGCACTTGCCGCGCACCAGCTCGGCGACGTCGGGGTTCTTCTTTTGCGGCATCATCGAGGAGCTGGTCGAAAACGCGTCGCTCAGCGTCATGAAGCCGAACTCTTGCGTGGACCAGAGCACGATCTCTTCGCCGATGCGCGACAGGTGAACGCCGAAGATGGCCAGCGCAGAGGCGACCTCCATCAAAAAATCACGACTACCGGTGGCGTCAATCGAGTTCGCCATCGGCCGAGAGAAGCCGAGCGCGCGAGCCACGCCTTCGCGATCGAGCGGAAAACCGCTGCCGGCGACTGCGCCGGCTCCGAGCGGTGATTCATTCAGGCGCTCCATGGCATCGACCAGGCGACCGCGATCGCGGAGCAGCATTTCCTGCCAGGCCAAGAGATGATGAGACAGCCGGCTCGGTTGCGCGCGTTGCAGGTGCGTGTACGCCGGCATCAAGAGCTCGATTTCGGACGTTGCCCGATCGAGCACGGCCGACGCCAGCTCATCGATCGCCAAGATCGCTTCTTCACAGCGGCGGCGCGTCCACAGCCTGAGATCGGTTGCGACCTGATCGTTGCGAGAGCGCCCGGTATGCAGCTTGCCCCCGACGGGCCCCACGACATCGCGCAGCCGCGCCTCGATGTTCATGTGCACGTCTTCCTTCTTGCGGTCCCAGAAGAACTCGCCGCGCTCGATTTCACCCTTGATTTGTTGCAAACCGGTGACGATCGACAGCGCTTCGGCGTTGCTCAGCACCCCGGCGCGCGAAAGCCCTTCGGCGTGCGCGATGGAGCCCGCGATGTCTTCCTGCCAGAGCTCCCAATCGATATCTACGCTGGTGTTCAGGCGTTCCATCGCCGCATCAATTGCGTCCGGGAGCCTGCCGCCTCGAGCAACCGTCATGTTCGTTCGTTCCTCGTCGTTTCCGTGGTTTCGCTGCGACCTGTAGCACGAAACGAGCGCCGCGGGCTCGCCGGGAACGCGGTCGACCCGCTTCAGCGTTCGGCGGCCGCAGCGTCGATCACGCGCTCGAGCTCGCGACCGAGGCGCGCCACGGCTTCGTCCACGGCATGCATCGCAGATTGCGCGGCGCGCTGGCGAAGTGCGCGCTCTCCACGTTCACGGCCAAACGCGGCCAGCGTGGGCGCCGCGAGCAGGAACAGCCCGCCGACCGCGGCGTTGGCGAACAAAGTGCCAACGCCCAGCGCCAACGCGGCTACCACGCTCGCGTCCAGCGCGAACGTGCTCACTTCGAAGCTCGGACGCGTGAGTCGCGAGTCCGGACCGTTCGATGGTTCGCTGTCTGGGCTGGGCATCGCTCGCGGCGCGCGCTGCGAGAGCTCGGCCAAAGCGGCTTGCACTTCTCGGTTCTCACGCTCGGCCCAATCGCGGAAGGTTTGCTCCAGGAACGGGCCCAAGTGTTGGCGGATCTCGGACGCGCTCACCGACTCGAGCGCAGCCGGCAAGCGAAAGCCGACCTCACGACGAAAATCCGCCAGGTCGAGCGTCACCTTGGCTTTGAGCGCCTGCAGCTCTGGAGCTAGAACCGCTGACTCTGCCTCACTCGCCATCAGCCGATGACCTTGATGTAGTCGTGCACGCGCTCGTCCACAGCGGCCATGTCCAGGCCTCCGGGGCCGAGGCCGGCATGACGCCGGAACATCTCACTTTCAGCGAATGCCTGCAGCGCGAGCACGCGCTTGGGTAGCCACGGATGGCTCGAAAATACCTCTCCGAAGCGGCCCAGGCTGTGCTTGGCCTCGCTGTGTTGCTCGAGAAATGCCTCGATGTTGAGCTCTTCGTACAGCTTTTGCGAGCCGAGCGCGAGCTTGGTCAGCGCGCGTAGCGCCGGCTCGAGCTCGCCTGCACAGAGCGCGCCGGCGCGATCGCAAGTCACTTCGGCGCGGCGCGACCAGGCGCGCAACGACAACAGCGCCGGGACTGCCAAGTTGCGGAGCAGCACGCCCGCGACGTTGGTCAGGTAGTGCATCGCCGTCAGGTACACCACGTGATTGTTGTGGATGTGGCCGCATTCATGGCCGATCACACTCAGCAGTTCGGCGTCGCTGAAGTGATCCATGAGCGCCGAGTTGACCAGGATGAAAGCGTCTTCGTTCGTGCCGTAGGTGGCGGCGTTCAAGTGCGGATTCGAGACCACGTACACGGTGGGTACGGGGATGCCCAAGGTCTCCGCGCAGCGTTCGGCCAAGGCGTGCACCCGAGGGAACTGGCGCGGGCCAATTTTCACCGCGTGCCCGAGCAACTCGGCCTTGCCGACGTTCTTGAAGGTGCGCACCGCGGCGGCCACCGCGAGCTCGACCGGTTTCAGGCGTTGGAACGTGGCGCGCGTGGTGCGGTCCGAAACGTACGCATACCCGTGATCGTTTCCCAGCACACTTCCAGGCCGGCGTCGCGCTCGCTCACGAACGAAGGCCGGAAAATCGAACTCGCCGATCCTTGCCACGCAATCACGCTAGCACCCCGGCCCCGGCGCGGCATCGTGCCCGGGATTGACGCGAGCAAATCCCGGCCCGCCCAGCGCTCGCTCCGGTTACGGTCCGATGAAGTTGACGCGGGCGTGCGCTCGACGACACTCGCGGTCGATGAGCGCTTCCCTGTCCGTCCCCGGGCCAGCCGCCCTGCCCGTGCTCGGGCCCGCCGCGCAGCTCCTGCGTTTCGTGTTGGATCCGATCGCACACATCGGCGTGCTGTTCGAAAAATACGGACCCATCACGCAGCTGGTCGTCGGCGGCGGCACGCGCGTCGTCTCCACCCAGCGCAATGTTCCGGGCACGGTGTTCCTCTTCGGCCCGGAGTACAACCGCGCGCTGCTCACGAACCACGCGGATTTCCACAAGTGTGCGTTGAGCGGGCCGCTCTGGCCCGAAGAGCCGCTCAACGCGCGCACCCGCCCGCTGACGCGCATGTTGACCGGGTTGTTCCACGTGAACGAGGGCGAACATCGCCTGCAGCGCCGCTTGTTGATGCCCGCCTTCCATCGCAGCCGGATCGAGAGCTACCGCGACGAGATGGTGGCGGTGACCGAGGCGCTTTTGGCCGAGTATCGCCCGGGCACCACGCGCGACCTCCGCCCGGACATGACCAGCGTCACCCTGCGCATCGCCACGGCGACCTTGTTCGGCGCGGAGCTGCGCGAGCTCGGCTTGCAGATCGGCCGCGACATCGAGGCCTGGGCCGCCACTCTGCGGGGCGCGAACATCGTACCGTTCGACCTCCCGTTCACGCCGTATCGGCATTGGCTCGACCTATCGAGCAACATCGATCGCCGCGTGCGTGAAGTGATCCAGCGCAAGCGCGACAACCGTGGCACGGGTCGCGACATGCTCTCGATGCTGCTCGAAGCGCGCGACGAGGAAGGCGGGAAGTTGAGCGAGGACGAGCTGATCGGTCACGCCGGGGTGATCTTCGGCGCAGGGCACGAGACGAGCGCGAACGCGCTGACTTGGACCTTGCTGCTGCTCGCCCAGCATCCACAGATTCTCAGCGACTTGTGCGACGAGCTCGCCGGGAAATTGCGCGGTGGCGCGCCGAGTTTCGAAGATCTCGCCGAGCTCCCGCTGCTCGATCGCGTGGTCAAAGAGAGCTTGCGGCTGTGTCCGCCCGCCGCGCTCAACCATCGCATCGCTGCGCGCGACTCCGAGCTCGGCGAGTACCGGATCCCGGCCGGGACCGAGATCCTGAGCAGCATTTACCACACGCACCGCATGCCCGAGCTGTATCCCGATCCGCTCCGCTTTCGACCCGAGCGTTGGCATGACGCCGATCCGGGGCCGTACGGCTACAACCCGTTCAGCGCGGGGCCCCGCATGTGCATCGGGGCGACCTTCGCTTGGTTCGAAATCAAGATCGTGCTCGCGCTCTTGCTACAACGCGTGCGGCTAGAGCTCGTTCCCAACCAACGAATCGACCGCTACTTCGGCATCACCCTCGCGCCTACGCCTCGCGTGCTGATGCGCGTTCAGCGCACCGATCGCGGATTTTCGCGGGCCGCGCCGGTCCACGGCCAAATTCGCGAAATGGTGGAGCTGAGCGGAAATTGAGCGGCTAAGCGAAATCGTCGCGCAAGCTTTGCACCGTGGCGTCGCCGAGCACGACTTCCGCACGGTAAGCGTCGTGTTCGACGCCCAGGCAGAGCTCGACATTGCCGGCGCGAAGCGCCGCTTCGGCCGCAGCGCTGAGCGGAAACTTCACGTATTGCACGGCCATCGTGCGGCTCGGATCCGTGCCTCGCAGATCCGGCGTCACGGCCAAGCGCGTGCCGGCGATGCGCACGTAGAATGCGCTTTCCACGCCCGCCAGCGCCACCAGCATGCGCTCGCGCAGATCCCGCTCTGCGTACTCGATGAAGATCGTCGCCGACAGCTCGGGGCCGTTCGGCACCAACTCATTGTACGTTTCGAGCTCGTGGAGCACGGCCTTTTCTGCAGTGATCCGCTCGGTTCGCAGCATCTCCTGAATCTGAAACAGAGCCGTGTCGTGGTTCTCGAACAGCACGGTCATGTTCGGGCCCAGCGCGACACGCCGCGCTTGTTTGAGCGCGATGATGCGACGGCGAAACGGTTCACGGATCTGCTCGTACTCGGCGAGGCCCAGAATTTCTCCGCGCGTGACCAGGCTCATGACGCGGCTCCATCGGAGAAGCCGTAGGCAGCGGCCAATGCGACCACGGGGTGGCGAGCAGCGCGGCCGTTCTCTTTCAGCACGCGAAGCGCTGCCAGGCTGCAATCAGTGACCACCGACAGCTCCCCCTCGTCGGGCTTTTCGTCTTCGATCGCGGTCGAGAGGCGCCTGGCGTAGCGCACGCCCTCTTCGTAATATTTGGCCTTCATGCCCCACGTGCCGTCCACCGCGGAGCAGCGCTCGATCACGCGCACGTCCGTGTCCGGCAGCAGCGAGAGCACGCGCGCACCAGGAATGGCGATCTTCTGCGCGCGCAGATGGCACGCGGCGTGATACGCGACCCGGCCGAGGCCGTGGCTGAAGTTCTTGTCGAGCTTCTTCTCGCGCCGGAGGCCATCGAGAAATTCCATCAAATCCAAGGTCTTTGCGGCGACCGCAGCGGCCTCGGGGGTGCCCAGATACACGGGCCACTCCTTCTTCATCGTGTAGCCGCAGGTTGGGCCGGGCACGACCACGCGCAGCCCGCGCTCCACGTAGGGCCGAATCGCCTCCACGTTGGCGCGCATCTTGGCGCGCGCCGCGTCCAAGTCGCCGCCATCCAGGTTGGGCATGCCGCAACAGGTGAGCTGCTCGGGCACGATCACCTGAAAGCCATTCTTCTCCAAGACTTGCACCGCGGCTCGCGGTACCTCGGGGAAGTTGTACTCGCCATAGCAGGTCGGAAACAGCACGATCTGGCCGTTCTTGCCGGCTTCTTCGCTCGGCTTGTGTGAACGATGCCAATCCGTGAAGGCGGTGCTCGCGATCGGCGGCAGCGGAAACTCGGCCGAGATCCCGGTCACCTTTTCCATGACCTTGCGCACCAGGCGCTTGCTGTTCACCAAGTTGGCAAGCTTTGCTTGCGGCCCGACCGAGAGCGCACCGACGCGCTGCGGCTCACCCAGCACTTGGTCGACGATCGGCACACCATCACGCCGTGAACGCTGGGCTTTTTCGCGCGCCAATAAGCGCGGAAAATCCAAAAGCTCGTGGGCGCCTTCGTCGGGCGTGTACGGGCACTTGATGTAACACAGCTTGCATTGCCAGCAGTGATCGGTGACCGCACGCACCGTCTCGGCGTCGACTCGCTCCGAGCCTTCCGCCCGCCCCGCGTCGATCTCACGATCGATGTTCTTGAACAAGATCGGAAACGAGCCGCAGTACGTGACGCACATGCGGCACTCGTGACACACCTGAAAAGTGCGCAGGAGCTCCTGTTCGAGATCGCGGGGATCCCAATAACGTGGGTCGTTGGGGTCGTACACCGGCGCAATCGTCGGCGTTCGGGCGGGGTGCTTGCTCATACCGTGTTTCAGCCGAGTTCTTTGGCGGCCTTGTCGAAGCGGCCGGCGTGCGATTTCTCCGCCTTGGCCAGGGTCTCGAACCACTCCGCGATGTCGGCGAAGCCTTCGTCGCGAGCGGTCTTGGCGAACCCCGGGTACATGGTTTGGTACTCGTACGTTTCGCCGGCCACCGCCGAGAGCAAGTTCTTGGCGGTGTTGCCGATCGGCTTACCAGTCGCCGGGTCGCCGACTTGTTTCAGGAAATCCAAATGGCCATGGGCATGACCGGTTTCGCCGTCGGCGGTGTCTTTGAACAAGCCCGCCACATCCGGGTAACCCTCCACGTCCGCGACCTTTGCGAAATACAGGTAACGGCGGTTCGCTTGCGATTCCCCAGCAAACGCCTCCTTCAGATTTTCATGCGTCTTCGTGCCTTCGAGCTTCGCCATGTGTGTTCTCCTGTCCTCACCAGGCCCGCATTGGGCCAAACAGTCATGCTGCGAGCACGCACCTTAGAACTTTGAAAGGCGCGGTCAACCCTGCGCGCGTTCAGCGCGCAGCACGAAACCGTTTCGATTCATTGTTTCGGGGTCCGCGCGCGCCCCTCCCGCGCGGGCAAGGCGGGCAAACCCAGCGCTTCCTCAACGCGCGCGGGTGAGCCAGCCGTCCAGTTCTTCGTTGCTGAAGGCTCCGTATTGCCGCAGCACTTCTCGGCCCTGCGGGTCGAAGACGATCAAGGTCGGCACGCTATGGACCTCACCCAGCGTCGAGTTCCGCGAAAGCATCGCCAAATCAGCGATGGCCACCGGATACGACAGCTGGAGCGAGGAGCGAAAAACGTCGGCGAGCGGCGCATACTTCGGCGCTTCGAGCACCACGGCGGCCGCGTTGATGCGCGGTCGATGCGTGTGCAAGGCCTGATTCAACTGTTTGGCGGCCAGCTGCGAGGCAAGGTCGAAGGTGGTCACGAACACGAGCGCGGTGACGCGCCCGCGCATGCCTTCAGCGCTGATCTCCTCGCCCTGGGTGGTGCCGAACACGTAACGCTGAACTTGCCCGCGCGTGTCCGAGTCGCTTTCGTCTCGAGCCGGCTCATCGACGACCCGCTGACACGCGCTCACGAGCAGGAGCAGACCGAACGCAAGCGGACGAATCACGTCGCCGAGGGCGGGCTCGAACCACTCAAATTCGGGCCGAACAGATCGGCGAACACGCGCAGCGCCTCGGGCAACTCCCGGCCGCTGCGCTTGTGCGCCAGCACCGCATGCGCGAGGTCGTCGACCAGGCTCTTCAGCGGCGTGCGCTCGACCAGCGCGCCATCGATGCGTTCGCCGTGACGCGGGGCGTGCTTGCGGTCCACGATCGGATCGTGACGGACCCAGCCGAAGCCGCGCTCGGTCCGGAAAGAGCACGCCAAAACCTGCACGAAATCCAAGTACAGCGGGGTGATCAGCACCGCCAGATGCGAGCCGTCCGGGAGCCTTCCGCACAGACCTTGTGCGGCGGAGCGCGGCGTTGCCGTGACGTCCAGCGGGCCGATGGCGTCCGTGATGCGGGCGCGTCGCTCGGGATCGGATTCGACGGCCAACAGCGGCGCGTACACGGCGATGCGCGGTACCTTGAGGCGCAAGGAATCCTGCTCCAGCACGGACAGCCAACCATCGCGCGCGCCGCCGTCCAACTCGCGATAGGCGATCGCGGCGGCGAGTGCTGCTTCGGCGTCGGTCGCAAGCGCGCCGAGCCACTCACACCACGCGTCGAGCACGCGCGGGTCGGTTCGCCCCTCGAGCGGGAGCGGCAACGGCGTGCGCTCCGCCGACGGCAGAGCGGCAAACTGGGATGGCGCGAACGGCTCCGGCATCAAGGGCGGAAGCTAAAGCATCGCGACCGACCTCGCAACGCCAAGCATCGCGGTCCTCGCGCATTCGATGTCAGGAAGAAATTTGGAGACTGCGCTCGGGGGCTTTAGCACCCATCTCGACGAGCGCCTCAGCGGCCACTGCGCTGCACGGCACCGAGTTCGAGCGCCAAGTCGTGCAAAAGCACGTCCAAGTCCAGCGAGCGCGAAACCGGCGCAACAATCGTCAGCTCTCCACCGCCCTCGGCGAACATGGCACACAGACCTTCGCTCGCCTCGAAGATCCCCTTGACGTACACGACGTCCTCGTTCTTGACCGAGAGGTGGCGCACGATCAGACCGTCATCGAGCAGTTCCGTCAGTTGCAAGGCGCCGGAGTCTATCACGAAAGCTGCTATCCTGACCCGCGATGGGTCCCGTAGCGACACGCCAGCTCCCTTTTTCAGACGCTCTTCAGCAGGAGGCGCTTTCGTTCAGCGCTTCCGTGATGTCGCTCGGGCGCCGCCCGAGCAGCAGCTTTCGTGCAGCCTCGGCCACGAGCGCCTCCGCCGCAGCGCCCGCGGCCGACGACGAAGAGAGCTACCTCGACCAGCCGATCGAGCTCGATCCACTCGAGGACGGCGGGAACGACGACCAGGAAGCGAGCGATCTCGTCGTGGGGGAAGAAATCGACGTGCTTGGCGAGAGCGTGGGCGACAATGAGCCGATCGAGCTGGATCTGGGCACCATCGTCGGCATCGACGAAGGGCATGGCGAGGCCGACGACGACAACGACTCGAGCTTCGACGTGGACCCGGCGGTGGGCCTCGCCGTGCCCGAAGCGCTCACCCCCGACGACGGCAGCGAAGGACTCGAAGACGGCTCGATAACGGTCGACGAGAGTAAATTCCCAACGCTCGAAATGGACGACGGCTCGGAGGGGATCGCCGCCGAGCGCGAGATTTCGCTCGGCGCGGCCAGCGACGAAGCGCGCGTGCCGATGGCGGCTCAGGGCTTTCGGGCACTGTATCCGCTGGCGCCGCTCGAGGCGTGCAGCGCCCTGGCCATCAGCGCGGAAGCGGTCGTCGCGGGCAGCTCGGACCTGCTTTGGTTCCGCGGCGACTCGACCAAACCGCTGCGCGTCGCGGTCGACGGTGGTGCGCTCTCCGATTTGGTGCTCGTCGGTGCGGATCGAGACATCGCGCTCGCCAGCACCAAGAGCGGCCAGCTCTTTCGGCGCGCGCGCTTCGCCTCCCAAGCCGAGCAGCTCACGCGCTTCCGCGAACAACTCCGTTTGCCGCTCGGCCTTCGCCCACAGCTTTCGTTCGGCGGGGCGCTGACCGCGCCCCAGGGGCGGATTTTACTGTGGCTACACGACGGCACGCTGCTCGATGTGCTCGACGCTGGCGAACGCTTCGAGCGAATCGAGCTCGACGGCAAAGTTTTGGCCGTCGCCCGCGAGAGCGCGACCATTTTGCTGGGCGCGGGTCGTGGCTGTACGCTGCAGGTGCTCGATGCGAGTTCCCCAGTGAGCGTTTCGCTCGACGGCCCCGCGCTGGCCGTGGCGCGAAGCGCAACGCCGCTCATTGCGAGCGCCGGGCAGGCGTTTGCTCTGGCCGAACGCGGGCGTGGACTCTTGGTCTCCTCCGACGGCGGCAAGAGCTTCCGCCGGGTCGCGGGCTGCGCGGGCACGACCGCGATCGCTGGTACGCTGTTCGCGGGCCGCGCACGCTTCTTCGCCGCCGTGTACCGTGAGACCAGCGATCAAAGCGATATCTTGGCGATTGATCCGCTGCGCGCCGATGCCGAATGCATTGCGCACCTGGAGGTCCCGGGAGAGCACTCGCCTTCGGATGCCATCGAGCGCGGAGAGTGGGCCAGAGTCTCGTCACTCGCCTGGCACGAGCAGAGTGGCAGGTTGTGGGCTGCCGGTGGCTTCGGGGTAGCGAGCTTCGAACCGAGCGCAGGCTGAAACGCGCGGCACCCCCGGCCAAGATCGGAGATTTTGGCCCAAATCTCGGCCGGGTGATAGGGATCCCCGAACCCTTTGGCCATCGTCGTTCAAAAGTACGGCGGCTCGTCGGTCGCCGATCCGGAGAAGATTCAGCTCGTCGCGCGACACATCGCGGCGACTCGAAGCTCCGGCGTGCAGGTGGTGGTGGTGGTCAGCGCGATGGGCAAGACCACGGAAAATCTGCTTTCGCTGGCTCGCACGCTGGCGGCTGAACCGCCACGGCGAGAGCTCGACATGTTGGTCAGCACCGGCGAGCGCGTGACGATGGCGCTGCTCTCGATGGCGCTCACCAGCCTGGGTATCGACGCGGTGAGCTTCACCGGCTCGCAGTCGGGAATCATCACCAACAATCGTCACTTCGATGCGGAGATCGTGGAAGTGCGCCCGCAGCGGATTTGGGACGAGCTCGCGCGCGATCGGGTCGTGATCGTCGCCGGCTACCAAGGCATGAGCCTCGAGCGCGAAATCACGACCTTGGGGCGTGGCGGCTCCGACACCACCGCGGTCGCGCTGACGGCCGCCCTCGGCGCGGAACAGTGCGAGATCTACAGCGACGTCGATGGCATCTACAGCGCCGATCCGCGCTCGGTCGGCCAAGCGCGCCATCTGCCGACGATTGACTACGAGACGATGCAAGAAATGGCCGAGTCCGGGGCCAAAGTCCTGAACGCGCGCGCGGTGGACTGGGCCAAGCGGCATCGCGTGGTGATTCATGCGCGCAAGACCACGGACTTTGCCGAGCGCGGCGTGGGCCGCGAAACCCGCGTGGAAGCGCGCTCGGTGGAGCGCACGGCGATCGTCGTCGATTGCAAGCTCGCCTGGTTGAACGCGCCGATCGCCGTCTGTTCCAAGTTGCTCGCGATCGCGGCCGCCGCCGGGATCCCGGTGCGTGACGCGTGGCTCGATGGCCAGGCGAATTTCCTGCTGTCATTGACGAGCGTGCCCGAGTTCGGCGTCACCTCCGAGCTCTTGCGCGAGGCCGGAGCGAGCGCGGTCCGGACCGACGTTGCCGCGGTGAGTGCAGTCGCAGTCGGCGTCGGCCGACTGCCGGATGTGCTGTCGCGCGCGCTTGCGTGCGTGCCAGCGTCGGCGCTCGGGACTTCCCTCTCCCCGCTGCGCCTGTGCACCGTAGTCCCGGCACCGGACGCCGCCGAGCTCGAGCGCGCTTGGCACGAACTGTTCAGCTCACTCTAGCGTTCGCGTCGCTGCGCGCGGGCCACGAGCTGGGCCTCGGCGGCGACCGCGCGGTAGCGTTCGGCGATGCGCGCATCGCGCGGAGCGATGCGCAGTGCGACCGCCAAGTGCCGTTCGGCGGCAAGCACGTCGCGCTCGACGTCTTGCTCGAACTCGGCCGCCTCGAGCAAGAATTGCGCGGCGTTCGCGGGCGGCTCCGGACTCAGCTCGATCGCCTCGCGCATGCGTCCAAAGCACAGCGAGGCCCCGGCAATGTCGCCCAAGTCGGCGCGCCAGCGCGCTTCCAGCCGGCGCGCTTCGACGTGGCGAGGCGATGCCGCCGAGACCTGACGCGCACGGGCGATGGCCTGCGGTAGATCCTTCAAATCCGTAGCCAGGAGCAGCGCCAGATCGAGCAGCGCGTCCGCATCCGGTTGGCCGCCGCGCTCGGACAACGAGACCGCACGCGCCAAGAGCGTCGCGGCACGCTCACGCTGTCCGCTCTCCAGCAAGCTGCGCGCGAGGCCGGCCGTGGCGCGAGCGTCGTCCGGCGCGTAACGCAGCGCGCGTTCGAAGCAGCGGCGCGCTTCGCGCACGAAGCCGGCGGCAAAGAAGGCGCGTGCCGCCTGCAAGTTGCTGTCGTGCTTGCCGCGCGCGCCAGCGGTCATGGCCTCGAGGTGTTCGGCATCGGCCAGGGCGCCTGCGCTGTCGCCGTGATTGAGCCGCGCGCTGAAGCGCCGCGCACGCGGTAATTCCAAGCCCGGCGCCAGCGCTACGGCGCGATCCAGCGCGTTACGACGCTCGAGCGCCGACGGATCGCGCTCGGCACAGCGACACCACAAGAGTGCGGCCAACGGCGCGTACGGCTCGAGCCCAGCGGCTTCGCTCAACGCTTGGCGCGCGCCGTCGAAGTCGCCCACGCGCCACAACAACTCGGCCCCGGTGAGGCCCGCGTGCGTCGCGGGCAGGCTCTCGATCACCATGCCCAGAGCAGCTTCCGCACGCTCGGGCACCAGCAGATCGATATCCGCGACCAAGCGCACCAATTCCGGGTGCCGCGGCGCTTGCTCCAGCGCGAGCAAGTAGCCGGCTCGGGCTTCGTCCGTAGCACCCCGCGCGAGCGCGTCGTCCGCGCTCGTGACCAAGCGCGCGAGCTCCAGCGCACGTGTTCCGAGCGACGTGAGCTCGCTCGGGGCGAACGTGGCGTCGAGCGCGACGTACAGCTCGTCGCCTTGCGTGCTCAGCGCACCGAAGCGAACGCGCTGCGCGGACGGCGCGCGCGCGCCCACCGCGGGCAGCAGCACGCGCGAAAGCGTGGCGCCGGCGTCGGGGATCGAGATCACCCGCCCGCGCCGCACGCCCAGACCCGCGAAGATCAGATCCAGCGCGCGCAAGGCGAAGCCGAGCGCCGCGCCCGGTAAACCGACGCCGCGCGCGTCGTTGACCACGAAGCGCGCGTGGCGCTCTTCGGGGATCCACAACAAGTCGAAGGCCAGCGCCCGACCCTGCCCGACCAAGCCCACGCCGATCCCTTGCGGGCGAGCAAAGACCGCCACCGGGCGCACCAGAGCGCCCAGTACCTCGCCCAGACGACGGTCGAAATGGCGAGCAAGGCGGCTCAGGCTGCTCTTGAGGACCGCTCGTTCGAGCTCACCCCGGCGGTGTCGAAACTGCGGCACGCCGCCGCTCAAGTCGAGCGGGAACTTCAAGTTGGGCAGCGCGATGCACAGGCGCGTGACGTCGATGGGTCCGAGCTCGATGGGCTCGTACAGTTCCATGCCCAGCACGCCGCGCGTGACCGTCAGACGCAGCGGGACCCGCTGCTCGTCGCCCAACACGAACCGAACTGGAGCCGCGGCTTCGGCGGCGGGCGCCGACGGCGACACGGGCGCAACCGCCAGGGGCGGAGCGCTGGACGGATTCCGAGACGGACCCAAGGTCCCGCGATCGTATCAGTCAGCGGCTCGGGGCGGGCAATTTCACGCTGGAAAAAGCGGGCCCAAGTGCCGGCGCGCCAAAAAAGCCCGCCCCGGCGGCGCGGGGCAGCCCTTCAGATGTCCCCGGCCTTGTCGCCCTGGGCACCCTTGTCGCGCTTGGCCTTCATGCGCTTCAATAACTCGTCGAAACCCTTCTTCTCGATCACCTTGCGGAACTGATTTCGATAGTTCCGCGCCAAGCTGGAGCCCTCGGTCACGATGTCGGCGATCAGCCACTTGCCGTCGACTTGGTGCACGACGTAGTCGATGCTGACCGGCTCCTCGCGCGCGTTGTTCTTGTTGTGCGCCACGGTGCGCACGACTTTGCCGATTTCCCCGTCTTGTTCACCCTTGTAATCCACCGCATAGCCCAGGGTGTTCTTGATGTTGCGCCGGTAGGCGTTGCGCACCAAGTCCTTCAATAGGGAGGTGAATTCTGCGCGTTCACTGGGAGTGCGTTGGTCCCAAGAATCCTTCAGCGTGGCCTTGGCCAGACCGTCGTAGTCGAACACGGCGTCGAACGCGGCATCGAGCTTCTTCTGGTCGTCCGCCGATTTGGCCTTGCTGACGAGCGCCGTGAGCTCGCTGTGCTTGCCCTTCACGAAACTTTCGGCCTCGGCACCGAGCGCCGGCAGCGAAAGCGAAAGCACCAGCGCCCAGCTGGCGAGGACGGGAAATTTGCGGCGGATGTGGGTCATGGGGGTCGGCTCTCGGTTCGTAGTCTATTTGCGTTCCTTGCCGGTAATACGCAAGGGGGGTGCCAAAGCTTCTCACCGTTGTACGATTCGCGGTCAAGCACTGAAAAGCATTGCTTTATCCGCCATGAGACCGGTACCGGCGGCGCACGGAGCCGTCACGCACCGGCACGCTGTCGCAAGCATTACCCGTGATCTTGGGTTCACGGTCACCGCGGGGGGCCATCAATGGGTCGATGGCGGCGGTTGCGAGGGCCGCGGCGCGCCCAGATTGACGCGAAAGGTAGCGCCCCGGCCCCGGCTGCTATCCACTGTGATCGAAAACGAGTGTTCGTCGGCGATGCGCTTGACCACCGCCAGCCCCATGCCGGTGCCTTGTGAGCGGGTCGTGAAGAATGCGTCGAACAGCCGCTCGCGCGCGGCCTCGTCGATGCCCACGCCGCGGTCGGAGACGCGCAACCAGGTATTCGTGCCGACGATTTCGACCGCGACTTCCACGCTGTCCTCCGGGCTACTGGCTTGAACGGCGTTGCGCACCAAGTTCCAGATCATTTGCCGCAGCTGGGCGCCGTCTGCCCAAATCGGCGCGCTCTCGGG
>DASSMT010000377.1:0-52211 GCA_035688655.1 Polyangiaceae bacterium | reverse complement strand
CAGGTGCGAAAGCCGTCTCCGGGTGCACGTTCTCTCGACGAAACTTGTTCGTGCACGAAATGCTTTCTCGCCTGCGAAAGCCGTCTCCGGGTGCACGTTCTCTCGACGAAACTTGTTCGTGCACGAAATGCTTTCTCGGGTGTGAGAGCCGTCTCGGGGTGCTCGTTCTCTCGGCGAAACTTGTTCGTGCGCGAAATGCTTTCTCAGGTGCGAAAGCCGTTTCCGGGTTGCACGCTCTCTCGACGAAGCTTGTTCGTGCACGAACTACTTTCTCAGGTGCGAAAGCCGTCTCGGGCTTCTTTCGCCGAAACCTGTTCGTGCACGAACTGCTTTCTCGGGTGCGAGAGTGGTCTCGAACGCGGACATGGTAGTTCTTCTCCTTCGTCCGCGACGCCGAAGGCTGCGCCGCGGTGGGCCGTGGCGCGTGACCATCAACCCATCAGGCAGCGCTGAGGGCGGCGCTTTCGGCGAGCGCGAGCGCTCCGGCGATGCCGGCTTGCGTGCCGAGCAGCGGGGGCACGACGAACTGTTCTAGACCGTCGTTCAGGGCCTCCGCTTGTACGTAGCCTGAAAGCGAGCGCGCGAGATATTGGCGAATCAGCGGAAAGAGTGCGCCCGTTTGCAGCACGCCGCCACCGAGGATCAGTCGCTGCGGCGAGAGCACGAGCAGCAAGCTGGTGAGCGCAGAGGCGATGTAGCGCGCTTCGAGATCCCACGCGGGATGATCGCCGGGCAACGTTTCGGCGGGCCGCCCCCAGCGGCGCTCGAGCGCGGGCCCTGCGGCGAGGCCTTCCCAACAACGGCCGCCGTGAAACGGGCAAGCGCCGCTGAAGGTCAGATCGTCCGGCTCACGCGGCAAGAGGAGATGACCCATTTCCGGGTGCACCAAGCCGTGGAGCAGCTGGCGGTTGACCAGTGCTCCACCACCGATGCCCGTGCCGATGGTGATGTAGATGGCCGTTTCGAGGTTCTGCGCGGCGCCCCAACGCGCTTCACCGAGCACCGCGGCGTTGACGTCGGTGTCGAAGCCCACCGGGAGCGCGAGCGCCTCACGCAACGGGCCAACGATGTCCGCGTTGCTCCAGCCCGGCTTGGGCGTGGTCGTGACGTGGCCATAGTGGGGCGCGTCGCGACGCAGCTCGAGCGGGCCAAAGCAGCCGACGCCCAGGGCCGCGATTGTCGGCTGGGAGCGAAAGAATTCCAGGCAACGGCCGAGGGTTTCGCGTGGGTTCGTGGTCGGGAAGCGAGCCTGAGCTTTCCAATCGGCCGGACCGCTGCCCACAGCGCAGATGAATTTGGTGCCGCCGGCTTCGATCGCTCCGTACAGCGCGCCCGCCATCGTGGCTCCGTCAGCGCGGCATTTGGATCACGAACAAGGCCACGAGCACGGCGATCACCAGGAGCGTGATCAACGTGACGCGTAGGCGGCGCGCGGTGACCGAGCGTGCCACGCTGGGATGCGTGGCCTCGGCCAGCACGGTCAGGCCTCGCGAGTCGCTGGACGGCTTGTCGCCGAGTGCGGCTGAGTCCGAGGACGAATCGTCCGACGACGCGCTCTCACGCTCCTCGTCTTGGCTCTCGTCCTCGCGCTCGTCCTGGCTGTCGTCGGCGCTTTCCGAAGCGGTGTTTTCTGGCTCCGCCTTCGCGGCGCCGAACGAGTCGGAGTCGAAGGCAGGCAGCGGCGGCGCGCCCGGCACCGGCGCCGGAGGCCGAGCGGTGTCCACCGTCTCCGCGGGATCTTTCTGGGGTTTCTCGTCCGGCGGAGGCGGCTGGGTGCGCTGCGCGAACATACGCTCGAATTCGAGCGCCTCTTTCGGGATCTGGCCGATCACCGTGCGCTCCTCATGAACCGACGTCTCGTCGCCGAACCGGGAGCGCGCGATCATGGTGCGATCTTCTTCGCGCATGTCGTCGGAAAAGGCGGAGGGGACGGGGGCAGCCAGGGGGGATTGCGCGGGAGCAGATACGGGTGCTCGCACCGCGGCGTGCGACGAGGAGGACACCGACGCCGGGCGAGCAGGCGAGAGCGACTGCGGCATGTGCGCCACCACGGACTCGTCGCGACGGGGCAAGATGTAGCTCGCCAGCGGTTTTTGCGAGGGGACCTCCGCCTCTGACATCTGCCTGCCATCGACGACAATCGCCGTTGCGCAGTGTTTGCAGGTGATGCGCACCAACTTGCCGCGCACCTTCGCGTCGGAAACCGAGTACTGCGCCGAGCAAGAATTGCAGACGATAATCAAACCGACGTCTTCTCTTTCTCCGATTTACGGCGGTGGTGAGCGGCCACCCTGTCCATGGTTACCATACGACATCGAGTGCCTCGTAACCACTACCGAGAAAGAGCGAACCCGGCCAACAAACCAGCCGTTTGTCGCATTTTATCGCGGGATTAGCGCGAACGGTCGGCGCCTACCGCACTTGTCGGTGCCGATGTTTGCTCCCGCAAACATACATCGCCCCTTCTCGGGCGCGAGCGCGCAACGTCCCGGCGCAGCCCGCCGGGACATCGCGCGCGGCAGCGATCACTTCACGATCAGGACGCAGATCCCGTCAGTGCACGGGATGCCGTTACAGCAATCGCCGTCTACGCTGCAAATCTGCCCGTATTCGGAGCACACGGTCACGGGCGGTGTGCCCGCAGTGCCGCCACTACCCCCATTGCTGGAGCCCGCGTTGCTCGACCCGCCGCTGCTCGACCCGCCGCTGCTCGAACCCGCGTTACCCGAGCCAGCGCTACCAGTGGGCGGAGGAGGAGTGGACGACGTGCACGATCCGACGGTGGAGCCCGGTTCACGGTGACACAGGCCGCCTGGGCAGCAGTCGCCGTTGATCGTGCAGCTCCCGCCGCTCGGCACGCAAGCGCCGTCCGTCAGGCAGCGCAGCGCACCTTTGCCGTCCGGCACGCACGGCACGTTGTCACAACAATCGGCAGCTGAGGCGCAAACGTCGCCGCGTTCGTGGCAATCACCAACTCCGAGGCAGCGCGGCACGCCGAGCTTGTCGAGCTTGCACATCAGCGCCTTGGGCGTCTCCGGGCCGCAGCAGTTGGAGCGAGCAGAAGAGCTGGTGCAGGCGTAGCCCGCGTCGGCCAAGTAGTGGCACACGTTGCCTTCGGGATTGCAGGCATTGTCGCCGCCATTTTCGGGGTTCGTGCAGATGCCGATCTTGGCTCCGGGCTCGACCAGACAACGGCCATTGCCGGCGCCCGGCAGGCCGCTGTTCGGATCACCACCGCAGCAGTCGTTGTCCGTCTTGCACAGATCGCCGGTCACGTGGCAACCGCTTGCGGGCTGACAAATGTCGACGCCCGACGGCCCAGGCGCGCACAGGCGGCTGCAGCAATCGCCACAGCCGTTGCACAGCATGCCGTCGACCTTATCGCAGTAGGACGGGCCCTTGGGCGGGTCCGCGCACACGCCGACCGTGTGGCCATCGGCGATGTTGCAGGTGGCGGTGCAGCAGTCGCTGTCGCGCGAGCACGAGTCGCCCGGCTGAATGCAAAACGACGAGCTCAGCTTGCAGTGCTTGCTGTCGTCGCACAGGCCGGAACAACAGTCTTGGTTCTGTTCGCATTCGTTGCCGCCGGTCTTGCAGCTGTCGTTGAGCGCGACGCACTTCTGGTCGGCGCCGCAATTGCCGCTACAGCAGGCGTCGTTGTCGGTACAGGCTTGGCCGTCGGAAACGCACTGATCGCTCGAACACTTGCCGCTGACGCAGCTCAATGAGCAGCAGTCCGTGCTCGCGGTGCACGAGCCACCCGCGTCGGCACAGACGGTGATGTCGGCGATGCAACCGCTGTTCGGGTCGCAGGCCCCCGAGCAACACTCGGTGCCGCCCTGACAAGCTTCGCCGACCGCGAGGCAGCTCCCGCCGGACGCATTGCCCGAGCCATCGCCGGCATGGCCGCCAGTGCGGCCACTCGTGCCGTTCTGATCGCTGCCCGCCTCGCCGTTGCCGGCGCTTCCGTTGGCGTCCGTGCCTGCAGCCGCGGCGGCGCCTGCCTGGTCGTTCTTGCTACTACTACCACAGCCGGTCCAGAGGACCGTCGCGGTCAGAGTGATGGCCAAGAAGCTGCGCGCGATTGTCATCCGTTGAGTCTCCGTCGTGGTTGACGCAGCGTGCCGACCCCGACACGTGCGGTAGAGCCAGTAAGCGGCGCGCCGGGGGCAAAATTTACGAACAGCTCTCGATCATAATTCGCGGCGGATTCGGCCACTCACTCGGAACGCCACAAAACCTGGTACTTGCTTCGAGTTTCAGTCGAGACTTTGGCCTGATATCGTGCGACGTAGTGAAAAGGGTTCTCGGTGCGTTGCTCTGCGGCTGGCTCTTGGCTCCCGCTTCGGCGCAGGGCAAAAGCAAGCCGAGCGGGGCAGCCCACCTCGACGTCGAACAGGGACCCGGAACCGAGCACTGTCTCGACGTGCAGAGTCTCTCGCGCGCCGTGGAGTCACGCCTGCGGCGACGGGTGTTCCGAACGGACGTCCCCGCGACTCTCTACTTGAAGATCGCGTTCACGCGCGACGCCGCCGGGTGGTCTCTGCTCCTCACCATGCACGACGGCAAAGGCGACTTTCTCGGTCGCCGCTCGCTCGTGACCGAGGCGGCGGACTGTTCGGCGCTCGACGAATCGCTCGCGCTGGTCGTCGCACTGTTGGTCGATTCCCCACCCACCGAGGTGCTCGTCGAGAGCGAGCCCGCGAAAGCCCCCGCTAATCCGGCGAACGCGCCACCTGCACCGGCACCGGCACCGGCATCGGCGCCCGCGTCTGCCGCGCCGAGCGAAGCTGGGGTTCTGCACTTGCCCCGCGCGACGCCCGCACCGCGCGAACCTTGGCGCTTGCAATTGGCGGCCGAAGGCGCGTTCGCGATTGGCATCCTGCCCGGGTTTGCCCCGGGGCTCGAGCTCGGCTTTGGCGCCAAAGCGCCCAGGCTGCCGGAGTTCCGGCTATTTGCCGGTTGGTACGCGCCACGCGAACAACGCCGAGCGGAGCTCGACGCCGGCGCGCGCTTCGACGCGCTGTACGTGGGACTCGAAGCCTGTCCGCTCGAGGGCGGGCTCGGCATCAGTCAGTGGTCGTTGTGTGCGGGTCAATCGCTCGGCCGCGTGCGCGTGGAGGCATTCGGCTTCGACGAGAACTCGACCAGCAATCACCTGAGCTACGCGCTCTTGGCACGGGGTGCGCTTCAGCTCGCGCTCGGCTCGCATTGGGGTGTGCGCCTGGGTGCTCGAGCCGAGCTGCCGCTCACCCGCGGTGTGTTCGGGTACGGCACGCCCGCCGGAGAGCAGGCTCTCTTCCAGCCCAGTCCAGTTGCAGCTGTGCTCGATCTCGGACTAGTCGTGCGTCTGTAGCTCCGAGAATGATAATCGCTCGCCCTTCGCTCCACTCATCATGAGAGACGTTAGGAAACCCAAACAGGCCGCCTGGCACGCGAGTGCCTCATGACCGATGAGCCTCGCCCGTCGCTGCGGCAAATTTTCGATGAGCACGCGCGCTATGTCTGGAGAACGCTACGCCACCTCGGAATCTCGGAGGCAGATACTCCGGATTTGTGCCAGGAGGTCTTCGTCACCGTACACCGCAAGCTCTCGAGCTTCGAGGGCCGCTCGAGCCTGCGCACCTGGCTGTATGGAATCTGTATACGCATCGCGTCAGAACACCGCCGGCGACCGCACGTTCGCAGAGAAATCCCGCTCTCGGAACCGCCGCGCGAAAGCAGCAGCGAACCGAGCGCGGCCCCCGAATCGAGTTTGGAGCAGCGCAGGGCCGTGGAACGCTTGCTTTCGGTCTTGGACGAAGACAAGCGTCAAATCGTCGTCTTGTACGAGATCGAGGGCTTCTCGATGAAAGAAGTGGCAGAGATCGTGGAATGCCCGCTGCAAACGGCGTACTCTCGACTGCACGCGGCACGCGCACTGATGCTTTCGGCTTTCAACGCGGAACACGAGGCTGAGCCATGAGCCTGCCCGACGATCCGGAACGGCTCGCCGAGACGACTCCGCGCTCGCAGCTCGGTGAGCTGTTCGCTTCTGCGTCGCGCGACCTACCTTCGGACGAGCAGCTGGCCCGCCTCGCCGCCCAGTTGGCTCCGATCTTGGGCGGTCCTGCTGGCCCTCCCGCCCCTGTGCGCGCTCCGGCGGCACCTTCGGGCACATCGCTGCGAGTCGTGCTGGGAGTCACCGCTTCCGCCGTGGTGCTGCTGGTGGGAGCAGGGCTCGCGCTGCACCGCCCAACGCAGCCAACAGCGGTCGAACCCACATCCCCGCCGAAGGTCGTCGACGCGCTGCCCGGCGACGCGTCTGCTCGCGCCGCACTCCCGAGCGCCTCGGCGATCATTCCTCCGCCCCCTGTGGCCCCCACGCCAAGTACCGAAACGGGTTCGTCCCAGTCCCCCGGCCAGCCCGGCGCGGCCAGCTCGAATTCGTCCCCCGCGCACGCCAAAGCGCCCAGCGAGGCCGCCTTGCTCGAGCGGGCGCGGCGCGCGCTCGACACCGCTCCCGGCTATGCCTTGCAGCTCGCCAACCAACACCGCGCGCTCTTCCCGCACGGCAGCTTGAGCCAAGAGCGCGAAGTAATCGCGATCGAAGCCTTGCGGCGGCTTCATCGGGCATCCGAAGCCGATCAGCGAGCGACCGGCTTCAGCCAGACATTCCCCGGTTCTGCACACCAACGCATGGTCGACGAAGCAGCGCCCAAGTGATGGCCGCGAGTGCTCCCGCGACGAAGCGTCGAAGCTTGTTCGTCGTCTTGGGCGCGCTTGCAAGCCTATGGGCATTCAGCTGCACCGAGCAGATCGAAGTCGGGCGAGATCTGGCCGACAATGCGGGGACGGGTGGAGCGCCACTCAATACGGGCGGCGCGAACGGCGGCAAAGCCGGAGCACCGGCGCACGCATGTCAACCCGCGGCCTGCAAGGGCAAGGTCTATCAATGTGGCGATTGCCTCGACAACGACGGCGATCACTTGGCGGACTCGGACGACCCCGAGTGCACCGGCCCGTGCGACAACAGCGAAGACTCTTATTACGGCGGGATCCCCGGCCAAAACAACGCGCCTTGTCGTCAGGATTGCTATTTCGATCAGGACACGGGCTCGGGCGACGACCACTGCTACTGGAGTCACGAGTGCGACCCGCGCTCGCTGACGCCGGATTTCCCGCCCAGCGGCGACTCGCAGTGCGCCTACGATCCGAACAGCAAGATTCCGGGCACCGAAGCGAGCTGTCAGCAATTGAGTGAGGGACAAGAGAGCACCTGTCTCGCGACTTGTCTGCCGCTCACGCCCAATGGTTGTGATTGCTTCGGTTGCTGTGAGCTGCCCGCGCAAAGTGGCAACTATGTTTGGCTCGGCTCTGCGACGCAAAATGTCGGCACGTGCAACGCGGACAACGTGTCCGATCCGTCTGCCTGTCACCCGTGTACTCCGGTGCGCTCGTGCCTGAATCCGTGCGAAGCCTGTGAGGTGTGCGTGGGGCGGAGCGCGCCCCCGGCCGATTGTACGTCGAATAATCCGCCGCGTTGCCCAGCGGGCGTCGCGGCTTGCGGGCAAGTCGGAGAGCCGGACTGCGACCCGGGTTATTACTGTATCACCGGCTGCTGCATGGCTGCGCCGCGCTGAAGACGCGCACTCCACCTGCTCCGCAGCGCTCAGCTCGAGCGCTGCCGAGCCCGTTTCCAAGCGCGGGATCACTCGGTCGCCATTTCGATGGACGACTTTCGGTCCGCGCACCGGCGCTCGAAATACCTGCGAGGCGCCCGCGAGACGCCGTAGGCGTAGTCGAGGTGGTACCAGCCAACCGCTCGAGACCTGTTCTTGATCCAAACTCGCAACTGGCCCGTCCCAACGGGTTCCTCCGAAAGGAGGTCGTAGGTGGAGGGGATGGCTCCGCCGAGACCGTGATAGGTGACCACGATGGCTCCTCGGCTCGCTTCACCGAGGCGCTCGGCAACCCTGATGAGATCGGTCCGGCCGTCAGAACCGTCGGAAGCAGAGTTGTCGCCGAACGGGTTGAAAAAGTAGAAACCGTTGAAATCGTGCCAGGGCGCATCGAGCACATCGCCCACTTTGAACTGGGCGTTCGGCACTCGCAGCTTCGCCGCTAGAGCCGCTGCGGTGGCGGTGAGTTGAACACCGCGGTCGATGCCGAAGAAATCGATGTCTGGACGGGCGAGAGCGGCCGCGATGCAGAATTTCCCCGGACCACTGCCGACATCCAACACTTGGCGAACGCCGTGCTCGGCAAAGCGCAATGCGGCGCGTCGAGCCACCGCAATTGGAGTCCAGCACCACGGTGCCTTCTCCCTGAATGCAGGAGGAAGAAGTGCTCCAAACCCCACATCGGACAACTCCCCTGTAGCTAGTCGAGCACGAATTCGGTCGAAGAATCGAACATCCACCATTTTGCGCACGACCCCAAGCAGTTACCGTGCCACTCAGTCAGTCGGCTTGGAACGCCAACGCAAGCGATTCGAGCGCAAGAAGCCTTCGCCGGATGAGCGAGCCCGAGCGGGAGCCAATGGCATCGGACCTCGGCAAGCGACACCTTGTGCTATAAATTCGACGATGCCGGGCCAGAAACGACAAATTGACATCGTGCTCGAGCCGGTAATGCGCTCGGCGGCAATGCGCGAGCTCGACAAGATCATCCGAGCAGTCGCAGCGAAGGACGTGGGGATTACCATCGTTGGCGAGAGTGGAACGGGCAAGGAAGTCCTCGCACGCCGAGTGCACGACCTTTCAGATCGCCGGACGGGCCCGTTCGTGCCCATCAATTGCGCAGCAATCCCGGAATCTCTGTTCGAGAGCGAGCTGTTCGGCCATGAGCGCGGGGCCTTCACCGGCGCCAATGAGCGCGCACGCGGCAAGGTCGAGGCCTCCGCTGGCGGAACGCTCTTTCTCGACGAAATCGGGGAGATGCCGACGAACGTTCAGGCCAAGCTGCTACGATTCCTGGAAAGCCGCAAATTCATGCGCGTTGGCGGCAGCACCAAGATCAGCGTGGATGCTCGCCTCGTCTGTGCAACGCTGCGGTCTCTCGAGACAGAGGTCGAAGCGGGTAGGTTTCGCGCGGATCTCTACTATCGGATCCAGGGCGTGACCCTCCAAGTCCCTGCTTTGCGCGACCGGCCCGCTGATATCGCTCCTCTCGTGCAGCAGTTCATTGCAGAACTTTCGGCCAAACATAGTCTGCAACCACCAAAGATGACGAGAGCGGCCAGCGCAGCGCTGCGCAACTACGATTGGCCGGGGAACGTGCGAGAGCTACGAAACGTGCTCGAGCTCGTCTGTCTGCTGCGCGCGGCAAAAGCAGTACGCGTGCAAGATCTCCCTCCGGCATTGAGGCGACACGCTGTCGAGAATGAGCGACCCAGTGTTGGCCGGACATCCGGTAATACAATCGAGATAGGTCTCGATCAGAAGCTCAGCGAAATCCTAGAGCGAGTGATGCTGGCTGTGCTGCAGGTCGAAGGGGGGAATCGATCGCGAGCAGCGCGCCGCCTGGGGATTAGCTTGCGTACGGTTCAGCGGCACCTGGCACGGCATCCGCCGTGAATCTGCGCTCGAGACGCGCCGGCCTTCCGTGTTCGCCCAACCGCGTGTCGCATACGTCAACCTGGGCGACCCTTCAATCGCTTCTGTCCGTCAGACAGGGCGCGGGCTCACGTCGCTCGTGACCCAGGCACTGCTTCCGACTCCCCGCTCCGTGGTTCGGCCCCCAAACGAATGGCATCGAGAATGGTCCAACCCCACGCTGGTTTGGGAATGACGATCGGAGCCAGCCCCGCCCCCTTCACGCCCGCGGCGTCGGCATAGCGCAGGGGCTCGCTGGTCACGAGCAAGCAAAGGACCCGCGGTTGCTCTCGCCGCAATCGAGCGAGCTCTCGCAGGACGTCTTTCGCCGAAAACTCGTCGGGAAACAAGACCACGGCGGTGCATGGTTCGCGCCCGAAGTCAGCGAGCTGGCGAGTGCCACGCGCAGCCAGCCCCGCGAGCGAGAGATAAGTTTGCAGGCCATCGAGCGTTTCGGCGCTCGACGCCACGATCGTGACGTGAACCGATTGTCGCTGTTTGCTGGCCATCGCCAACGCTTCCCAGCAAACTTGGTGCCGAAGATGTCCGGCTGCTGGCGTCCGGAGTAAACGCTTCAAGCGCGCAGCCCTGGCATTCTCGGAGCGCAGCTAGACGCCCCATGCCAGTCAGCACGAGCACCAACGACGCCGTGCCTGGTGACACTTTCCACGCTGAAGGCAACCACGCCTACGTCATTATGGCGTACCTGGCCGAGTGAGGTCTCGAGGTGGTCGTCAATTAGTCACTTTCACGGGTTTGCCACTACAATGAGCGCGCGGGGTTGTCCGAGACAGCCGGCGGTCCGCCGGCGGGGTGATTTGGCAGGTGGCCCAAGAATTGCTGTTCACCGGGTATGCTGGCCAGTCGCGCACGCGGCGCTCCCGGCGATCTGCGGCGAATCATTCAAGCAAACAACACGCATGTTCAGAGCGAGACCTGAAACTAGACGCAGCCTGACGGTCACGGCGATATCAAACGACGCCGCGACTCTCGAAGGGCTGGGGGCGTACCTGAATCGTCGTGTGTCCTATCGCTCCGTGTCGGCGATCGGCCATCTCAGCAAGGCATTGCTGGCTTCCGATTGCATCGTGCTCTACCCGGACGGGTTTCCCGTGCGCCCGGCGCAACGCTTGGCAATGGACTTGATCAACTGCCCGACGGTTTCCTTGGTCATCATTGTCACGACGCAAACCAAATATCAGGAGCTCAATCGCGCGCGCACGCTGAGCAATCGCTTGATTGTACTGTCGCCACCAGCTTGGCCGTGGACTCTGTTCGCCACGATTCAATCGAGCTTGCCGAGCTTGCACCGTGAGACATCACGACTCTGTTGAGCAGAACCCCCTGCTCCGCTGAAGCGTCAGCGCAAGCGAGCAGCGTCGAGGCGCGCTCGGACCGCACGAAGCAGGCCGTCGGGCTCGAACGGCTTCGAGATGAGCTCGATGTCTTGCGCTTCGAGCGACTGCGGGAGAGCGTCACCCCCATAACCGCTGACCATCAAGAAGCGCGCATTGGGGTGGGTCGCGCGGATGCGCTCGACCGCCTCGCCTCCGCTGAGCACCGGCATGACCGCATCGAACAGGTACAGATCGAAGGTTTCGCGCGCGGCGGCTTCGACCGCTTCCGCGCCGTTGCTCACGGCCGTCACCGCGTACCCCGCCCGACCCAAGATCCGAGTGAGGATCGCCAGAACTTGTGGCTGGTCGTCTGCAACCAGGATGCGTTCGCTACCGCCAGGGACTGCGCCAGCGAGTTTGTTCCCGACCTCGGTCGCAGCAATTTCACCAGCGGGTAGGTAGATCTTGAACGAGGTGCCCAATCCGACTTCCGAATAGCAGTGGACCATGCCGCCGTGCTGTTGAACGACGCCCCACGTGACAGCAAGGCCGAGCCCCGTACCTTTGCTCTTGTCCTTGGTGGTGAAGAAAGGTTCGAAGACGCGCTCGACCACCTCTGGTGGCATCCCGCAGCCCGTGTCCGTCACGCTGAGGAGGACGTAGCGGCCCGGCTTGGCCCAAGGGTGTGCGCGCCGGTATTCCCCGTTGACCACGACCTCTCGCGTTTCGATCGTGAGGCGACCGCCGCCGGGCATGGCATCGCGCGCATTCAAGGTCAGGTTCATCAACACTTGTTCGATCTGGCGCGAGTCGATGCGCAGCTTCGGAAGGCCGGTGCCAGCAACGAAGTCAATCTCGACGTGAGGCGGGATGACGCGATCGACTAGACGAAGAAAATCACGAGTGACCTGGTTGATGTCTGCGCTCTCGAAGCGCGGCGGCTCTTGGCTACCCAGCGTCAGCAGCTTCTTGGTCAGCACCGACGCCGCTCGCTCCGCGTCCGTTGCAATCGCCAGATCGGCACGCTGCGCTTCCGTGAGCGGCCCCTCACCGATGAAGCCGATGCTGGCGCGGATCACCGTCAGCAGGTTGTTGAAATCGTGCGCCACGCCGCCTGCCAGCAGACCGAGGCTTTCCAAGCGCTGCCGCTGCGACAGGCGCCCCTGCAGCTTACTCCGCGCGGCGTCGCGCGAGCGGAGCACGAGGCGAGCGATCGCAACCGAGGTGATGTTGGCGAGCTGGACCAAGTCGGCGACTGCATCAGCATCGATCGGAACTGGCCCCTCATCCTCGAAGGTGCCGCCGCCCAAGACCCCGAGTGCATGGTCGACGACGCCGATTGGCAGATTGACTACGGTGCGGTTGCCGAGCCGGCGGGCGACCTCCGGGTTGCCCTCGATCTCCCGAGCGTCAGCGATGACGACCGGCCCCTCGTCAGCTTGAAGTGCCGCCACCAGCCAATCGCCGGCAACCGGCGCGACCGGCAACTCCTTCTCGATCGCCGCCGCCTTCCAACCCGCGGCGGCAACGAGGATGGCGCGCTCGTCGTCCTCCCATTCGAAGACGTAGAGCCAAGCATTGCTGAGCCCGAACCGCGCTGCAAACTCACGCTGGACGAGACCCACGAGGCCCGCGTAGTCGTCGATCCGGCGGAGCTCGCGAGCATATGAACCCAACCAATTTCGACTCCGATCAGCGGGTTCCGCCATGCGCTGTCCATGCTAGAACAGGACGCATCGCGGCGCGAGAGCGCACGCCCGCCACGCCAGCCGGTTCCACTGAGCTCCCTGCGCGAGCCTGACACGAAGCGACGTTCACACCGAGCGGGACCTATGGCTCTCGGCCTAGCGGCGCGAGAGCGCGTCGTCCGTGTCCAGTCGCTGCCCGCGGCTATTGGCGTACAGCGCTCCGGCTGCCACAGCGACAGCGGCGACGAGCATGGCCGCGTGGCCCAGCCGAACAGCCGTCACCGCGCCGAATCCGGCCCCGAACAGAAACGCGAGCGCGATAGTCGTCAGTAAATACATCTTCGGAATCGCGGGACGCTCGGGCGCATTGGAGCCGACTACGAGTCGTACCCGCACGACTCCCGAAAGACTCCCTCTCCAATGCCGAAACCAGCGCGCCATCTCGATCCCGAGATCGGTGACGACGCCGGTGAGGTGCGTGGTGCGAACGACAGCGCCAGAGAGTCGGGTTACCAGGGCATTCTGCAAACCCATCGCGGTACAGAGCAGTAACGCCTCGGCGTCTCGCCAGCGGGGGTGCGTCGGCGCAACGAAGAATGAGACAGCCGTAAACGCGACGAGCAGCCCGCCTTCGAGCGCCAGCGCGGCGGCGTAGGCGCGCGACTTGTGGCGGAAGAAGGTCGTTTCAACCATCATGCTGACGAGAAACGCTCCGCAAAAAAAGGCGAAGATCATCGTCAGCGCCGCGCCGGCCGCAGCGTAGTTGCCGAGGGCGGTATCGTCTGCGAGACGGCCGACATTGCCCGTTACGTGCGACGTGAACGTACCGACCAGGACGAAACCGCAGGAGTTGACGAAGCCACCGATAAAGGCGAGGTAGGCTGCAAGTAGTCGATTCTGCCAATCGGATCGGGCACTGCCCTCACGTGAAAACATTGATCTTCAGCGCTGGCCATCGCGGCCAATATTGCTCAATAGGGGGAGCGTACCCGACCGCAGCGATCCGCGCACGTGGCGGAGCAGTTCACGCTTAGGCGGGCCGGAATGGGCGCAAGCTCGCACTGACGCAGCCGACTCTGCGTCACTTGCTCGAAGCTCTTCTCGAGAGAACGTGCTAAAAGCCAGCGAGATGCGGCTCAAGCGTTGGCAATGGATCTGCATTGGAGCAGCCGGCCTGCTGTTGCTCGGCAAGCGCCTGTTACTGGATACGGCCGCGGCGCCCAGCGAAAAATTCGTAATCGATCCTGAGGCGTTGCACCGCGCAGCGATCGCTTCCGGCGCGCCATTGCCCTCGCGGATCGAAGTAGAAAAAGTCGCAGACTTTGCCTTTCCGCGGACGCTGGCCGTGGCTGGTGACGGTTTTCGCATGCAGCCGATGGTGCTGCTTTCACATCGCGTGCTGTGGCCGAATCGCTCCCTGATGATCGACACGGCAATGAGCGTCAAAGCGACTCAGGTGCTCCCGGGCAGCAAGGCGGACGCCGCCGCATTCGCGCGCGTGGAGAAGGCACTGACGCAAGCCGACACCATCCTATTCACGCACGAACACAGCGACCACGTGGGCGGCGTGGCTGCCGCGCCGAATTTTGCCGCGATTGCCGACAAAGTGCGTATCACCCGCGAGCAACTGAATGGCCCCAAGCTCGAGCGCAGTGACTTCCCCGCAGGCACACTCGAGACCCTGAAACCACTCGATTACAGCGGGCTTCATGCGGTTGCCCCGGGCGTCGTGTTGCAGAAGGCGCCCGGACACAGCGTAGGCACTCAACTCATCTATGTGGAGTTGCAAGACGGCACGCGCTTCCTGTTCGTGGGCGACATTGCCTGGACCAATGACAACATCACGCGACAGGTCGGGCGTCCGGGCCTCGCGACGCTCTTGATGAAGGAAGACCGTCCCGCGGTGGCCGCTCAGGTCCAAGCGCTGGCTCTGCTGCCCAAAGACATTCACCTGATCGTGGCTCACGATCCGCTCGAATTTGCGCATGACGTCAAAGCCGGGTTGTTCAAGCAAGGTTTCAGCGTCGACCCCTGACGCGCGACCGCGCGAGTCGCACTGGGGTGAGGCTCCGGCGCGCGGCTGGGTCGTGCTCACCCAAAAACTCACTGTTCTTCCAAGCTGGCTCGCGCGTCCGCTTGCTGCTCCCGCTTGGCCGCGGCCACCTTGCGGTGGTGGCGATGTTCGGCCTCTTCGACCGAGTGTGAAGACAACAGGTCGAGGTCGTGCTTGGCCATGCGTGCCAAAGTTTCGTAGTGCGTGTGGAGCGCGCGGAGCTCTCGCTCACTCAGCGCTTCCACGTCGATCAAGCGATTGCTGGCGCCCTTCATCGCCGCCACGATTTCGTTCAGTTTGAGGTGGAGCGCGAGCGAGTCTTTATTTTGCGAGCGCTGGATCAAGAACACCATCAAGAAAGTCACGATCGTGGTGCCGGTGTTGATCACCAGCTGCCACGTGTCGGAGTAGTGAAACAGCGGACCGGTCAGCAGCCAAACCAGCACCACGGAAACCGAGAGCGCAAACGCGCTGGTGCTGCCCGTCCAGGCAGTCACCGCGCGGGCCACGTTCTCGAGCACGCGTTCGAAGCTCGAATGCGCCGTGCGCTTCGACACCTTGTGTTTTGCCGTCATGCTCAGGCTTAGCAGAAAGCGGCCTGCGCAGGTTCTTCACGCGGCCTTCGTCGATTCGCCACCGAGCAGGCAGGCGAGATGCCGACGTGCGGCGTTTTTGCTCGCGAGCAGTTGGCCTGACATCCCTGACGTCCCGCCGCCGCCGACGAAGCGGGTTTCGTCGGCGGCTCGGGCGCGCGGCGGCACTCAGGCCGCCGACGGATCAGGAGCGAATCAGGTCTGGTGATAAACTTCGCTGTCCTTGGTTTCCTTCACGAACAGCATGCCGATGATGAAGGTCACGACGGCAATCACGATCGGATACCAGAGACCGCTGTAGATGTTGCCCTTGGCGGCGACGATGGAGAAGGAGACCGCCGGCAAGAAGCCGCCGAACCAACCATTGCCAATGTGATACGGCAAGCTCATCGACGTGTAGCGGATGCGCGTGGGGAACATCTCTACGAGCATGGCGGCAATCGGGCCGTAGACCATGGTCACGTAGATGACCATGATCGTCAGCAGGATCACGAGCATGATCCAATTGCCGGAGAAGGCTTCGATCTTATCGGCCTTGGCGGGGTAACCGGCAGCGGTGAGTGCCGCGCGCACCTCCTTCTCGAAGCGAGCTTTCTCGTCCTTCGCGTTCGCGGCCTTGGCGTCGTAGGCGACCACTGATTTGTCGCCGATCTTCACCGTCGCCGGGGTCCCCGCCGGACCGTCGACCTTGTCGTAATTGACGCCCGCGTTCGAGAGCCAGGTACGCGAGACGTCGCAGGGCGTGGTGAATTTGGCCGTGCCGGTCAGATTGAGGACCAGGTTGCAGTCTTCGGGCGCGGACACCACCGTCACCGGTGATTTCTCGATTGCCGCTTGCAGCTTCGGGTTGGCGAACGAGGTGAGCGCGTGGAACAGCGGGAAGTAAGTGAGGGCGGCCAGGAGCAAGCCCGCCATGATCACCGGCTTGCGACCGATTCTATCCGAGACCGCACCGCAGATCAGGAAGAACGGCGTGCCCAGGATCAAGGACACGGCAATCAGCACGTTGGCGGTCGGGCCATCGACCTTGAGGAAGGTCTGCAGGAAGTACAGCGCGTAGAACTGACCCGTGTACCAAACCACGGCCTGTCCCGCGGTCAGACCGAACAGCGCCAAGAGCACGATACGCAGGTTCTTCCACTCACCGAAGGATTCCTTGAGCGGGGCCTTGGATACCTTGCCCTCGGCCTTGATCTTGAGGAACGCGGGAGACTCGGAGAGCTTCACGCGAATCCAGACCGAGACCGCCAAGAGCAGGGCGGAGCAAGCGAACGGGATGCGCCAAGCGCCCCATTCTTGGGCAAACGCCTTCTCACCGTCGGGCGTGAAATCACCACCACCGGAGTAGAAGCGGGCGGCCAAGATGACCATCAGCGCCAGCATCAAACCGACCGTAGCGGTGGTTTGAATCCAGCTCGTGTACAAGCCGCGGCGACCGTTGGGCGCGTGCTCGGCGACGTACGTCGCGGCGCCGCCGTACTCGCCACCGAGCGCCAAGCCTTGCAAGAGCCGCAGCGCGATCAAGATGATCGGCGCAGCGATGCCCAGAGTCTTGTAACCGGGCAAGAAGGACAGCGCGAAGGTCGAAAGACCCATGATCAAGATGGTGATCAAGAACGTGTACTTGCGTCCGACGAGATCACCGAGCCGACCGAACACCAGGGCACCAAAAGGCCGCACCGCGAAGCCGGCCGCGAACGCCAGTAGCGTGAAGATGTTGCGCGTGGCTTCATCGAGCGGAGCGAAGAACTGCGCGCCGATGATCGCTGTCAGCACGCCGAACAGATAAAAATCGTACCACTCGAACACGGTGCCGAGCGAAGAAGCGAAAATGACTCGCTTCTCGTCTGCGCTCATCGGCCGCGCTGCCTCTGTATTCGCCATCTGGACTACTCCTTCGTTACCCTAATAATTTCTTGTTCGCAGATTGAGCGCCCGTGAGGCAATCCCACGATTGCCATGCGTGCGAGACGGCCGAAGCCCGCGAACCCAGGTGCACCAAGCAACCACCGCAATACCTGATTTTGCGACTCGGTACTACGGGCATGAAAAAACACTCAGCGCATTTACGGCAGCGCGTGAGTTCGGTGCGCTTGCGTGCTTCCGCGCAGTTTCGCGGGCGAACGCGTGCAGCCGTCTCCCGAAACGTCTCAGAGCCAATTTTCCAGCAGATCGGGATGTGCGCGCGCTACCGTAGTGTGAGCCTCGAGGTCACCCGCTCACTCTGCTGCCTTCGAGGTTCATCGGGCTTCGTCGAGGTTCATCGGGCTTCGTCGAGCTTCGTCGAGCTTCATCGAGCTTCATCGAGCTTCATCGAGCTTCGTCGAGGCTCGCGAGCTTCGTCGAGTCGTCCGCGGCTGAGACAGGGGCAGCGAACGCTCGCTTTTCGGTGCCTCGGGCTGCGTCGCGCGCTCGTGCAATGTGGCAGCGCTGCGTGAGACGCAGTCGACCCGACGCGCCAGCGCCGGGTCCTTGCAACTGGCAGCTCTTGCTGGCGCACGTTGACCTGCGAGGACCGCAGGTCAGAACCGCCAGCAAGAGCGACCTTTTTGTGTCGTTTCTCGAGCGTATCGACAGCGGATCAGTAGAAGTACAGCTGCCACTGCAGCTGGAACTGATTGTAGCTGTGCGAGTCGCCCGTCGCCGGCTTGGCGTTGATGTTGGTGAAGAACGCCTTCAGGTTGATGTTGTGCCCGTACGGGAACCAGCCGAGACCGCCGCCGAAACGGGTATTGGCTGCGTCGGAGTCGGCGATGTTCTGCTGCTCGAACTTGACGATCGGCGCGAGCCCAATGCCGTCGATGCGATAGCCGGCTTCGGCCATGATCGCCGTCTGGTTCGTGAGGGCGGTGAACGTGTTGCCGTTCCACTTGCCGAAGTTCACCTGCGCGGTCAGCGTGCCTGGACCGAGGGGGAGATCGGCGAAGCCGTCCACGGCCCAGTGATGGTAGCCGCCCTGCAGGTCGACAGCCGCGCCGATCGACACCACCTTCTTCTTGCCGAGGTAGGTACCGGCGTAGAAGAAGCCCGTTTCGGCATCCAACAGGTTGATCTGCAAGCGACCCGCGAAGCGGAACATGTTCTGCGCGGCGACGTCGCCAGCGGTGCCCGCCATCGGGGGGACCGTGCCCGGCTTGCGCAGACCTTGGAACAGACCGGCGCGATATTCGATGTGATTGCCGAGCAACAGACCGCGAACCTCGACACCAGCGTCGCGGCCTGCGGGGGCGCCGCCCGCGTTGTTGAACACGTTCTGATGGTTGAACGAGTTCGCGAAGTAGTCCAACCCGAGCAGCGTGCCGGCGCCCTGCAACGCATTGTGCGCGCCAGGCGTCAGCATGTAACCGGCGTCGAACTTGATCATGTCTTCGTACGCTTTCCACGTGGCGAAGGCATCCTGCACGCCGATCCCGAAGCCATTCTTCTGGCCCGACGCGGGCGCGGGGTTCATGCCGTTGGTCGCAGCCAAGTCACCCTTGAACAAGTTGGGCGAGTCCGTGTCGAAGAAGTATTCGAAGGTCTTGAACAACGTGCCACCCACGAGCAGGCGCGTGCGGCGGAGGAAGATGTTGTTCGACGTGCCCTCGTGCAGGGCGTCCGGGCTACCGATGGCCTCGTATTGGGGCTGCAAGAGCAAGCCGACCTTCAGGCTCGCGCTGCCGTTCTTCGATTCGACCTTGAGGGATTCGAACGTCGTCGCTGGGACGGCGTCCGGGGCGGGCGCTGGGGCAGGTGCCGGAGCTGGCTCCGCCGCGGGGGCGGGCGCGGCAGCGGCGGGCGCCGGTTCCGTTGCTGGGGCGGGTGCCGGAGCCGGCTCCGCTGCGGGAGCAGGAGCAGCCGCGGGCTCTGCGGGCTTCGGCGCTTCCGCAGCCTGCGCAAAGGCGGAAGTCGTGTAACCAAACGCAGCCATCAAACTCAACGCACAAACCTGAATTTTACGTCCCATGATCGAATCCACCTTGCTTTGCGCGCGCTGCCGCGCGCAGAAAAATTAAGCCTGTTGAACTCTGCCGGTGCACAGTCATGCACCCCACTCGCCCAGCGCAGCCCGCCGAGCGATGTCTCCACTTTCAGCCAGCTCTCTACTCGACTCTTGTGCTTCCAGCCAAAATTATGGCCTTTGCGCACCTTCTGCGGTGTGTTTTCGTTAACGCAACCGCGGGGGACTCTCTCATTTAGGTCTTCGATTGGCAATACGTGTTGGTCATAGTCAAACGTCCGCGAACGTGCCTGCGCAGCACTCGCAGCGGGCTTCGCATCCGCAGCGCGGGTCGATTTCGCGCTGGCTTCTCGCAGCGCACGCCACACAGCGGCGCGGCACGAGCGCGATAATGACTACGGGTCGAGCTTCGTATCTCGCTGACTACCAGTTGGGTCGCGAGGATAAATGCCCGTTAATAGTCCAGCACCTTTCAGCGTGTCAAACGCTGCCGTTCCAGCGATTTCAACATGTTGGCAGCGCGGGCAAAGATTTGTCGCGCGGCAGAAATGGTCGAGCGACCGGACATCGATAAGTGATCTCGAGAGCTGGGCGCGCGCGAGTCCGGAGGGCTCATTGAGCCATATTTGCAGCCAATCGTCGTGGGGCAGAACGAGCTTCGCGCGGGCTTGCTCGCCGCGCAGCGCTCGCCACGGTCGAGGCGACCGGGGGTTGCTCCAAGTGCACTGTGACCCATGACGGAATTTCCACTTGCGGAGCGGTCGTGGCGCTGCTCCCGCTACATGACCAGACCAAGCCGGTCGCGAATGACCAGCGAAGTCGATGGCAGTGAGTGAACGGTATTGGTTCTAGAATTGGCTCTTCAAGGCCGCCAAGCATAGGGCGGCGGCGTCGTGACCTCGGTCATGGGCGCGCTTTGGGAGGTGTCATCCACGAAGCCCGAGAACGAGCCGCTCGAGCGATTGGTCCCCTGACCGCGATATTCGACGTCGCCCAAAAGAGACGCAGTCCCCGATAGGCCTTGTCCGGACTCGAAGTAACCGAGCGGGTAAAATGTAGTCTGAACCTTGGCGCTGCCAGCAACCGTGAAAGCATTGGAGCTGGCGCCGCCGATCAGCGAGAGCGCGCCGACCGTGCCGCCGCTGACCGTCCCTTTCACGATTGTCGCATGATCTTCGATCCGTGCACTGCCGCTCACCGTACCGCCCAGGATGGTTGCGTATGGGCCGACGTACACGGTGGCGGGAGTATCTGAGGGCGCACACCCCCCACCGTTGTCGTGGCGCGACAGGCCGCTGGGACATGCCTCTGGCTTGCCGCCTTGAAACCCGTCTGGCCAGGCGTTGCCGAGTTCGACCATGTACGGATAGCGATAGATGGTCGGGTACGCTTGATCCCAGACGATTTGCTGCAACACCTTGGGAGTCGCCATCACCACCAAGAACAATGGCTCAGCGGGCTGCACGCAAAACTGCAGGCTGGCGTCGGTCCCAGTCTGGAGTTTGCTGTAGCGGGGCTTGGCCATGGCTGCGTCCGTCGCCACCAGACCCCAACGAAAATCCGCATTGGCGCCCGCCTGAGTGAGCCCGCGGAAAGTCACGGTGACGCTGGTCGTTGCGGCTTCGGGATAGAGCCGCACCACGTTGTAGCCCCAGCGTTGCGGAGCCCAATAGAAGGGCGACATGAAGCGCCGATTGCTCGCGTAGGCTTCATCGAGCGGTTCCAGCTTGGTCAGGCGCAGGCGGCGCTCCGTTTTCGAAGCGTCCGTGATGCTGCCGTATTTGGAACGGTACAGCGTACTTTGGTTGTTGGCTGTCGTGCTTTGCGGCGCCGGATCCTGATAATCCCAAGTCACGTCGTGCATCGCCCATTCGCCGAAAAAATCGTTCAACTGGTCGATGTTCCAGGCGCGGGCGTTCATGATCGCGGTAAACGGGTCTTTGCTGGGCGTGCCCGTCCAAATCGCGTTGACGGCCGCCGGACAATATTTGTCCTTCAGGAACTCCATGAACTGCCAATTGCAATATCGATCTCGCGTGGAGCCCAAGTACAGGTGCGGGGCGTTGGCGAGCATCTCCGAACAATGCACGTCCTTGGTGTGGTATTCGGGGACTTGCTGGGCGTGCCAATTGGCATGGCTCTCGTAGATCCAACCGCAGGTATTGGACTGATTGCAGCTCATGCCGCCTTGCACGGATTGCACGCCGTGCGTGAACTCGTGCGCCAAGCCCCAGTGATCGGCGAGCGCACCGGGCCCGATCCACATGCCCATCCGCCCCGCGGCCCACGAGCCACCGGTGAGACCATAATCCGAGTGCACATGGATACTGACTTTGGTCTTGTTCGCCGAGTTGCACAGAGGTTCGCGCATGTACAGCGGCGAACCGAAGAAGGTCGGCCAGACCGTGTCTTCCAAGTATTGAGTCGCGCTCTGTGCGGTCGCCGTGGAAATGGTCTCGTCCGAATACACCGCAAAGTGCGGCGATTCAGCGATCAGCTTGAAAGCCGCGTGATCCGGATCGGGTCCGCCCGCAGTCCAAGTGCCCGCGGTGCACGCGGCCGCCGTCGTCGCGCAATTGCTGGCCCAGACCGTGGTGGTCGTGCCTGCGTCACAGCTGCCGTCGTTCGAACCAGCCGAGCCCGCCGCCCCGGCAGCGCCTGCTACGCTGCTGCCGGCTCCTGCGCCGCCCGTGGCGCCAGTAGCGCCGTTGCCCGCGCCGCTTTCGGGAGCTCCCGCGCTCGGGTTGCCCGGTCCGTGGCCCCCGGCGCCACTCGCGCTCGTGACCGCGCCGCCGCTGGAGCTTTCGCCGGCGAAGCCGCTTTTGCCGGACGAGCCGACACTGGAGCCTGCGGGGCCCTGCGAGCTCGCGCTCGAACAAGCCCAATTCAGTTGCGCCAGCGTGGCCAGCACGCACAGGGAAACCAGGGGCTGGAGCGAGCGTCTCATGCTCTCTAGTCGCGCGCGCAGCGCACAGACAGGCAACCAAATGGCTCGCAACGCGCTCATCGTTCAAGGCCCGAGCGAGTCCGGACCGGCGGCTTCGAGCGCGGCCAGCTCGGTATCACTGAGTGCGGCGTCGTAGATTCGAAATTCGTCGTACGTGCCGCGTAGGTATTCGTCTTGAACCCATTGCGAGCGACCGAGCCAATCGTTTTCGTCCGACAGCAGCGACAGCGACGCGACTTTGCCCGTGCCGAGCGGTTCACCCGCCGCGTACAGGCGCAGGCGTTGCGCGCTGGTATCGACCACCACCGCGAGCAGCGAGACCTTCAACACCGGGAAAGCCGTGTCACTGTCGACGGACCCAATGCGACTGGTACTGGTCTCGAAGGAGGTTGCAGGGCCCGTGCCGGGGCAACGTTTGGGTGTCGCAAATAGGCTGGTGGTAGCGTTACCCACGTTGTCTTCACCGCTATCCGTGCTGCCGAAATCGAACACGCGTTGCCAGCATGGGCCGCCGTTCCAAGAAAGCCAAGCGACCAGCGTGGCGTCGGTCAAGTGCGAGATGAGACCATTCGGCAGATTGACGTAGTCGTCCACTCCGTCGAGAGTCGCGTGCCCGGCACCGTCCAGCACGGCGCCCCCCTGTAAACTTCCGTCGGCCGTCCCGACCGAATCCAGCACACGCTGGCCTTCGCCGTCGAAGCTGTAGCGGTGAATCAGGTGTTCGACCGAAGGCGGCGCTGTCGCCGCGGCATCGCCGCCATCGATCGGCATGCCCGCATCGGTGCCTTCAATCAGCGGCGCGAGCAGCGTCACGTGAGTCTCGCCACAGGCAATGAGCCAAGCGCTGGCGAGCAGCGCACTCAAAAACGAACTCCGGGCCATACAGGTCACTTCCCGGACACGGTCTTCGCGATGCGCAGCGAAGCGCGCCGCGCCTCCCCGGCGAGAGCGGAGCCGGGGTAGCGCGTGAGCAGTTGATTGAGCAGGCTCTGCGCTCGTTCCGGCTGTCCCGTGCGCTCTGCGGCGAGCGCCTCTTGCAGCAGAGCGCGCTCCTCTCCCAATGTGCCACGCGGCTGCGGCCGTGAGCTGCTGCGCGGCGACGGGTGGCGCCCTTCCCACTCGCTTTCGCGCGGAACGGCGGGCTCGGGCGTGGAGCTCGCAGCCAAGGGCGCGCTGCGCGAGGCAGCGCTCGCGTCGCAGCCCCAACGGTCACCGCGATTCAACGCGAGCTCGCCGGCCGCATGCTGAACGATGACCACGCCGTCCGTCACTTCCACGCAGGTTTCGCTACCGCGCGCGCGACTCGAGTCGACGCGCACGGAAAACACCGTACCGTGCACCACGACGCGCGCGTCGGGTGTCTGCACCGAGAAGCGCTCGCCTTCCTGCAAGTGGGGCACGCTACAGGTCAATTGGCCCTGCCGGAGCTCGACCTGGTTGTGCGCAGCAGCGCCCACCAGCCCGGCCAACGACACGCGCGTGGCAGCGCCCAAATCGAGCGCCACGCCCGAGCTCGTCGTCAGCTCTGCCGAGCCGTCGGCGGCGCTGGCAATTTCGCCCGGATCGCCGAGCAGATTCTCGCCGGCGCGCAGCGTGCGCAGATTGTCGCTCGCGCGTGCGGTGGCTGGGCCGACGCTGCCGACGAAGGTGATGGCCGGCGGTGATCCGACGGATCGACCCGAGCGCTGCACCAAGAACAGCGCCCCCGCAGCCGCGGCCAGCGCCAGCGCCAGATAGCCGACTCGCCGACGCTTGCCTGAAATGCGCGCCAGAACCAAGCCTCGGACCTCACGCTGCAGCGTTGGGACCACGCGCGCGCGGCGCGCTGCGAGTCGCTCGGGATCGACGCTGACCGGGCGATCTCGAAGTGGAGCAAGCAGCCGCCGCACCTCACTCGCGTCGTCGCTCATGACGACCTCCCCAAGCGAACGCGCGCGCGGCGCAGCAACTCCTTGCGCCCGCGCACGAGGCGCGACTGCGCGGCGGCCACAGAAACGCGAGTGATGAGCGCGATCTCCGTGAGCTCGTGCCCGTGCACGTCGTGCAGCAAGACGGCCTCGGCTTGGGCAGGGTCCATCGCCGTCAAGATTGCGTGTAGCTCGGCGATCTCCGCCCGTGCTTCGAGTTGCCGCTCCAAATTTCCACTCGGGACACTGGCTGCGTGCTCGCTGCTCGTCGTGCGATCTTCCGAGACGAGCGCGCGTTCGCGGATGCGCGCGCGCAGGGCATCGACCGCGACATTCGAGGCGATCGCCGTGGCCCAGGTGGAAAGACTGCAAGCGCCGGCAAATTTGCGCTCGACCAGCGTCCGGATCACGCGCTCGAACACGACCTGCACGTGGTCGTCCTGGTCAGCGTTGCTCTGTAAAATGCGGCGCAAGGCGCGATCGACCACCGGATGCAGGCGGTCGTAAAGGGCGGCCGCCGCCCACTCTTCGCCCGCGATCAACCCGGCCACGATCTGTTCGTCCGAGCGTGTGTCGCGTGAGCGCTCGCCTTCGCCTCCTGTGAGCGCTCTCAGGCGTTTCGGCTCGGACATCGGAACGACAATATTCTCACGGCGGATCATCGGCGGCCAGGCTTTGTGCGGCTGAAGGATTGGTCGCGACGGGCGACGCTCAGCAGTCAGCGAAAGTCGTAGCGGAGCGCAGAAAGGAAGCCCCAAGCGAACGGCGGCAGCTCGCCCGAACGATCGCCGACCTGGAGCACGACTCGGGGGCCCAGAACCCCGGCCTCGCCGCCCACGACCACGGCCCAATTTTTGGTCCAATATGCGCTCAAGTCGACGCCCAAGCGCGGTCCGAAGCGGGTCCGTCGCGCGCTCTCGCTGCGCGCTCCGTCGCTCGCCACGATCCCCAAGGTCTCGAGCACCGCCTCGGCGCGCAGCGACAGTGCCAGGCGTCGCTCGGCGAAACCGACACTCACACCTGCGCCCAAAGAACCGCTCAGCCAACTCAAGTCCAGGTTGCCCGAGCTCTGAACGGTATAAGCGAGGCTGGTGCAGGCGAAGACCGGCGTACCGGAAAATGCCACTCCGAGGCGCGCCAGCGGGCCCAGCCGCAGCGGCGCGCTGCGCATTTCCGAGCCCGCCGTCAGCCCCAATTCCAAGCGCAACCATGCCGGCGGCTGCGGCGCGGGTTGAGCGGGCGCTGCCTTTGGTCGAGCGACGGGCGGCGGCTCGGCCTTCTTTGGGACGGGTTCGCGGTCCGCCGGCTGCGCGAGCACCAATGCCGCCACCACCACACCGACCGATGCCCAGCGCTCCTCGGGCGCATCGCGCTCCTTGAACTCGAGCTCACTGCTCGCAACGCGGCTGCCGTCGGGAGTGCGTTCGTACAGTTCGATCGTGAGTCGGGCTCGACCATCTCGACCGTAGCGCACGATCGCATACCAGCGCGCGGCGCTGTCGCTCGAGCGGGTGCCGGCGAGCACGCATTGTTCGGGGCCGAGCGCCGCGTTGCAGGTGGCAACCGTACGCGCTGCCGCAGCGGCTTCCACGGGGGGAATGTCGACTGCGACTGCGAAGCCCATTCACAGCCGAGACTACACCCCAACCCAGTTGGGGTGATTGAGATAGCCCAGGCACCGCGCCCAGACCTTGGCCAAGGACCGTGAATTTCTGGACCTTCAACCCGTTGGAGGTCCAGAAATTCACGGTCCGTTCAACTGGGAAGCGGTGTAGTATGAATTCACGCGCCCTGCGCTCAGTCCGGTGGGCGACGGCTTTTCACCGCGTTGATCGTGGCGCTGAGCTCGTCCTTCGGTTCGCGCAGGCAGGCGTAGCAGTCGTCGTGCTTTTTGGGACCACAGCCGCGCTTGTTGCTCAACTTGAGCAGCAGCGGCGCGGAGCGTCGATCGCCGTCTTTCAGCGCTTTGGGTAAGATCGCCCGGTATTGCTCGCAACTTTCGGCCAGGCGCAAGTCGAGCGCGATCGAAAGCGCGGGCGACGCCTTGGGCCGAACGTCAGGGCTGTACACGAGCGCGCGGGCCAGATCCGTCGCCTCCGTGCGCATCGGGGTGCGCGTCCATACCTCGTACAAGAGATCTGCGCCGCTCGGCGTGTCGAGCGCGGCCATGGCCGCGAGCGCATCGGTGCTCGTTCGAGCGTCGTCGGCCAGGCGCAAGAGCTCGCTCTGCAGCGCCGGATCTTTGCCGAGCGCTGGGTCCTTTTCGACTTTGTCGCGCACGGCCTTGGCGTTCGCGCGCAATGATTCGCCACGAGCAGCGGCGAGCAGCGAGAGCTCGCGCGCGTTCAGCGATTCGGGCGGACGGGCCTCGAGCCGCGCGAGCTCCTCCGCTGCGCTCTCTTCGCGAACGGGAGCGGGGTGCGGCTGAGCGGCGTTGAAAATCACCCGCTTTGGCGCGTCCTTCGCTTCGTGGTGCACCACCACCACGCGCAGCAGCGCGATCACGGAAACTGCAAGCAGACCGGGAGCCACCAACATCCACAGCGAAGGGTGGCGAGCTACGAACGAACGCATGCGCTCGTACTGCGCTACGTTCGCCGCGCTGGGCAGCTCTCGGGCAATACCGGAACTGCTCGCCGGCGCGGGCGGCCGGCTGGGCAAAGCCATGCGTGGCACGGGTGGCGGCTCGACGTCCGCCACCGACGTGCCCGAGCGCACGAATACCGGACTGCGCAGCGGAGATTCCGTCGACGGCTCGAGCGGCGGCGGGGCCAAGCCGAGCAAGGTCTGGTCCGAGGGCACACGAGGTCCGTCTGAACGGTTCTGTTCCGACATTCGGGCCCAGCGTACCACGCTCGTGCCGCGCGTGCCTCGATCAGCCCGCGCGGTCGCAGTCTGGTCGTGGCTAGACGTGTGGCTCAATGCAACCACACGCGACGATTCCAACGATCTCGCGTCGCATTTCGTGATCGTCTTGCATGGCATGCGCCATCAGCCGGGGGTGAAGGCACTGACACGAGTGGGCGCCGGGGTTTTGAGCGGCGTAGTATCTTTTTTGTCTCTAACTGAGGCTCGGGCCGCGACGCCCGTCGCCCTCGCCTACGACGCCGCGCCGGGTTGCCCGTCCGAGATGGATTTCAAGGCCGCAGTCGAAGCGCGTGACGGCCACTTCACGGGTGAACGAGCGCCCGGCTCGGCGTGGGCGCTCCGGGTCTCGATCGTTGCGGATGCGGGCGGCTACCGCGGCACCTTGCAATCGACGACCGAAGAAGCAACGTCCGCCGTGCGTGAGGTGCACGGCGCCACCTGCGCCGAAGTCGTCGATGCATTGGCCGTGGTGAGCGCGACCGCGTTGAACCCACGAGCCGATGCCAACGCAGCCGTGAACGAACCGCCTGCGCCGGCAAGCCCGCCGAGCGCAAAGCCGACCGACAAGCCGAGCGCGCCACCGAGCGCAGCCGCGGCCGAACCACGCTTGCGAGCGACGGGCAGCGTGCAGAACGCGAAGGTGCAGGTCGAGGCAGGAACACTGCGCTTCGACAAGGCGCGCACGCTATCGCTGTTTGCGGGCGCAGAGCTCGGGCTTCTGCCACACACGCTCATGCCGCGCTACGACCTGTCGATCAGCTCCGCCAACTTCGTCACCATACCATCGGGCAAGAGCTTCATGGACGGCGCGGTCGGGAAACTGCATTTGAGCTATCTCGGTCCCAGCACGGTGCGCACTGACGACGCCAGCAGCAAGGTCCAAGCCTTCTTGTTTGGGCTCGCCGTGTGCTGGTCACCCGTCTACGATACGCGCGGTTGGGCGGTGTTCTTGTGCGGCGAGTACGGTGCCGGCGCGGCAAAGATCGTGAGCAAGGACGCGCAAGGCAAGAAAATCCAGGACAAGGCCACGGGGCTCGGCTTTGCGGCGCTCGGCTTCGAGACGCAATACAACTTCGCGTCGATATTTCAGGTCGGACTCAAGCTCGGACTAGACGCCTTCGTCAATTCGTTCAGCGCCGAGCGTCCGAACGGCAGTACTATCTTCGAGTCATCGCAGATCGCGGGCCACGGCATGCTGGGCCTGGGAGTGCAGTACTGAGATCGGATTAGATGGTTTCGCACGCAGGGTCTGAAAAGAGCGGGCTTTCGCTCGAGCACGTCGCGGCCGAGCGCCCGCGTTCAGAAAGCGGCGTACCTGCCTTGGACGTGCGCGCCTTGTTCACGACGCACTATGGTTCGATCTGGCGCCTGCTGCGGCGCCTGGGCGTGCACAGCGCGCAACTCGACGACGCCGCACAAGAGGTATTTTGGGTCGCTGCTCGGCGCCTCAGCGACATCAAGCTGGGCAGCGAGCATTCATTCTTGTACGGAATCGCCCTGCGCGTCGCAGCTCAAGAATGGAAGAAGCAGCGCGCTTCGGCGCCGCTCGCCGATCAAGAGACGCTCCCGAGGCTCACGGACCTCGGCCCTTCTCCCGAAGAGCAACTGGCACAGCGTCAGGCGCGGGAGCTGCTGGATGAGGTGCTCGACGCATTGCCCCCCGAGCTTCGCACGGTGTTCGTGTTGTTCGAGCTCGAAGGGCTCGAAGTGCGAGAGATCGCCGCTCTCGAAGAGATCCCACTGGGCACCGCGAGCTCCCGGCTGCGGCGTGCCCGCGAAGAATTCTCGGCCATCGCCAAGCGGGTTCGCGCCCAGCTTGCCATCCAACCCAGGCAGCGCCGATGACCTCGAACAACCGCGATCATTCCGCCGACGAACGCTTCGAGCGCCTGCTGATCGACTCGGCCAGAGATGACGAAATGCCGAGCAATGTGCCGGCTGCCTGGCAGCGCTTCGACTCCGCCCTGCGCGGCGCGAGTCTGCTGGCCGCTGGCGCCGGCGGCGCGCTGGCCGTGCGCCGAGCACAGCGTTGGCTGGCCGCCAAGTGGCTGATCTGGGGCGCGTTGACGGGCAGCGCGCTGACTGCGTTCAGCCTGCGTGCACACCGCGATCGACCAACCGAGCCAGGCCCGGCGCTCGCAGTTCCAGCCGCGGTCAGCGCGCTAGCGAGCAGCGCGCCGCCAGCACGCGCCGAAGTCGCGACGCTAGCGCCAGAACCGAGCTCGCAGACCGAAAAGCCCGCCACTCGCTCGCCGGCGCGGGTCCCGCCGCGCGTTTCGCCCCCACGCCAAAAGTCGGCGCCGCAGCCGGGCTCCACGCTCGCTGCCCAAGTGGTCCTGCTCGACTCCGCGCGGCGCGCTCTCGCTCGGGGAACGTTCAGCGAGGCCTTGCGCTTGGCCGACAGCTACCACACGGATTTTCCGAACGGAGAGCTGAACCCCGAGGCCGAGACCGTAGCCATCGAGGCCTTGATCGCGCGCGGCGAGCGCGCTCCCGCGCTGGAACGCGCGCAGCGCTTTTTTGCGCGCTTTCCCGGCGATCCGCACCTTTCGCGCGTGAAATGGCTGGTGCGCTGAGCGAGCGGGTTGACAGCCAAGGCGGGCGAGGCCACGTGCCGGAGCGTGAGCGTTGGCTTTTCGCTGCTACGTGCGATCGGAGCGGGTGCCCGCGCGGGCGTGCTGCACACGCGGCGCGGCGACATTCCCACGCCGGTGTTCATGCCGGTCGCTACCCGAGCCGCCTTTCGTCACATCTCGCTGGATGACGCACGCAGCACCGGCGCCCAGATCGTTCTTTCCAATACCTACCACCTGCTGGACGCCCCTGGCCCAGAGGTGTTCGAGAGCTTCGGCGGCATTCACCGCTTCATGGGCTGGCAAGGCGCGGTGCTGACCGACAGCGGAGGCTATCAAATCTTCTCGCTGCCCGGCGAACGCAGCATCACTGCGCGCGGCGCGCATTTCCGCCTACCGAGCGGTCGCCGGCACCTGCTGACGCCCGAATCCAGCATCGAAGTGCAGCAAGCCATCGGCAGCGACATCATGATGGCGCTCGACGTGTGCGTCGAGTCGACCTCCGACGAAGTGCGCACTCGTGAAGCGATGGCCACGACCCACGCCTGGGCCCAGCGCAGCCTCGAAGCTCAGGCGCGGAGACCGCGCGGTCAAGCGCTGTTCGGCATCGTGCAGGGCGGTGTGCACCCCGCGTTGCGTGAAGAGAGCGCGCGAGCGATCACCGCCCTGCCCTTCGACGGCTTTGCCATTGGTGGCTTGGCGGTGGGCGAGACGCGCAGCGAGCGCGAAACCATGACCGCCCTCTGTACCGCGCTCTTGCCTGCGGACAAGCCGCGCTATTTGATGGGCGTCGGCACGCCGCTCGATCTATTGCAGGCCGTGCAGCGTGGCGTCGACATGTTCGACTGCATCTTGCCGACCAAGATGGCCCAACAGGGTTATGCCTATACCTTCCACGGTGTGCTCGAAGCCATGCGGCCCACGATGCAGCACGAAAAAGGGCCGCTCGAACCCGGCTGCAGCTGTCTCGCCTGCCAGAGCCAGCCGCTCGGCTACCTCCATCATCTTCTGCGCGTCGGCAATGCGCAGGGCGTGCGCTGGCTCGCGATCCACAACATTGACCACATGCAGACGTTGATGGCGCGCACGCGCCGCGCGATCCTCGAGGGCGAATGGGATTCGCTCTTCGCCGAGCTCAGCGAACGTTTACCGAGGAGGCTGAAGGAACCGCTCATTCGCTGATTCCCCGACTAGCGCACGGCCGGCGCTGGCTCGCCCGAGGCGCGCAGAACGGCGCCCAGGGTCGCGGCCTGGGGCGCCGTGTGTTGCAGCGCGAACCCGAAAATGGCGGCGAACACCGTGAGCACCAACAGCGGCTTGTAGGTGCGACCAAGCACGCCGGCCGCCCAATGACTGCGTTGGTGGCGCTGATTCTTCTTGTAAACCGCGCCCAGCACCGCCACGTCGAGCAGCACCTCCGCGAACAGCACGGGCGACGCGTAGACCACGAAGCCGAGCGCGACCAAGCCCCCGAGCAACGCGACCAGCGCAATCACGATCGGCAGGGCGTCGTCGGAGCTGCCCGCGGCTTCGAGCGCGTCCGACGCTGCGCTGTCGCTCGAGCCGAGATCCAGATCGAAAGAGCCGCTGGCACCGCCGCCGCCGAACGAGCCCCCCGCACCCGAAAATGCGCGCCCCGCGGAGCTCCCGAGCTCGCCCAGCGCGCTCAGATTGGGCAAATCGAGCGGGTTCAGTTCATCGCGCTCGACGCTTTCAGGGCTGCCGGCGAACTGCCGCGGCGCCGCGCGTCCGAACGACCAATTGCGCGTTTGATACGCAATCCAAACGCGCACGAGTGACAAGAAGGACAAATAGCCGCCCAGCATCGAGAGCGCGTAGCGCACGCCCATGCTGTGAAGCCCACAACGAACCAACAGCGCAGAGCACAGGAACGCGCCGACCGCGGCCAGCGACAAGATCAACATCATGTGCAAGCGCGGAAAGCTGCTCTCGAGCAGGCGCTGCTCGATGTGCTTGGCGTTCAGCGGCTTGCCCGCTCGACCCTGGCGCTTCTTGCGCGCCATCAGGATGATTGCGCGGCGTGTGCCGCCAGCACGTCGGCCACGCACAGCGTCAGCTTGCGCGCGGTCGGCAGGTGCAGAAACTCGTTCGGACCATGCGCGTTCGAGCCAGGACCGAGCACGCCCGTGATGCAGAACTGAGCCTTCGGGAATTTCTCACCGAGCATGGCCATGAACGGGATCGATCCGCCCTCACCCAGGTACATCGCGGGCCGACCAAAGTGCCGCGTCGAGGCAGTTTCGAGCGCGCTCGCAAGCCAAGGCGCGAGCGGCGGCGCATCCCAACCGTTGCTGCCGCCGTCACCGCTGAAGCTCACTTTCGCGCCGTACGGCGGATCGTTTTCGAGCACGGCTTTGACCAGCGCAAAGGCCTCTTTGGCGTCGAGCCGCGGCGGCACGCGTAAGGACAACTTGAGGCGCGTGAGCGGTCGCAGCACGTTTCCCGCGCTTTCGATCGGCGGCAGCCCCTCGGCACCCGTGATCGCCAATGCCGGTCGCCAAGTGCGATTCAAGATCAGCTCCGCGTTGTCGTCGAGCACTGCGCGTGCGCCGGCTTGCAGCGGTAACTTCTGCCAAACCTCAGGACCGATGACGCGCGCGGCGGCGCGTGCCTGCGCGGCGCGCTCGCTGGGGATCGGCACGTGTAACGCTGCCAGCTTGATCTCACCCGTGTTTGCGTCCTCCAAGCGCTCGAGCAATTGCCGAGTGACGCGGAAGCTGGAAGCCACCACGCCCGAGCCGTCTCCAGAGTGCACCCCTTCCCGGAGCAGCGACACCTCGAGCGTGCCCACGATCAAGCCGCGCAGCGAAGTCGTTGACCACAGCTGATCGTAGTTCGCGCAACCGGAGTCGAGACACACGACCAGCGACAGCTCTCCGATGCGCGGCGCCAAATGCTCGATATATGCGGGCAAGTCATAGCTGCCCGACTCTTCGCAGGCCTCGATCAGCACCACCGCGCGCGCGTGCGGCACGCGATCTCTGCGCAAAGCGGCCAGCGCCGTGAGCGAGGCGAAGATCGCGTAGCCGTCATCCGCGGCGCCGCGCCCATAGAGCTTGTCGCCTTCCAGCACCGGCTGCCAAGGCCCGAGCCCCTCGCGCCAACCGGTCATTTCTGGCTGCTTGTCGAGATGCCCGTACAGCAGCACCGTGTCGCCTGCCGCGCCGCCCGTGCCGGGCACATCGATGAAGATCAGCGGCGTGCGCTCGCCGAGGCGCACGACTTCGAGCGTGGCACCTTCGGGCAGCGCCTGCCGAGCCCAACCGGCAAGCAGCTCGACCGCGCGATCCATGTGCCCCGCCTGCCTCCACTGTGCGTCGAAGGAGGGACTCTTGTTCGGGATCGCGATGTATTTCTCGAGCGTGGGCACGATCGAATGCAGGAAGCGCTCTTCGACCCACTTGCAGCTCTCGTCGGTGACCGGCATGGCCGCGAATGTACCACTCTATCCGCTCTATCGTGCAGCCGCGTCGGGCACGTTGCGCTTGCCGTAGCCCATTTCGACCCCTTTATCGAACGCGGCTTTCAGCTCGGCTGCGCGGTTCTGGCGGCTGAGAGCGAGCTCGGCCTCGGCGTTCAGCTTGGCCGCGTCTGCAGCGTTCTTCTCGCTTTCCAGCCGAGCCCGCTCCGCTTCGAGTTTGCTGAGCGCGCTGTCAATGGCAGCTTTGTCCTGCTGCGCTTGGGTCCGCGCTTGCTCGGCCTTGGCGCGCGCCGCGTCGGCGGACGCAAGATCATTTCGCGCCTGATCGCGCTCGGCCTCCGCGCGCCAGGTGGCTGTCTCTGCGGCGGCCTGCGCGTTCTTGGCCAAGGTGCGCTCGGCTTCTGCTTTCTCGAGCGCGCTGTCGAACGCGGCTCGCTCTTGCTGCGCGCGCAGGCGCGCCTCTCGTTCGGCGCTCTTTCCGTCTTGCTCCAGACGCTCGTTGGCCAGGGCCAAGCGCTCCGTCTGAGCCTTCAGCGTCTCGACCACTTCCGTGATCTTGCGCGCCTTGTCCACGGCGCCCAGCGCCGGATCGGCGATGATCTTGTCGAGCGTGCTGCCGGCCTGGTGCAGCTCGTCCGACGCGGCGTTGGCCTTCTTCAGCGCGGCGCTGGTCGCTTGCTTGGCCTCGCCCATGGTGCGCTTGTGCCACTGGTAGCCGACGAAGCCACCCGCGAAAGCAGCGAGCGACAAGCCGAAGGTCACGCTGAACAGTTTCTTGCGCAGCTCGCTGCGCTGCTTTCGGTTGGCAAGCTCACTGTCCCACTCGAGCAACACCGAGAGCTCTTGCAAGAAGCGCGAGGCGGACGGACGCTGCGAGGGATCGATCGCGAGCCAGCGACCGAAGGCCGCGCTCAAATGCTCGCGCACCGCGCCAGTCACGGTAGGCAGCGCTTCTTCCGGCAGCGGCCAGCGCGCGCGGGCCGCATGAATGCGCGAGAGCTGCGCGCGCAGGGCCGTCAGTGCTTCGGGCGAAGCCTCGATGCCGCTGTCGTTCTGAGCGATGTCATGCCCCACGAATTTCGGACCGATCAGCGAAAAGAGCAGGGTCGCGGCCAGCGCATACACGTCCACCTTCTCGCTCAGAGCGGCGTGTTCCTCGCCGAGCAGCCCGCCGATCAGCGCCTCGGTTTGCTCGGGCGCAGCGAACGGAAAGGTCGCTACGAGCGGACGGTTCGCGTGTTCACGCGCGGCCCCACCCAAATCGAGCAACACCGGGTGGTGCTCAGCTACGCCGGCCATCGTCGCCAAGTAGATGTTGTCGGGCTTGATGTCCTGATGCCGCAGGCCGAGGCGATGCATTTCGCACACGCCTCCCGCGATGCGCGTGAACAGGGCGTGCGCGCGCGAAAGCGAAAGATTGCCCCGGCTCTTGAGCAGCGCGGCCAGATCCAAGCCGCGGTAGAGCGGCATGGTGTACCAAAGGTATGGCTCGGCCGCGCCCGCCTCCACTCCGTGCTCATTGAGCTGCACTACGTTCGGATGCGCGATCGCCGCCAGCGCGCGTAGCTCGTGCTCGGCGTACTCGCGTGGATAGCGTCGCAGGCCCACGACCTTGAGCGCCACTTGCTGCCCGGTCTCTTCGTCCTCCGCGGCAAATACGCGCCCGAAAGCGCCCTCGCCGAGCAGCGCCCGCAGCACACACCGGCCGCCGACCTTCTCGCCGCAGCTCGGCAGCCGTGCTGGATCGAGTGCTGCGGCCTCCCATGGCGCCCGCGCGAGCACCGGCCCCGAGTCCGGCAATATCTCGCATTCCCCTGCAATATCAGCATGTTCCTGAACTGGCCAGCACTGAATCGTGCGCGTGCGCGGGGGATCGCGAGGGGCAAGCTCCGGTGCTGTCACCGCCTCTATTTAGTCCATCGGCGAGCGGGCACCAAGGAACTGGCGAGCATGCGCGGACTGGGGCAGCGCTGCGCGCTCGTGTTACGCATCATTTTCGTCCCGCCCAATCACCGATGCCCGCTTCCGACGACGATCCGCGCCCCGTACGTGATGGCGACTTCGAGCTCGTCACCCTGCGCAATGGGACCCGAGCGGTCCGCCACTCGGGCCACGGCGAGGTCATGCATCCGTCCGTGGGACCGTGGCAGGAAGCATGCGCGCTGTACGTCGAGCAGTCGCGCTTGGCAGAGAAGCTGCAAGTCGAGGGACCGCCGCTGTGCGTTTGGGACGTGGGACTCGGCGCCGGCACGAACGCAGTCGCGGCGCTGACTCGTGCGCGCGAGCTCGGCGCGCGCCAGCGCCGCGCGCTACGCATCGTCAGCTTCGAAATCGATCTCTCCCCGCTGCGACTCGCGCTCGCCGACGCGCAGGGCTTTGCCTTTTTGCAGCCGTTCGCACAGGCCGGAGCCGCGCTGCTGAGAGGCGAGAGCTGGAGCCACGCGCAATCGCATTGGCAGCTCCGGCTCGGCGATGCCCCAGAGCTGTGGCGCAGCGAGTCCGAGCCGGCGGATCTGATCTTTTTCGATCCGTTTTCCCCGGCCTCGAATCCAACACTGTGGACGCCGGCGGCGTTCGCAGGGCTTCGCGCTCACGCGCGCAGCGACGGCGATGGCTGCACGCTCTTCACTTACAGCGCGGCCACGCCCACGCGCGTGTCCCTGCTGCTGGGTGGCTTCTTCGTGGGCACCGGCATCGCCACGGGCATGAAGAAGGAGACCACCGTGGCGGCGACGCGGCGCGAGCTGCTCACCCAGCCGCTCGACGCGCGCTGGCTCGCGCGCTGGGAGCGCTCGGCGGCGCAGGCGCCACACGGCGTGGCGCTGACTGACTCGGTCCGCAGCGCGCTGCAGGAACACGCACAGTGGCGCGCCTGAGCGACGCACGCGCCCTTGCGTCCCTGCGCGTCGTGGTCTCCGCCTTGATTTTGATTTCGCCGGAGCTGCACCAAGCGCCCGCCCTCGCGGCCCACCCCGAGCTCTTGGACTTCGTGCCCGAAGGTGCGCACTGGTTCGCGGCGCTGCACCTGACTCCGGGTGCCGCACAAACGCTGCGCGTGATTGCGCTGTCGAGCGGTGCGCTCGCGCTGCTCGGCTACTACGCGCGCGCAGCGCTCGCGCTGCTCACCTTGTCGGCAATGCCGCTCTATGCGCTGTCGCAAGCGAGCGGCGCGGTGATGCACGACATGCACCTCTTTTGGTTCTGCGGCTTGCTTTCGTTGAGCCCTTGCGCAGACGTTTGGGCATTGGACAGTTGGGGAAGTGCGCCGGCGCGCCCCGCGAGTGAATACGCTGTCCCCGTCGGCCTTTGTCGCGCGTTCTTCGGCGTGATCTATTTCTTTCCTGGCTTCCACAAGCTGCTCGAAGCCGGCTTTCAATGGGCCGAAGCTTCACACGTGGTCGCACAGATGCACGCCAAGTGGTTCGAATTTTCGCAAGTGCCGTGGCTGCGCGTCGACCGCCATCCCTGGTTGTGCTCGCTCGGCGGGCACGCGGTGTTGTTGTTCGAGCTATTCTTCTTTCCGCTGCTGAGTTTTCGCAAGACGCGCTCGTTCGCGGCGCTTTTGGGCCTCGGCTTTCACCTCGCCACGCAAGTCTTCTTCTACATCCCCTTCGTGAGTCTGTGGGCGTGCTACGTCGTGCTCGCCCCCTGGGATCGACTGAAGTCACGTTCGCTCGAGAACCCGCCGCGAGACGAAAGATCGCCCCGCCGCGCACGCCGAAAGACGCAGCCCGCGCTGCTGTTCGGCGGACTCGTGTTGGCAATCGCAATCGTGCAGGGGGTGCGCGGTCAGACCCAAGCTTGGCCCATCGCCTGCTATCCAACTTTCGCCGCCATCATCGGCGACACCTTGCCCGATCTGCTGATCGAAGCGGAGTCGGCCGGGCGTGAAGCTCGGCGCGTTCGCTTCACGGGGCGTGAACATGGCCCGCGCACGCAGGCCGAATGGGGTCGGGTGTTTCGCATTTCCGGCGTGTACGGCAGCCCTGCCAACGCGGACGACTTGCGCGAACACGCGCTCGAAGCCGCGCGACGCGCGCAGGTTTCGATCGCAGCGGGGAGCACCGTGCGCGTGTATCGCGCGAACTACTTCACCGCGCCGGAACTGTGGGACCGCCCTCCGCGCGATGAGCTGCTGCTGCACAGCTTCCGTTTCGAGCGCTGAAGCTCGAAACGGTGCGACGCGGCTAGGGACCAGTGCCGCCCGTTTGCCGGCCGCCCCCGCCGTAGCCGGCCCACGATGAAGCCTTACCCCCGGTCCCACCGGGGCCTTTCGGGCCGCCCTTCGTTCCCCCAAAACCAAACGCCCCGCCCGAGCCCGTCGAGCCGGTCGAGGCCTTTCCGCCCCAGCCGGTGGCGGCCTTGCCCGTCGAGCCCTTCCAACCCCCCGCGCCGGTGGAGCCCTTCCAAGTCCCGGTCGAGCCCGTGGAGCCCTTCCAGGGAGCGCCGGTCGAGCCCGTGGAGCCCTTCCAGGGAGCACCCGTCGAACCCGTCGAACCCTTCCAGGGAGCGCCGGTGGAGCCAGTCGAGCCTTTCCGAGGAGCGCCCGTCGAGCCCGTCGAGCCTTTCCGGATCCCACCGGTCGAGCCCGTCGAACCTCGCGCACCGCCTGCACCTGTCGACGCCGCGGTGCCAATGGACGGCAGCCCGCTGGCTGGCGAATACCCGCTCACACCTGGGTTCACAGTACTGGAGCTGCCACCCGAGCTGCCACCCGGTCCACGCTGCACGCCCTCGTCGTCCGCGATCACACGTCCACCGCAGGCCGCGGCGTAGTTGATGGTCGCGACGCCGACCGACGCAATCAACAGCTTGCGCGAACGCCCCCTTTTTCTCATGTTTGGCACTGAAGCACACCTCCGCTCTGTAGGGAAGATTCCCAGATCCGCTATTTTTGATCGCGGTGGTCTTCTTCCGGAATCAAAAAGTCGGAGAGCTGCGCTGCAATTGGAATGCCGCGAGCTTGCAGGGGCTCGATCACCAAGTTCTGCATCGAGCGACAGGCAAGCTTCAAGTAGGCGTCGGTCTGCATCCAGCCGAGCACGTCGTCTTGCGAACGCGGCTCATGACGGTGCGCGTGCAGCTCGAGCCATTGCGAATAGAGAAAGCGAATCGCAAGATCGGCCGAAAGCCCCAGGCGCACCTTGTCGGCGTCGGAAAAGCGCTCACTGGCCCAGTCGAGAAAGGTGAACCCGAACACGCCGTGCGCCGCTTCGTCCTTGACGATGCGGCCGAGCACGGCCTTCGGTAGCGGGTGTTTGGCGACGTGCCAGGTCGCGCGCAAGAGCGGGATCGAAATGGCTTCACCGACGCAAAAGAAGCGCACCACCAAGTCAGCCGCTTGCAAGAGCGGACTCAGCGCTGCATCAGCGCCGACCACCATCGCCTTCGGATCGTGGATGATTTCCGTACCGCCGCCGAATTCCATCGCCATGCGCGCGCACAATTCCACGTGCACCATTTCGTCCAGCGGAAAACGCGAGGCGACCGCGATCAGGTCGAGCGGCGCGCGCGCTTCGATCAGCGCTTGCAAAGTCAGCGCACAGGCAGCGCCGGTGCGGTGCTCTTGATACGCAGAGCCCGTCCAAGCTTTGCGCGCAGTGATGCGCTGCTCCTCCGACACTCGGGACAAATCGATCGAGCCCCAGGGCATCCTCTCGACCTCGGGGCGCATGCGCCGAAAGCGTTGCTCGGTCGTGCCGCCGAGCAACTCGAGTTCGAACAGCTCGCCGTTCATCGTCACGGAGTGCCGCCGCTTTGCCCGCCGTTGCCCGCGCCGCTCGTGCCCGCAGCGCTGCTCGTCCCGCCAGCACCGCTCTTGCCGCCCGCTCCAGCCACCGGCGGCGGCAGCAAATTACCGGTCGTGAAGCCTCCGCCACCACTGACGCCGCCGTGCCCTGCGTTCCCGCTCCCAGCGCCACCCGCTCGCCCTGCGCTCCCGCCGTTGCCACCGTGCGTGCCGCCCGAGCCCGCCACCGCGACAGTGCCGCCCGCGCCCGCCGGCGGAGGCGGAACCAAGTTCCCGCTCGTCGCACCCGCCACCGCGACAGTGCCGCCCGCACCCGCCGGCGGAGGCGGAACCAAATTCCCGCTCGTCGCACCCGCCACCGCGCTGACACCGCCCGCACCCGCCGGCGGAGGCGCGACCAAGTTCCCGCTCGTCGGCGGATTGCCCGCCTGCGCCGCGCCGCCGGACCCTGCCCCAGCGCCGCCCGAAACAGTCGCCTCACCACCACACGCGGCAACGTAATTGATGGTCGCTACCCCGACCGACGCGATCAACAACTTCCGAGCTTTGGTCGGCTGACGCATCCCTCTAATGAAGCACGCCTCGTGCCAGCAGGAAACAGCCAGAAAACGCGCCGCTTTTCCAGTGCAGCCGCCGGCATTTGGCTCACCCTGTGCCATTTGGATTGATGGTCACGCGACACATCGTGCAGCGGCGCAGCCTTCGGCGGCGCGGACGAGAAGAGGGGAGATTGACCCCCGAGCCGCGGAGGCCGCAAAGCGCTCAGAGCGGCCCTCGGCAACGAAGAGTACGCTGAACGCAAAGAGATTGGGGTTCGTCATGAACCCCGCAGCGCGACTTCACCAACGCCACGCTCGCGCACTGACTTTCCCAAGCCGCCAGCCAGCGCACAGCACGCCCCCCAAATCTCCCTCAGATCTCTGCGCCCTCCGCGGCTCGGCGGTCAATCTCCCAGCCGTTTACCGCTGTCACGAAGCGCGCTGAGCAAGCAGCGCCAGCCAGCCGCGTCGACAACACAGCGCGTTGTGAGGTGCGATGCTGGGACGCGGGCGCCCACTCTCGAAGCAGGCCCGCGCGAGCCCGCGAGTCGAGCGGAATGCGCGATTGCAACACGCTTCGCCCTCGCGGTTAGACCGACTCTCGGGCGCGCTTCCTGCAGGCCTCGAACACGACCGCTGCACAGGAGGCATGCATGCAAGCCATCGTACTTTCGGACTACGGCGATGCCAATCAGCTACAGCTTCGGGAGCGCCCGGAACCAGAGCCGGGCGCAGGACAAATCAAGGTCCGTGTCGCCTGTGCGGGCGTCAATCCGGTGGACTTCAAGCTGCGCAGCGGCGCACTTCAAAAGGTGATGCCGCTCGAGCTGCCGACGATCTTGGGGCGAGATGCCGCAGGTGAGGTCGTACGCGTTGGCGCAGGCGTCACGGAGTTCAAAGAGGGCGACCAGGTGCTGGGGTTGGTCAACGGCAGCTACGCGCAGTTCGTCGCCGCGGGTACCGAGGCGTGGGCGAAGCTGCCCGAGGGCCTCGCTGCTCGAGACGCAGGCGTGCTCCCGCTGGTGCTGCTCACCGGTGATCAATTGGCAGAGGCCACGCTCGGCCCGAGCGCGGGCGCCGGCCTCACGGTGTTGGTGACAGGCGCGCTCGGTGCAGTGGGGCGAGTTGCCGCGTGGGGCATCCGTCAACGCGGCGCGCGTGTACTCGGCGGTGTGCGCTCGAAGCAACTCGCTGAGGCGAAAGCGCTGGATGTCGACGACGTGGTCGCCATCGACGACGCCGAGGCCATCGCTCGGCTGCCCGATCTCGACTGCATCGCCGATACGGTCGACGGTGAAACCATCAGCATGCTCTTGCCCAAGCTCAAAGCGAGCGGCACCCTCGGTAGCGTGCTGGGCGAGCCAAAAGGAGCCAGAGAACGCGGCATCCTGGTGAGCGCCATCATGGCGCACCCGGACAGCGCGCGCTTGGCTCGGCTCGCCCACGCGGTTGCCAGCGGCTCGCTCAAAGTGCCCATCGCCAAGCGTTTCCCCTTGGCCGAGACCCCCGCTGCCCACGCGTTCGCGGAACAAGGCGGCGTCGGCAAGGTGGCGCTGATGCCATTTGCATGAGCTTGGCACGCGAGCTGCACACGCGAGCTGCACACGCGAGCTGCATACGCATCGCAGGCGAGTCGCAAGCCAAGCCAGTCGCAAGCGAGGACAGCCGACCGAACCAGCGCGCACCACGAGGAAAGATCGAATCATGCCTGAAGAACGAACCAAACGACGAGCTGCAAAAGACAAGGCCGAAGGCAAAGCGCCCAGCACCCAGGCCGGTGAATTCGTGCGCGAAGAGATCGATCACGTGCGTGAAGGCAAGCACGGCGCGCGTTCGACCAAGCAAGCGATCGCGATCGGCTTGTCCAAAGCGCGCCGTGCCGGTGTAGCTCTGCCCCCGCCCAAGTCGGGCAGTAGCTCGCCGCGCACGCGCCAGGGCGCGGCGCGCGACACCGCGCGCGGGCAAAGCGCCGCCAAGCCAAAGCCCGCCCCACGCCGCAGCCGCGCCACGCGCGAAGCGCTCGAACGCGAACCGCGCGCTGCGGCAACCCATGGCGCGCTCTCACGGCAAGCGCGCGCTTCCGCGCGCACGCGCGGCTCCGCGGCACGCAAGGCCGCCGCACGCAAGGCCGCCCGCACACGCGCGCGCAGAAGCAGCTCCGCCAAGCACTGATCTTCGGCGCAGCGTAGGAAGCGGCACGCGCAGCGCAATAAGCAGCGCGGGCGAGGCTTGCGGCGGAGCTCGCCCGACTCCAGGTTCAGGATCCCAACATGGCCAACGGAGTTCGAGGCCTGCGCATTCTCGTCACGGGCGCAACGAGCGGCATCGGCGAAGCGCTCGCGACGAAGCTCGCGGAGCGTGAGGCAGAGGTGTTGATTCACGGGCGCGATGCCGCTCGTGTTGCGGCCGTGGCTGAGCAGCTCCGGATCGGCAGCGAGCGCTGTTTCGTGGCGGATCTCTCGCACCTCGGTCAAGTGTCGCAGCTCGCGCGGACAGTGGCGACGCGCGGCCCGCTGGACGTGCTCGTGAACGACGCGGGGGTCGGGTTCGGGCGGGAGCGCAACAAGCGCGAGCTGAGCGCGGAAGGCTTCGAGCTCCGCTTCGCGGTCAATTTCCTGGCACCGTTCCTGCTCACGGAAGCACTGCTCGCCCTCGGATTGCCGCGCCGAGCCGTGGTGAACGTCGCATCCGCCGGTCAGGCGCCGCTCGATCGCGACGACTTGCAGAGCGAACGCGCTTACGACGGCGTGCTGGCGTATCGGCGCAGCAAGCTCGCGCTGATCACGGATACGTTCGAGCGGGCAGCGCGCGACCCCACGCGGAGCTACCTCGCGCTGCACCCGGGCACCTTCCTCGCGACCAAGATGGTGCGCGAGGCCAACATCCAACCGCAGGGAAGTGCGGAGTCCGGGGCGCACGCAGTGCTCGCCGTCATCGAGCGCGCGCTGCGTGGGGAAACGGGGCTGTACTTCGATGGCGATCGACCGAGTGAGCCGGATGGCTCAGCGTCGAGCCCGGAGCAGCAAGCCTGGCTGCGTCAACGCGCGCTCGAACTCAGCGCGCCGTACCGCACGCCACTCTAACGGTTCCATCACCTCGGAGGCCCCAATGACTTCAGGAACACCCGAAGACTTCGCGCACGTCCGCTACCAAGTCACGGATCTCGAGCGTTCACTGGCCTTCTACACGCAGCGACTCGGGTTCGCGCTCGAAATGCACGTCGGCAAGGCATTCGGCAGTGTGCTGCGCGGAAAGCTCCGTCTCATCCTGGGCGGCCCGGGCAGCTCGGGCGCGCGTCCCCTCCCCGACGGACGCCGACAAGAGCCCGGCGGCTGGAATCGCATCCTGCTCTACGTCGACGACCTGGAGACCGAGCTCGCTCGCTTGAAAACCGAGGGCGTGCTTCCGCTCAACGAGATCGAATCCGGACCGGGCGGCAGGCAAATCTTGATCGCGGATCCCGACGGCAACCCGATCGAGCTGCACGAGCCTCCGAAGTCGGCAGCCAGATAGTCGAGACAGACGGCGGAGGCGGCGCTTCGGTCAAAGAGCGGCGCACATACCCGCGCTTGCCCGCGTGCGCGACCACGACTCACTGCCTTCAATCGCGCGAGCCCTTTTCAAACACATCGTCGGACACGTTCGCGTGTCTCGAAAATGAAGCTGCGCAAGCCGCCCAGCGGTGAGGCTCCGGCGCGTCGCTGGGGCGCGCAAAACCCAACCCAAAAGAAGAGGACCACCCGTGACTCCGATTCATGCGACTGATTACTCCGTGCAGGAGACTCACGTGCATCTGATCGTCGAGTCTGAAGACCACCGCTCTCTCTTGTCCGGAGTCCGCGGGCTGATGGTGCGCATTGCGCGCCGCTTGAATCGCTTGCTGCGGCGGCGCGGTCGATTCTGGGCGGATCGCTGGCACGGTCGCGATTTGGAGGGCCCTCGGCAAGTCCGCAGTGCGCTCGTCTATGTCCTGCAGAACCACAAGAAACACGCGCGGAGTGCGCCGCTCGACCCGCTCTCTTCGGCGGGGCCGTTCGATGGTTTTGCGAGCGCGCTGCCAGCCACGTTCCGCAGCATTGCGTGAACACCCACCTTTGCACGAAGTCGTCAACCGGTGAGACTCTGGCGCGCCGCCCTGGAACACCCCCTCCCCCGGTGCCACACTGTGCCCGTGCCGCGAAAACCAGTCTCCAGCAAAGCAGCGCTGCATGCGCGCGCCGATGGCAAGTTCCGGTTTGCGGTGGTTGCTGACACGCACGGTAAGCCCCACCCGGCGACGACAGAGCGCATCCGCGAGCTGGAGCCAGACGTCATTTTGCACGCGGGAGACATCGGCGAGTTGACAGTATTGGATCGCCTCGCCGAGCTCGCACCGGTGTTCGCGGTGCGCGGCAACATCGACGTGCAAACGAGCTCCGTGCCGGACACCGTGACGCTCGAATTGTTCGATGGCGAGCGCATGAAGCTGCGGCTCTTGCTCTTGCACATCGCGGTGTATGGGCCGAAGTTGCGCGCGGATGTGGCGCGCCTGGCGAGCCGCGAGCGCGCATCCTTGGTGGTGTGCGGGCATTCGCACGTGCCCTTCATCGGCCGTGACCGCGGCCTGACTTTGTTCAATCCGGGCTCGATCGGTCCGCGTCGCTTTCAGTTGCCGATCATGCTCGGGACCATCGACATTTCGCGAGAAAGCGCGCGGCTCACGCACATCGACTGCGAAACGGGCAAAGCCTGGCTACCGCCGTAAACCCCGGTCCAAGCACACCATTGGCGCTTCACGCGGAGCGCGAATTTGGTTATCGAGAGCGCATGGACCGACAGGGATTGCTCGCGTTCTTGCGCAAACAGCGGTACTGCGTGCAGGCTTCGGTGGCGGCGAGCGGAGCGCCGCAAGCGGCGGTCGTCGGCTACGCGGTGAGCGATCGGCTGGAGCTGATTTTCGACACGCTCGCGTCGACTCGCAAAGCGCAGAACTTACGACGCGACGCGCGGATCGCGCTCGTCGTTTGGGAGGGCGAGCAAACGCTGCAGTTGGAGGGCTTGGCGGACGAACCTGCGGGCGACGATTTACAGCGCTTGAAGCAGCTGTACTTGGCGACCTTCCCGGACGGCGTCGAACGCGTAAGTTGGCCGGGCATCAGCTATCTGCGCGTGCGGCCGCATTGGGCGCGCTTCAGTGATTTTGCTGCAGGTGGGTCGATCGTGGAGTTCGACGCCCCGGCGCTCACGGCGCAAAACGCGGATCGCTGAGCAGTGAGTCGTCCGTGAACGACTGCAGAAACTCCAGCAGATCGGCTTTTTCTTCGCTGGTCAGCGACAAGGGTTTGATCTGCGAGTCGGTCGTCGGATCGCCGCGGCCGCCCGCGTCATACTGTTCGATCACCGCTTCCAACGTGGGCACGGAGCCGTCGTGCATGTAGGGCGCGGTCAGAGCGATGTTCCGCAGACCGGGCACTTTGAATTTTCCGACGTCGCCGACGCGGCCCGTCACCTGTTGCCGGCCCGTATCGCCGCCATCGGTATAGCTGCCATTGTTGAAGTAGCCCTCGTTGCTGAGCGAACCCGCGGGATGGCAGTGAAAGCACTCCGCCTTCTCGCTCAGGTACAACGCTTCACCGCGCTTTCGCGCGGGGCCGAAGTCGCTGTCGTCGCCGCGCAAGTGTCGATCGTAGGCGCTCGAGCCGCTGACCACGCTGCGCACGAAGCTGGCCAGCGCCTTTTGCAGTGAGCTTTCGCTCGGCGCTTCGCCGTAGGCGTTTTGAAAGGCCTCGGCGTAGCTGGGATCGGCCGCTACTTTCGCAACGGCGTCCGCCAAAGGCGAGTCCATTTCGAGCGGGTTTTCGATGGGCCTGCCCGCTTGCTCTTCCAAGCTGCGCGCGCGACCATCCCAGAAGAAGCTCTTGCCCCAAGCCGCGTTCGCGATTGAAGGCGCATTGCGCGTGCCCGTGCGCCCTTCGACGCCGGTCGAGACCGGGTTCGGATCGGCAAACGCGGCTCGCTGTTGGTGACACGAGCCGCACGAGATCTCGTTCGTGCGCGACAGTTGCGGATCGTAAAAGAGCCGCTTGCCGAGCAGCGCGCGCTCTTCCGTCAGCGCGTTGTCCGCTGGCGCACGCTCGATATTCGAGCCCTTCGGGAACCCCGCGGGGAGGGTCGAGACGATCAGCGAGGGCGGACCGCTGTGCGTTGGCGCGCTACTATCGCTCGAGCAGCCGACGAGCGACCCGAGTGCGAGGGTTGCGACCGCGACGAAATGCGTGTCCTTGGCCATCGATCTACCAGTCACGGGGCGAGCACGAATACCTGCCGCTTGCCGAGCTCGCGACGCAGGCGCTCACCGGCAACCGCTTCATCTGACGAAAGGAGACCGACGGCAACGTCACTCACGTCGATGTCGGCGCTGGCGCCGCCGAAGATCTCGTCCAGGGAGACGCTCAACTTCTTTTCGAGCTGACCACTCTGCGGAACCGAGAGCGCGCCGGAAACGGTCACGCGCGGTACGCGCTCTTCCATGATACTGCCGCCCATGTGAATCTTCGTGGGGACGCCCGTAATGCTCGTGCTTGCCTCCGCGAGGTTGTTCCGCCCCTCGTAGCGAAGGAACAAGAAGCCACCCGTGTGCGGCCAGGTCATCTGCGAAGTGTCGGTGAGCGGCTCTTCGAGATTTGCCGGAGGCTGCTGGTTGCACGAAAGCTTGATCCCGAGCAAAAAACTCAAACCTGTGTACTCGCCAGGCGGAGCCAGGACGCGCAGTGTGCTGGAATCGTCGTCCTCGGCATTGAACAGGTGCACGCCATAGGGCTCGGGCTCACCCGACGCGGTCACGAGATCGACCGCGAGCGGATCGCCGCTGCTCCGCAGCAGCTGCAGCGCGGAGACGTAGAAGCGGAAGTTGGTCGGAACCACCGAGCTCCCATCGGCCAGCGCGTTCGGCTGTCCGAATACGAACGGCTTGCCCGAGAACACGGGCAGGATTGAAAGCGAAAGCAGCGTGCCCTGGCTGCGTTCGGGAGCCGGATGTTCTGCGCACGCGCTACCCGTCGCACCTGGGCTGCCGCCGCTCGCTCCGCCGGCGCCGGCACGCGCGCTGGCGCCGGCGGAATTTGCGCTCGCCCCAGCAGTGCCGCCGAACGCGCCGCCGAACGCATCGGCGCTGCCACCGACGGCAGCGCCCATTCCGCCGATGGCACCGGCCACACCGCCCGCGGCGGCACTTTCGTGTGTCGAGGAACAGGCCAAAGATCCCGCCCAGAGCGCCGTGCCCAGCGAGAGCACGGCTGGAAACCACCAGCGCATGCGCCCAGTCTACACGCTCAGACCCGACGTGCACGGCCGTGGCGTGTGAAAAACTCGCCAGCAGAACCGTCGTACTTTCAAAATTCGTCGTACCCGAGCAGGCTTTCTCGTCTGGCGTTGCGCGCTCAGAATTCCGTGAGCGAGAGCAAGTTCCCATCCGGATCTTTGAACCATGCGACGCGCGCGCCACTCGGCGACGACCAGACCCCGTGGTCGTCCTGGACCATGCCTGGGAAGCGCTCGCAAGCAATCCGCTTCCGCATCAGCGCAGCGGCGACCGTATCGATGTCGTCGACCTTCCAGCCCAAGACAGTGAATGGTTGCGGCGTGAAGGCGGCCACCTTCTGCACGCGAAACATGGTGCCATTGGCATTGAACACGAGCGCGAAGGGTTCATCGGAGACCAAAGGCAGACCGAGCGTTTCTTCGTAAAACGCGCGCGAACGCGCTGAATCAGTGGTGGCCACGAAAGCCATGAGCGCTTGCTTGCCGAGCATCCCGAGTACCCCTTTCCGGTGCACTCTATACTCGGTTACCCCGCATGCCGAAAGTGCCCGTCCGCTGGAAGCCGCTCGCCGCAGGCTTCGGTGCATTCTTAACGTTTTTGAACGGTTGCTCTAGTTCCGATACGGACGCTGCGCTGGTGTCTCGAGCGAGCTTCCCGGAGCGCTTCGCGAGCAGCTGGTGCCAAACCGTCGCCCCGTGCTGCGAGCCCGAGCACGTCGTGTTCGATCTCGAAACATGTCGCTCGCATGCGCGCGAGTTCGCGACGACCTTACTCGAAAGCGGGATCGATGCGGGTAAGAGCTATGGCCCGAGCGCGGGCACGAATTGCCTTTCGCGCCTCGAACGAGCGCTGCAGAACTGTGAGCTCGAAGCAGCCAGCAGCGCCTGCGCGTCGATCTTCGTCGGCGATTCTCCGAACGGCACGCCTTGCGAAAATGGCAGCGAATGCACGAGCGGGTACTGCGCGCTCGGCGAAGTGGGTCTGTCCGGCGTGTGTGCGGAAGCCTCCTTCCGCGCGCCTCGCCACGGCGAGCTGGGCGAAGCCTGCGTCGGCAGCTGCGGTGTCCCGGGTTCATTTCAGTGCCCCACTTCGCTGCTCCCGAACGCCGCAGGCGTCGTCACCTACTGCTACGCCGAAGACGGGTTCTATTGCGCGTTCGACCCCGATGCGCTTCCGGCGCTCAGCTGCCAGCGTTACGCTGCGCTCGGCGCGCCGTGTGGAAACGCGGACGTGCGCTGCTCCCCCGGTACATTCTGCGCAGATGGCGCGTGCGTCCCTCAGCGCGCTTCGGGCCCTTGCGAAAACACGCCCGAGCAATGTGACGCACACAGCTATTGCGACCCAAACCAGCAATGCCAACCGAAGCAGCCCAACGGTGCGGCGTGTTTCAGCGGCGAGACCTGCACGAGCAGTAGCTGTAGCTCGGACGGACGCTCCGAAGGGGTGTGCGATTCAGGCAGCAGCTTGCTTTCGAGGGCTTGCTCTGGCTCCCCTTGATGCCCCGCGCTGCCTCGCACCTCGCCGCGCGAGCGAGCGCACTCAAGTCCCGCAGAAGGTGGCGCGCACTCGTTCACTTTCGAGCGGCGGCTCGGCCAGGTGCTCGAACTCCGGTTGCTCTTCGTACGGTCGCGCGAGCACGCGCACGAGCGTCTCGAACGGTTCATAATTGCCGGTCACGCCAGCGGCGATCGCCTGTTCGATGCGGTGATTGCGCGGGATGAACGCCGGATTCGCGAGCCGCATGCTACGCGCGCGCGCTTCCGGCGTCAGCTGCTCGAGCCGTAGGCGTTGCCGCCAGCGCTCGGCGAATCCGGCGAACGCCGACTGGTCCTCGAACAGCGCCGCGACGCGCGCGTCGGCCACGGGGTCTTCGGCTGCCGCGCACAGCGCGCGAAAAAAGACCGTGTAATCGACGTGATTTTTGGCGAGCCGCTGCAGCAGATCTTCGATCAGGGGGGCGTCCCCGGCATCCTCGCTCGCGAGCCCGAGCTTGCTGCGCAGCACGCGCATGCGAGCCGACTCGAACAGCTCGGAATAGCGCTGCAAACGCTCGCTGGCGATCTCCACGGCCTGCGACTCCTTTTCCGCGATCAATGGCAGCAGCGTTTCGGCAAAACGCGCCAAATTCCAAAGCGCAATCCGGGGCTGATTGCCGAATGCATAACGCCCGCCGTGATCGATCGAGCTGAAGGTCTTGTCCGGGTCGTATTCATCGAGGAATGCACATGGCCCATAATCGATGGTTTCCCCCGAAATCGACGTGTTGTCCGTGTTCATCACGCCATGCACGAAGCCGAGGCCGAGCCAGCGTGCGACCAGCGAAGCCTGCGCCTCGATCACGCGCTCCAGCAGGCGCAGAGCCTCACTCTCGGGAGTGTGCTGCTCTGCGCTCGGCAGCGGGTAGTGTCGCGCGAGGGTGTATTTCGTCAGCTCGGCGACTGCGTCGCGATCGCTGCGTGCGGCGAAGAACTCGAAAGTTCCGACGCGGATGTGGCTCGCGGCCACGCGCGTGAACACCGCGCCGGGTAAGCGCTGCTCGCGGATCACCGTTTCCCCCGTGGTCACCGCGGCAAGCGCGCGAGTCGTGGGCACGCCGAGGGCGAACATTGCCTCGCTGACGATGTATTCGCGCAGCACCGGGCCGAGCGCCGCTCGACCATCTCCCCCGCGCGAAAACGGGGTGCGCCCCGCACCCTTCAGCTGAATGTCGCGACGCGCTCCATCGCGATCGAGCACCTCACCGAGCAAGATCGCGCGGCCGTCACCGAGCTGCGGCGAAAAACCACCGAATTGGTGGCCGGCGTAGGCCAGCGCAATCGAAGCCGCGCCCTCCGGCAGGCGGTTGCCGGAAAGTACCTGCGCGCCCTCGGCCGAGTCGAGCTCGCTGGGGTCGAGCCGGAGCTGCTCGGCCAGCGCATGGTTGACCTTGATGATCCGCGGCTCCTGGACCTTGGTCGGCGAAACCCGAGCAAACAGGCGCTCGGGCAGGCGCGCATAGCTGTTGTCGAAATCGATCGTCACGGACATGGTCGGAGCTGGCCGGAGACCATGCCACCGCCAGGGATCGCCGCCAAGCCCGCCGGGTGACGATCTCGCGCGCGCCTTGGTTACCCGGGAGGTCGGGCTACGCGAGGCAGCTCGCGCCGCTGTGCTTTGGCGGGAAATGCCTGCGTCCACCACTCGGGCCGCTCGGGCAGCTTTTGTCGCTCGATGGCGTTCCGCCATTGCTCGTCCGTCAAGCGATCTGAAAGTTCGTGAGTAAACTCGTAGTACGAGTACACGGGTCCGACGTAGACCGCGCGATCCTGCTGATTGTCGACGGCGATCACTATGAAGTTCGCGTCGCCCACGCCCTCTTGTAACACTCGCTCAGTCGTGGGGTCGGTATGCACGTCCGACACCACCGGTTTCCACGCCTCGGGCCGGCCGCCGTAGAACAGCCGCGTATACCAGCCGTCGTACCGGGGTGGCCCACAGCCGACGCCCGATATGTCGATGGCCTTCTTCAGAAATGCTCGCTCTTCCGCGGTAAAGGCTTGGGCGTCGAGCTCTTTCTGCGCCATGTTCTCTAGGCGCTTCATGGTCTCTGCGAAATTGGCGAAGAAGCTTGCATAGCCGGCGCCCCGGGGCAGAGCGGCGAGGTGCTGCTCTGCTCCTTTCGCGAGCAACCTCAGGCGCGCGAAGAACTCCGGGTACGGTTCGACGTAACCCTCCGGGTATTCGCATAGGTACCCCGCCGTGTACGATTGCTTTCCGTACAGCGCCGTGTCGTGGCGGAGCTCCGCCCAAGAGGCGAGCTGCGTTTGCAGCTGTTTGCGCATGAAGGGCGTCCGCTTCATGGCTTCCGGAAACTGACCGCGCGCGGGCGCGTCGTCCAGCTTGCGCAACGCATCGAGCCACAGAGTTGCGACGCTCTGCTCGAACTGCGCCGGCCGCAGCTCGTCGACCGTTCGCCGGGCCGCGAGCAGATTGGCCGCGTAGTTGAAGCGTTCGAGCTCCGGGCGCAAGAGACGAGCGGCCTCGTCGTTGCCGAGCGCGGCCATCACGTCCAAGCCGCTGGGCATCATTCGTGCGACTTTCTCGCCCTTGAACCAGATGGAGTCGTAAACGACGCGCGACAGCAGGAAGCTATCGAGCAGAAATCGCTGTCCTATCAGCTGAAACACTGCAGGCGGCGGAGCCTCTTCCGGCGCCGTGCGAGGTGGGAGCAGCACCTGAGAGCGAATTTGCTGATGTGCCGAGCGCAGCACTTTCTCCCGCAGCGCCAGCATGTTCGCGGGCTGCGCAAGCTCGCTCGGCTCTGCAACACCGACGGACCGTAGCGCGCTCAGCAGCTCTCGCAGCGTCAGATTGTCGGCATTGCCGACCAGAAAGTCGATCGTCCGAGCCATGGCCTCGAACGACTCGAGCTCACCGCTGTGCTCGACGGCTAGGGCGAGCAGAGTCGCGCTCCGCAGCTCACGCTCGGCGTCGACTTGGAGTCCCGTACTTTTGTCCGGCGGCGCCAGCACGAAAGCGGTATCGGCGCGCCCGAGCCACATCAGCGCTTGAAAATAGCGCGTGAGCTCGGGGGAAGCACTATAGTGACCACGCGCCTTGAACTGTGAGTAGTCGATCACACGACGTCCGCCGTAGAGCTCGCTCTTGGCTGGGCTGAGCGCGGCGATCTGGCGCAAGATGGCTTTTGCCCGCGCGTCGTTGCCGAGCAGGGAAGGAACCGGCAATGCTCGCTGCGATTGCGCCGCGTTTTCTGGCCCAGCGAGCAGGTTTTGCGCAACGGTGAGATACAAGTCGACGTCGCCATAGCTGGCGTCGAGCGCGCGCGGCGTGTGCGGTGCTCGCCGCAGCGACTCGTGACTCTTCGCCAGAGTGAGCGCGAGTGCCGCCGAAAATGCCGACGTCTCCAGCTCCGCCAAGATGGCATCGTAGGAGCGGTGCAGTGCGTGCAAGATCGAATCTGTCGTCACCAGCAGCGGCAGATCGCGCGTGAAGATCGCGTAGTACGCGGATGCCATGCTGTAGCGCTGCCCGTGATCGAGGTTGACGACGCCATCGCGCTGGAAAGCGCTTCGTTCTTCCGGCGACAACGCCAGCTTGGTGATCGCCTTCGCAGCATAACGTGCGGTCGTAGGATCGAAAGACAACGGCGCGTCCGGCTGGCGAGCGAGCGACAATTCCCGTTCGAGCTCGGGAAATTCGAGCTCGCGCTGCGCGGCGAGGTGCGCGCGGTACAGCTGCTCCACATCCGGCAGCGGTTCGGGCTGACTGACGGGGGCATCGGAGCTCGGCGCAGGAAGCGCGCTCGGCGAACTGGGCGCGCTCGCCAGCACCGGAGCAGAGGCCGAGAGTGCGGGCCGCGTGGCAGCGCTCGGTCCGGCGATTCGTTGCCCGACCGCACACGCCCCGGCCGAGAGGGCACACAACCACAGCACCCAGCCTCGCGCTGCCCGATGGTTCATCCCGGTCACTTTCCCATGGAACACGCGCGGCGGCTCGGGCCTTGGGTTACGGAGAAGCCACGCCGCCGCGGCCGTTCGCGTCGGCGGCCGGCCGCAGCGAAGCCGCCAAACCGTCGAGGATATCGCGCTCGCTGACGAGCAGCTCGCCGATCCCGAGCTCGTTCATCACGGTCGCGAGTACCACCGCGCCGCCGACGATCACCTCGGCGCGCGCGGGCTCGACCAACAGGGCGCGCCGCTC
>DASSMT010000256.1:0-20994 GCA_035688655.1 Polyangiaceae bacterium | reverse complement strand
CTCGCGCAGCAAGCGCTCGGGCTCTCGTTCCAGCAGGCTCACGTAGTGCTCGAAAACCCGCTCGGGATCGAGGCTGGTTCGTTTGACCAGCGCGTGGCGGACGACCGCGTGCAGCGTATAGCGGTCTTCCACCGGTTCCTGGACCAGCTTCCAGGCGCGGAGTGGCTTCAGCGCAGCGCTCAGGTCGCCGCGTATTTTGCCGAGTTTCGCCAATGACCCGAGATCGACGTGATCGCCCTCGATGTGGGCCAGCACGGCCAAGATGCGTCGGCTGTGCGCCGAGAGTCTGCGCCAGGCCCACGCCACCAAGAACGCGATTTCGGGCAAGTCGTCCTCGTGATCGATGACGCGCACGCGTTGCACCCCGCGTTGCTCGAGAAACGCAGCGAGCTCTGCGACCGTTGCCGCGCCCGAGCCGACGATGCCATCGGCGATGTCGAGTGCGAGCGGGTTCCAGCGCAACATGCGCGTCAAGCGCGCCACGCGCGGAAACGCGCTGCGCCCCGCGGTGACCATGGGCGCGGTCACCGGAAAAATCAGCACCCCAGCCAGCAAGCAACGGCGCGCCGTGATCACGAACGTGACCGGCGCTCGCGCGAAGGCGTCGAGCAAACGCGACATTGCCCGGTCGTCCTCGTGATTGTCGAGCACGATCAGCCGCGGACCGCTCTCTGCAAAGAACTGGTTCAAGCGCTGCACGCGGTCGTCCCCGCCCGCAAGCGCGAAGCGCAATGCGAGCATCTCGGTCAGCGTGTAAAAGTCCCAAGAGCCGACCCGAAACCAGGAGACCCGGCCCTGAAAAAAGCCTGCCAAACGATGCGCCAAGGCGGCGGTCAACATCGATTTGCCGCTGCCGCCGGCGCCCACCAATGCCAGCCGCGTGGGCGCGGTTTCCTGAATCGTCTTTTCGAGCGTGGTGAGTTCGGCCGCGCGCCCCTTGAGGCCCTGCGGTGGTGGCGGGAGATCGAGAGCTCGCATGGAGGTCGGCGAGCGCACACCGAGCGAGCCGGCGGCGACGCGCTCGGCCTGCGTGCGAGTGACAGTCATGGGACGAAAACCGCGCCTCACTCGCACTGAAGCCTTTGCTCGTTCGCGCGCTGACGCGAGATGCACTCGGCAGTTGCCGCATTGCGATGGGAACGCGGAGCGTGACGCTCGCGATCGCGATGTGCGCCGTGCGTTGCCCGCACGTGAGCAGTCGCGCTGTTTTTGTGCGCTTTTGCGGTAGTCAATGAAGCCTCGGCGCAGGCGATTTCAGCAAAGAAATCTGACCCGAATCAGTGTGCCGCTGAGTCTGTTCTCGGATTGAGGCGAGTTCGCACGTGCACAATCGTGCAAACGGTTTCGTGCGCGTGTCGACATCGAGCCCACGATCCGCAAATCGCATGACGTATTTATTTTTGAGCACGATGCACCGCGAAATTGTGATCGCATTTGTGGTAGGCGAACAACAAACCTCTCGCGTGGTGGAGACAATTCGTTCGCAGTGCGGAACCTGCCGCCAGACTGCAAACTTCAAGCCTGTGCAGACGATCTAGCGATCGGCCGCCGTTCGGCTACTAAAGGAGCCCATGATTACTTCCAAGCAACGCTCTCTTATTGGTTTGGCGGCACTTGTTGCGATCGCCTCGACTCAAGCCTGCGGTAGCGACGCTCCGAGCAACCCGGCCTCGCAAGCCGGTTCACCTGGCGTGGCTGGCTCGGCCGCCGCCGGTGCTCCGCCAGCAGCAGCGGGTACTCCCTCCGCAGCAGCGGGCATGGCGGTGGTCGCCGGCGGTTCGGGTGGTGCTCCTGCGGGCGGTGCTCCTGCGGGTGGCGCGCCTGCGGGCGGCTCGCCTGCCGCTGGCGCGCCTGCCGGGGGCGGTAGTGCTGGTGGGGCCTCGGGCGGCAGCGGCGGTGGCAGCTCGGGCGGCTCTGCCGGCAAGGGCAGCGGCGGCGGCAGCGCAGCCGGAGCGGGCGGCGGCAGCGCGGCGACCTTCGCTCAGGTCACCACCATCATCAACATGAGCTGTACGACTGGAATGTGTCACAACTCATCCAGCATGCAGGTGAACTTCAAGACGCCCTCGCCGGATTTGTATTCGGTGCTCACGACCGCGATCCCGACGAGCGTGCAGCATTGCAAAGGGACCACGTTGGTCGTTCCGAACGATGTCGCAGGGAGCTTCTTGGTCTCCGTCGTCAAGGGCGCTGCAATGTGCAAGAACAACGGCGCCAACGAGAACATCGCCAAGATGCCGGACAATTGCATGGGCAATTCGTGCCTGACCACGGCACAAATCAACACCATCTCTTCCTGGATCATGGCGGGCGCGCCGAAGTGAGCGCGAGCGAGCGCTGAGCTCGGCGCGGCGCTTCGGGTGCCGCGCCAGTTCAGCCTCGCATCGGTGCTGCGGAGTGAAGAGTTCGACGGCGAGCGTCGCCGCGAGTGCACCCAGGTGCCTCGCGCTTGGGACGCTCGGTCGAAAAGCGAGCGTCAGGGCGTGCGCTCGGGCCGGGGAGGTCGGCAAAAAAGTCACAGTTTGCTCGTGAAATCGGGTACTTCCGCGTGCGGCGGGCTGCGCGCGGATCGCGGTTCGATGTATCTTTCCGCCATGGCGAGCGACACCTACCACGAGCCCATCGAGCTCTTGTCCGAGGACACCAAGAACACACATCGAGCGATTGTCTCACTGATGGAGGAGCTCGAGGCCATCGACTGGTATCAACAGCGAGCCGAGGCCTGCAGCGATCCGGAGCTCAGCGCAGTACTGACTCACAACAAGAACGAAGAGGTCGAGCACGCCATGATGACGCTCGAGTGGCTGCGTCGCAAGAGCTCCGTCTTCAATGACAACATCGCCACTTATCTGAACTCCAGCGGACCAATCACGGAAGTCGAGGCCGCGGTCGTCTCCGGCTCGGGCGCGAGCGGCAAGGGCGAAGGCGGCGCGAGCGGCGCGAGCGAGTCGCTCGGTATCGGCAGCTTGAAAGGGCACAAGTGATGGATCTGCTGAAGCGTGGAAAAGCTCCGATCGTCAGCGAAGCTTGGCAGCAAATCGACGAAGAGGCGCGGCGCGTCCTCAAGCTGCATCTGGCTGGCCGCAAGCTCGTGGATTTTTCCGGGCCACACGGCTGGCAACTCGGCGCGGTGAACACGGGCCGGCTCGAACACATCGCGCATGGTCCGGTCGAGCACGTGAGCCACGGCATTCGCGATGTGCGTCCGCTCGTCGAGCTGCGCGCGCCGATCCTGCTGCCGATTCTGGAGCTCGATTATGCCGCTCGCGGCGCGCTCGATCTGGATCTGGATCCGGTGATCTTGGCCGCGGAGAGCGTGGCCCGCGCCGAAGACGAAGCGATCTTCCACGGCTTCGCCGAAGGCAAGATCACCGGCATCATCCAGGCCAGTCCGCACACGCCTGTCGAAGTGCGTTCGAGCCAAGCTTGGCCCAGCGCCGTCAGCGCGGCCAAAGAGGTGCTGCGCGCGGCCGGCGTCAACGGTCCGTACGCGCTGGCGCTGGGCATGGAAGCCTACGACGAGCTCACCGCGGAGGGTGACGACGGCTATCCTCTGAGCAACCGGATCGAAGAGCGCGTCTCCGAAGGTAACCTGATTTGGGCGCCTGCGCTCAAAGAGGGCGGTGTACTGCTGTCCATCCGCGGGGGTGATTACGAGCTCACGGTCGGCCAAGATCTCTCGGTGGGCTACGCTTGGCACGACCGCACCACCGTCGAGCTCTATCTCACCGAGTCGTTCACCTTCCGCGTGCTGGAAGAAAAGGCGGCCATCTTGCTGCGTCGCGTGCGCTGACGGGCTTCGCGATCCCCGAAGGGGAAAGACTGGCTAGCGATCGCATTCACCACCCACCATGTTCAGGGAGCCGAAGCTCGGCACTAGCTCGGCGAGCTTCTGCCCCTGAAGGATGCGCTCGATGCCGGAGGTGGTGAAGAAGCATGGCCCGCGCATGCGCACGCGATAGGGCGTGCCATTGCCGTCACTCACCAAATAATAGCCGAGCTCACCATTGCCGCCTTCCGTGTACGAGTACACTTCACCTGCCGGCAGCTTCAGGCCTTCAATGATGATCTCGAAATGCTGGCAGGCCCGGTCACTAGGCTGCGCGAGAGGGGGACACGTACGGTTCGTACGCGAACCGCTCGTCATCCAGCCACCAGCCGGGCTCGGTTCGGTCGAGCTCGCCAGCGGCGAGCTTGCGAATGAAATCAGACAGTGGGGTGTGCTGCGGGGAGCCCGAGGCCACGGACAGCGCCCCCGGCTCGTAGCTGCACGGTCCTTCGGTGACCAGCCGATCCCAGCCGTACGCACCGAACAGCGCCCAGGCGGTGACCGCGCGCACGTCCACGCCCAGTGAGCGGGCATGCAGGGCGGCGCGCCAGACGTAGGAGAGCCAACTGGCTTGTTGACTCGGACCACAACCGAGGTGTGCTTCGGTGATTACGATCGGCTTGCCGTAGCGACGATAGGCGGCCTCCAGGATGGGTACGGGACCGAGCAAGCCATCCGCGCACACGCGCACGGCCTCTACGTCCGCGTAGCGGTGGCGGCCATTCCCACCCAGTAACGCTGGCGGGTAGAGCTCCAGACGGTCATCGAGGAAGCGCTCGCTCGTCACGTAGTAGTTGATGCCGATCACATCCGCCGGGCAGGGCCGCGCTTCGAACTCCGCGAGTTGTCGCTCCGAAGCGCCGGAACGAATCAGATAACCATAGAGTGGGTGTGAACGCGTGACCATGCCTGCCAACAGATCGAAGCTCAGCCAGCGCCGTTCGTTTTCGAAATCCGCTTGATAGCGCAGTCCTTCCGTTGCGCGGGTGAAGCCCATGTCTTCCGTCTGCACCAGCTCAGCGTGGCGATTCACGGCCCGAATCTTCGACATCGACAGCATCACGGCTCGAACTTGCGAAAGCAGCGTGCGCACGAACGTGCGGTCATCCCGCCCGTGCGGGTGCCAATGACCGTATAGGCCACTGAAACGTGCAGTCGTCAGCGGCTCATTCACCGGTGTGTAGCGATCCAACCACGGATACCTGCGCGCCAACTGGCCCGCATAGCTGGCGAGCTTGTCCGCAAAGCAGCTCGAAACGAGCGAAGTGTGCAGCGGACCGCTGCCATGGTGCAGCAAGCCGACGATGGGCTCGAGGCGCCGTGCGTGGAGCCTCGCCAGCCGCTCGTCGGACCAGCCGAAGTCGAGGCTGTCGCTGGCTTCGGCGCGTTCCCAGAGCAACGGATAGCGGAGCTCTCGCAGCCCGAGCTCTGCCACGAGATCGATGTCGTCGACTCGCTCGTGGTGCCCGGAGTAACGAAGCTGATCGTAGTGGCGATCCGCGACGCGATTCACCGTGCACTCAATACCTCCCCAAAGTCGCAATCTTTGCTGGCCGATGTCGCCCATTCACCGCCTCCAACTGGTTCGCCGGTTTGCTGCCGACGATGCGCTTGTACAGGGTCAGAGCCTGCGCCACGACCTGGTCCATATTGTAATATTTGTAGGTCGCGAGACGCCCGACGAAGTGCACGTGGTCTACTTGAGCCGCGAGCTCCTTGTATTTGGCATACAACTCGTCGTTTTCGGCTTTGGGAACGGGGTAATAGGGATCGCCTTCCGCGCACGGATACTCGTACACGACGCTCGTCCGTTCGTGCTTTTGACCGGTGAGGTGCTTGAACTCTGTGACACGCGTGTAGGCGTGGTCGTTGGGGAAGTTCATGGTTCCTACACTCTGGAATTGTGTCTGGTTGAGCGTCTCGTGTTTGAACTCTAGCGAGCGGTAGGGGAGCTTGCCGAATTTGAAGTCGAAAAATGCGTCGATGGGACCGGAATAGATCATGGTCTTGTACGGGACGAAGTCGACGATCTCTCGATAGTCCGTGTTCAGCATGATCTTGATGTTGGGGTGAGCCAACATGCGCTCGAACATGCGCGTAAAGCCGTACAGCGGCATCGCCTGGTAGGTGTCGGTGAAGTATCGGTCATCACGATTCGTGCGCGTGGGGATGCGCGCTGCCACGCTGCTGTGGAGCTCGGATGGATCCAGGCCCCACATCTTGCGCGTGTAACCGCGGAAGAATTTCTCGTACAGCTCGACGCCCACCTGGTTGACTACGACGTCTTCGGAGGTCTTGATAGGGTGGCGTTTTTCGGCAACGCTCTCGAAGAACTGCGCTGCCTGGGGCGAGTTGAGGTTCATGCCATACAACTTGTTGATCGTATCGAGATTGATCGGGATCGGCACCAGTTGGCCGTCGACGCTGGCCAACACCCGATGTTGGTACGGGCGCCACTCGGTGAAACGGCCTAGGTAATCGAAGATGTCGCGAGAGTTGGTATGGAAGATGTGCGGTCCGTACCTGTGCACCAAGATCCCGCTGTCATCGTAGTGATCATAAGCATTGCCGGCCACGTGTGGCCGCTTGTCGATGATCAGCACTTTCTTGTCCGCGTCGTTCGCCAGACGCTCGGCGAGTACGCTGCCCGCAAAACCGGCACCTACGATCAAATAGTCGAACACGTCATTCTCCCGCATTAGCGCTGGAACCCGAGCTTCGAACGACAACCGAAGCCGCGAGCCGAGACTCGGACTTCACGAGCGCACGCCGCTCCACGACCCGATCGACGTGGGCGCGCATGTTGGCCCAGGTCCGGTCCCAAGAGAGCTGAGACAAATACCGATCCGCTCGGGTGATGCGCGGAGCGGGGGCCTCTGCCAAGGCCGCTTCACACGCACAGACGAAGCGAATGACCGAGTCCGCGATGCGGACCAGGCCGAGCGCCTGATAGGGGCGCACGACGTCACGAATCGAAGTGGACACGACGGGAAGCCCAGCCGCGAGGTATTCCGGAGTCTTGGTCGGGCTGATGAACTTGGTCGATTCGTTGCGAACGAATGGCAAGAGCGCGACATCCCATCCAGACACGTAGCGCGGCAACTCGCGATACGACTTGCTGCCGAGGTAGTGAATGTTCGGGGCTCTGGGCAGACTCTGTTCGTCGATTTTCAGCACGGGACCGAGCAGAATCAGATTCCACTCGGGTCGCGCGGCAGACACGCCCGCCAGCAGATCGAGATCCATCCGCTCGTCGATCACCCCGAAAAAGCCGAGGCGAGGATGCGTGAGCGGTTGCTGATCGGCGGGCTCGGTGTGCAAAGTGCGCGCTTGCGCAAAGTGCGGAACATCGACGCTGCTCGGGAAGGCATGTACGTCGTGGTGACACGCGCTCTTGGCTTCGAACAGCGCCTGGCCGCCGGTGAACACTACGTCCGCTAGGCGGAAGAGCTCGGCTTCGCGCTCGGCGAGCTCGGGCGGAGCGTTCTTGAATGCGCTCAGTTCATCCATGCAATCGTACACGATTGCGCGTGGAGACAGCCCGGTAGCGAGCGGCAGAGCCATGGGCGTGTAGTACCAAATCACGAAATCGCGCAGGTTCTCGCGGGCGATCAAGGCGGAGACCAGCTCGGCTCGTAGCTTGGGGTCGCTGTCTCGCCGCAGGTGCGGCACGACGACGTGCACGCCCTCTGCAGTCTGCTTCACCTCCAGGTGATTTTCGCCCTCCTCCCATTCAGGCTCTTCGATGAAGTACACACGCCGTTCGCGAGCGCAACGACTCAACAGGTGCTGCGGTCTTTGAAATACGAACGACCAGCGAAGGTGAGAAAAGCAAACGACGTCGTAGGTAGTTTCCAAACACTTGCCTCGGTTGCGACACGACGACCGCGCGTCGATGGTTTGTTTTGAGCCCAAGCAGATTTCGTGCCGTCCCAGCGTGTCAGTGCAGGCTCGCTGGTTGAGCGAAAGATTGCGAGTAACTTCAACCGAGCGCCCTGCGGCAATCGGGCACAAGCGAGGCAACACATGACGCCGAGCTCCGCACGGAAGCCTGAACGGCACGGAAAGACGGCGGATCGCATTGAGTGAAATGACCCAGTGACGGGAATGAACTCTGCAGCTCGCGGTACGACAATCGATGCTGCGGCGACATCTCTCTCAAATCGGACTACCAGGTTCGGGACCGCCGCCCGCTCCGGAAGAACCGGATGCTGATCCCATGGGGTATCCACGCCCCCTGCTGCGTCGTCGCCACTGGCGAAGCTTGAACGGCAGTTGGGAATTTGCGATCGACGCCGACGACACGCATTCACATCCCGATCAAGTGGAGTGGGCCGGTCGCATCGAGGTGCCCTTTGCGCCCGAGACCGTGCGGAGTGGCGTCGCTGATACTGGGCTCTACAAAGCCTGCTGGTACCGCTGCAAGTTCGAGGCTCCGAGCTTGGGCGAGAACGAGCGGGTGATTTTGCACTTCGGTGCGGTCGATTACCACGCCACCGTTTGGATCGATGGCACATTGTCGGCCACACACGAAGGCGGCTATACGCCCTTCGAGCTGGACATCACCTCGGCGCTGCAGGGCGGCCTGCGCGAGCACGTGCTTGCAGTGCTGGCCCAGGACGATCCGGGTGACTTGGCAAAGCCGCGCGGGAAGCAGGACTGGCAGTTCGAGCCGCACTCCATCTGGTACCCGCGCACCACGGGCATTTGGCAAAGTGTCTGGTTGGAAAAGGTCGGCTCCGTGCGCGTCCAGAGCCTGCAATGGACGCCCAACCTGGGGCGCTGGGAGATAGGCATCGACGCGGCGATTCTCGGCTACGGTGAAGAAAAGCTGGCGCTCAGCGTGCGGCTGCGCGTGGCGGACCTCACGCTCGTGAGCGATCGCTACCTGGTGGTCGCGGGTGAAGTGCATCGACGCCTCGCGCTCTCCGACCCGGGCGTCGACGACTTCCGCAACGAGCTGCTGTGGAGCCCCGAACGACCGACGATCTTGGAGGCGGAGGTCGAGCTGTTGAGCGCATCCGGCGAGGTGCTCGACCGCGTGGAGAGCTACACCGCATTGCGCTCGTTCGCGGTTTCGGGCGACCGTTTCTTGCTGAATGGGCGGCCGTATCCGCTCAAACTGGTGCTCGATCAAGGCTATTGGGACAAAACCGGCATGACTCCGCCGGACGACGCCGCCCTGCGCAAGGACATCTTTCTGGCCAAGGCCATGGGCTTCAACGGGGTGCGCAAGCATCAGAAGATCGAGGTGCCACGCTACCTGTATTGGGCGGATCGGCTCGGCCTGCTCGTGTGGGAAGAGATGCCGAGCGCCTACCGTTTCACCAAGCAGTCGGTGGCACGGCTCACTCATCAATGGCTGGATGCGCTGCGTCGCGACATCAGCCACCCTTGCATCATGGCCTGGGTGCCCTTCAACGAGTCTTGGGGCGTACCGAACTTGCCGGACAGCTTGCCCGAACGCAACTACGTTCGCGCGCTGTATTACCTGACGAAGACGCAGGATCCCACTCGGCCGGTGATTGGCAATGACGGCTGGGAGAGCGTCGCCACGGACATCATCGGCATTCACGATTACGACGATAACCCCGAGCGCATCGGTCAGCGCTATTTGGCACACACCGTGCTGCCGAACTTGTTCAAGCGCGAACGTCCCGGTGGGCGCAGCTTGGTGCTCGAATCCCTGGAAGGCCAAGAGCACCCGCTCGTGCTCTCCGAGTTCGGCGGGATCGCCTACAGCAATGACCCACGGCACTGGGGCTACTCCCGTTGCGACACGCCACAAGCATTCGCGGAACGCTTTGGCGCGCTGCTCAAGGTGACTCGCTCGCTCGAGATCTTGGCGGGCTATTGCTACACGCAATTCGCGGATACCTATCAAGAGGCCAACGGTCTCTTGTACAGCGATCGCACCCCGAAAATTCCGTTGGACCAGATCGCCCGCGCCAATCGTGGCCCGCGCGCGGAGGAGGCGAACCCGAGCAACCCAGGCTTCGTCCCCGCCGCCAGCACCGTGCACACCAAGGAGCCTCCCTGAGGTGGCCGGAGCGGGTCGCTACGAGCAATCGACCAGGCTGCTCGAACGTGCGCGCGCCGTGATTCCCGGCGGCCATCACCTGTCCGGGCGCCCGCTGCTGGTCGGCGAAGAATCACCCTTGTATATGACACGGGGCAAAGGGGCGCGTTGCTGGGACGCGGACGGAAACGAGTACATCGACTATATCGGTGCATATGGTCCATTCTTGCTCGGCTACGCCCACGAGGAGGTGGATGCCGCAGCACGCGCGCAGCTCGAGCGCGGCAGCCTGTTGTCGTTGAACCATCCGTTGCACGTGGAGTTCGCCGAACGCTTGGTTGCTCGCTTCCCCAGCGCTCAAATGGCCACGTTTTTCAAAACGGGCTCGGAGGCCACCACGGCTGCGCTACGGATCGCGCGCGTCGCCACCGGCCGTCGCTCGGTCGTGCGCTGTGGCTATCACGGCTGGCACGACTGGTGTCTGCCGCTCGAACCGTTCGTGCCAGTCGGCCTCGAGCAGCAAGTGCATGAGCTGGACGTCTCGCGCCCCGCATCCCTGGAAAAGCTGTTCCAAAATCACGCGGGTACGATCGCTGCGGTGATTGTCGCTCCGGAGATGATCTCGCCGCCCCAGCCGGATGTCTTTCGACAACTCATGGCGATCACCCGGGCCCACGGAGCGCTGTTCATCCTCGATGAGGTGAAGACCGCGCTGCGAATCAAGCCAGGGTCGTTCCAAGAATACATCGGGCTCGTCCCCGACCTCACGGCCCTGAGCAAAGCACTGGGCAATGGCTGGCCGATCGCGGCAGTGCTAGGCAAGCGTGAGGTGATGCAAGTGGCTGCCGGCATGCACTTGTCCGCGACGTACCATGGCGATACCGCGGCCATGGCAGCCGCCATGGCAACCTTGGATTTCGTTCAGCAGCACCCGGTTGCAGAGCACGTCTGGGCGATGGGAGAGCGGCTGATCGCAGGCCTGAACGAGTCCGCTGCACGCCACGGCATCGTTGCGCTGGCTTTCGGTGAGCCCTTGCCCCCGATGCCCTTTTTGAAATTCCTATACTCCGATCCGGCGTGCAACGACCGGGTGATGGCGCGCTTTTATCGTGAGGTCCTGGCTCAGGGAGTGCTGCTTCACCCGCGCCACCTTTGGTTCGTGAGTTACGCACACTCGGCGGGAGACATCGAGCGAACGCTGTCCGTGGCAGATGCCGCGTTCCGCGCGGCGCGAGCGGAGGTGAACGGACCATGACCGAAGCCTCCCAATTGAGCTTCTTGGTCAGTGAGTTCGCGGCTCGTTTTGGTCGCTGTCAGGCGTTCTCCGCGCCGGGTCGGATCAATCTGATCGGAGAACACACCGATTACAACGACGGCTTCGTTCTGCCCATGGCCATCGACCGGCGGACCTACGTGGTGGCTGCGCCGCGCTCCGGCCAGACCGTATACGTGAGATCGGTGAACGCCGGTAGCGAGTTCGAGTTCGACCTGGCTCGAGCTGCCGCCGGTCGACACGGGACGTGGCTCGACTACGTGGAGGGTACGGCTCGGGGCATGTGCGCGCGCGGCTTCGCGCTGACCGGCGCGAATTTGCTGCTCTCGAGCGAAATCCCGGTAGGTGCCGGCTTGTCTTCGTCGGCCGCACTCGAGGTAGCCGTCGGTTACGCGCTGGCACGCGTTTCCGAGATCGCCGAGCCCGATCTGGTACAGCTCGCGCTCAGCGGGCAAGCCGCGGAGCACGACTGGGTCGGTACGCGCTGCGGCATCATGGATCAATTCATTACCGCTCTCGGTCGACGCGGTTCGGCGCTATTGATCGATTGTCGCAGCTTGGAACGAACGCCGATCCCGCTCGAGCTCGGCTCCGCATGCTTGCTGATTTGCGATACCCGAGTGAAGCACCAATTGGCGTCGTCCGCGTACAACGAGCGACGCCAGCAATGTGAGCAGGGCGTTCAGCTGCTGCGCCGGGATTTGCCGGAAATCCGCGCGCTCCGCGACGTGAGCCCGGCGCAGTTCGCGCGCCACCAGCTTCGCTTGCCGGAACCGATTCGCCGGCGCTGTCGACATGTCATCCACGAGAACGAGCGCACTCTGCAGGCGGCAAATGCGATCTCCGAAGGGTGCTTGAAAGAATTCGGTCGGCTCATGCTCGCGTCGCACGCTTCGCTGCGCGACGACTACGAGGTCAGCTCGCCAGAGCTCGACGCGGCGGTCGAGACGGCAATTGCGGAAGCAGGCGTGTACGGCGCGCGCATGACGGGCGGCGGCTTTGGCGGCTGCACCATCACGCTGCTCGAGCGCAGCGCGGTGGCGGGCGTCTCCGCGGCGATTCGCGCGCGCCTCGAGCAGCAATTTGGGAACCCGCCCGAGTTGTTCGTGTCGGATGCGAGCGATGGGGTGCGCTCGCACGAGCTGTCGACAATCACGGCCTGACGCTGCTCAGGTTCGTTCGGGCCTGTTGCTCGCGGTTCATGCGGGCAAGCGAATCGAAAACACGCAGCCTTTGCCGGGTAAGTCTTGGACCGTGATCTCGCCCTTGTGAGCGCGCACGGCTTTTCGTGCAATGGGCAAGCCGAGACCGGTGCTGCGCGGATCGGAGCCGCGCACGAAGATCTCGAACAGCTTTTCCGGATCGCCCGCGGGCAACCCGCCGCATTCGTCCTCGACTTCGATCACTACGGAATCATCGGCGCGCGTGGCGCGTACTTGGACTTGGCCTGAATCATGGGTGAACTTGAGCGCGTTCTGCAGCAGATTGTTCACCGCAGAGGCGAGCAGCGTTTCATCGGCTTCGATCTTCAACGCGGGATCGGCTGAGACGGAGATCGAGATGTTCCGCTCGGGCACGGCTCCAGCGCGAATATTCAGCAGCATTTGCGCGAGATTCACCGGTGCGAGCGAGAGCGGCGGCCGGCTCGACGGCTGCGCCCCCGAGAGTGCCTCCGCGATCATGTCGATGCTTCGCTGCAGGTTGCGTTCGAGGACCTGCGCGGTTCTGCTGTGCAACCCGGCGTGGCCTTGGACTAGAAATCGCCAAGCCATCTGCACGCTCGACAAGGAATTTCTGAGCTCATGGGCGAGGAACGCCAGTTGAACGGAATCCTGCCCCGTTGGTGCGCGATCGAGCTTCCAATATTCCGTGAGCGCGGTCGCCATCGCGTCATCCAAGCACTGATTGAATATTTGGTAGTCGCTCGCTTCGAAGCTCAACCCGGCTTTGGCCCCGAGCGCACCGATGGAGTCCGAGACCACGCCGATCGAGAGCACCGTGAGTGCGACGTCGAAACCCATTGCCTGGCGTTGTCTGCCGAGCTCTGCGGCAGGGCCGGCACCCATGGCAAGCACCCCGTTTTCCGGCGAGCGCGAGTTGCGCTGGCGGATCGCGGCCGTGATTTCATCGACGAATGCCGGGAGCTCGCCGAGCAATTCGCTGGAACTGTGGTCCGGTGAGCGCTCCTGCAGCTTGGCCGCGCATAGCGCGAGCAGTTGTTCCCGTTCAGCGCTCAGAAACTCGTCGAGCCGCATCTTATCAACTTTCCGCATCGAAACTGCTCGCGTCAACTGAGCACATTTCCTCGACCCCCCGCGCAGCCGAAGCCCAGGCGAGTGGGGGATTTCACGCAGCGGCTTTACTGTGTTTATGCAGTCAGGGCGCGCGAGGCGCCCAGCGCTCGCCGGTGAGCGTCGCGACATTCTGAGTGCGGCCGCCCCAAATCACGAACTCTTCACCGGTCCACACGCCGACGCCGTATTCGTGGCTTTCCAACGAAGGCCAGGAACGGATCGCGGTCCACTCGCCGCGCTCGACGTCGTAGCTCGCGCCGTCGGTGGCGAGCGGATCACTGCTGCCGCTGAGCGAGGTCTGTCCTCCGATCAGTGCCACCACGCCCGGCTGCAGCGAAAACGCCCAGCCCGAACGCCGAAAAGCGATTCGGCGCGCACTGAGCACGCTGGGTTCGCTCATCTCGCTCCAACGCGTGCCGGACATGGTTTGCCCGTCTGCCAGCAGACCCACGTCGTCTTCTCCGCCCCAGACCAGGAACTGGGTGCCATCCCAAGCGCCGAACGCGCCGGTGCGCGCCGAAGGCCCGGTCGTCAGCGTGGCCCACTCGTCCGTGCTGCTGGTGTACGCGAGAACTTTGTCTTGGCGTGCCCCGTTGATCACGCCGCCCTGCACGTACATCATCGAGCCGTCGACGGCGATCGCAGAAAAACCGAGTAAACCGGGGTCGCCTTTGGTCGTCGAGATGGACCACGCCTTGAGATCGAAGCGATCGGCACCGGGCACCACGGCTGGTACCGCATTCAAGCCGCCGAAGAAGACTGCGCGCGTGCCGTCCCAATAGCCGTAGGCGGCGCTCCGCTTGCTGGTCATCGGATTCGGCGGGAGCGGCGCCCAGGAATTCCCGGCAACGTCATAGATCGCGCCGTCACGAAACACCATGCCGCCGCTAGCGTCTGTGCCGCCATAGACGATCACCTGGTTCGATGCGCTGCCCGTCCAGACCGCCGTGGCCATGATGCGCGGCGAGGGCGAACCCGCATCTTTGGGCAGATATTTCCAAGTATCCGTTTTTGGGTTGTAGATCGCGCCGTTGTCGAGCGCGGCGCCGGCGCTGTCGAGGCCGCCCCAAATGAACACTGCCTTGCCCATCGCGACCGAGGTCGCCTTCGAACGCGCGACGAGCGATCCTGGCGGCGCAGCCATGCTCACCCAGCCTTCGCTACAGGCATCGGCCACGCACACGCGCCCAGCGTTGCATGCCTTACTGCAGCTCGCGGCGCTGGAGCCCGCGCCTGCGCCAGCGCTGCCGTTCGCAGGCCCACCGCCGACGCCGGCGTTCGAATCGGAGCCGGCCGATCCCAGCTGATCTTCCTGAAGCCGGTAGTGATCGGTCAGGGGGCAGCCCGTGAGCAGCAAGCACAGCGGCGCGGCGCATGCGATCGCCCAGTTTTGCTTCACAATTGTCCTGCGATTTGCAGACCCGATGGTAGCGCGCGGATCGCTACATGCTCCTCCGTGGGTTTACCGATGGTGAGCAGCGCGACTCCGGTCGCGGCCGCGGCAATGCCCACGCCGAAGCTCACGTAAGAAATCGTGCGATTGCTGCGCCATGAGTCGATATCATCCGCCGAAGAGGGCGGGCAACTCGGTTTGCACACCGAGTCCAGATCAGACTTGTGGTGCAGCGCCACGATCCCCGTGTAGGTGCCGATACCCAACCCCAAGGCGCCGACTCCGAGCGCGACGAAGCCGCCGGTCTTTCGCCAAGAGTGCGGCTTTTCGACGGGCGCCGCCTGCTGCACGACGACGACGGGCTTCGGCGCAGGCTCGGCAGGTCGAACGTCGAGCTCGATCTGGTAGCTCTGACCTTCGGCGATGTCCAGCTCGCGCGTGGCGCGGAGTTGGCCGGCCACGCGCGCCTCGACGCGATGTTGACCGGGATTGATCGGGCGCTCCACGCCGAGCAGCGCGCCAGGCGTCGGCTTGTCGTCCATGCTGACTTGCGCCTGCTCGCTGCTGCTCAAACCGATCAGCGTCAACTTCAGTCGCGGCAGTCGGCGCCGAACGTCTTCCATCTCGATGCGCGCAGTCTCGACTGCTTGCAGGTAAGCTTCGGGCGCGTCGTCCGGAAGCTTGAAGCGTGAGGTCTGCTCGTAGATGTCGACCGCTTCCAGCAGTTGACCGAGCTTCGCCAGGCTACGGGCACGCAGCAGCGCGATCGAGGGGGCCGGAACCAGCTCGTGTGCACGGCGGAAGAAGTCGCTCGCGCGAGCGTAGTCGCCTGCTTCGAAGGCTTGCGCACCTTGTGTCGCGAGGTCGCGCGCTGCCGTGCGCGTCTCCGCGTCCTCGGCAAAAGCAGACGAGGTGCACAAGAGTACGCCACTCAACAGACTCAATAACGTGAACCGAAGTCGGTTCCTGGATCGTGACTCAAAAGCCAAAGTCATAACTCTTTCCGCGGCGTGGGCGAGCGGCAGGGGCGCTGCGCGCTGGGCTCGTGACGAGCCGCGGCTGGCCTTTGGCTGGCGCAGCGGCGGGCTGGGCAGCGGTGGGCGTTTCCGAGCTCACCGATGCTGCTGCCGAGGGCTGGGGTGGCGTGAGCGGCTCTGCGGGCGGCGCCACGTTGGCGCTCGCGGCGCCGGCAGCCGCGCTGGTCGCCGCAGCTGCCGAGGGCACACGCTCTCCGCGAAGCATCGTTCCTGCGCCGAGGCCAATGGCCAGCGCGCCCCCCACGAGGGCTACGACCAGCCAGCGCCGCGACGGGCGCAATTGCGGTGGGGTCGTGGCTTCGACGCTCGGTCGGGCCGAGCGCACGGTGGGTCGCTGCGTTGAAAGCAGGCGCGCGCTGGCTTCGCTCGCTGGTTCGCCGCTGCCACTCACACGCATGCGACCCGATGAACTCTCCTGCGGCGAGAGCGATGCGAGATCCATGCGCACGCCGGAGAGCGAGCCGTCGAGCCACACGGCGCGCAGGGAGTTTGCCGAGATGTCTTCCTTGACCCCGTGTTTGTACAGCCACAACGCGAGTGCCTCACCCAGCTCCGTCATGGAAGCCCAGCGGTTCTCGGGGTTCTTCTGTAGGCCGCGCTCGATCACGCACCACAACTCGGGATCGCCCGCGGACAGCCCGGTCGTGGGTGGCGGCGGATCGTGAATGATGGCCTGCATCAGCGCATTGTAATTGGGGCGATCCCAGGGCATTTGCCCGGTGATGGCCTCGTACAACACGACACACAGCGCCCACACGTCCGTGCGGTGATCGATGTCCTCTCGACCGAGCGCTTGTTCGGGAGACATGTAGTCGGGGCTGCCGAGCGCGATGCCCTCTTGCGTCAGCTTGCGATCTTCGCTGCTTTGCGACTGGTCGACCTTGGCGATGCCGAAGTCCAGTAATTTGGGCTGCTGTCGCCCGAATTCGTCGCGCGCGACCAAGATGTTGTCGGGCTTGATGTCGCGGTGCACGATGCCTTTGTCGTGCGCCGAGCGCAGCCCGTCCGCGAGCGGGAGCAGCATTTGTACCGCCTGAATCGCGGGCAAGCGCAACTCGCGGCGCAAAATGGAGCCCATGCTCTCGCCCTGCACGAGCTCCATCACCAGGAATGGGTCGGCGCGGCTGGTCCAACCGAAATCGAACACGCGGACCATCGCTGGGTGGCCCAGCCGTGCGGCGGCGTGCGCTTCGCGAGCCATGCGCGTCGCGCCCGTGGAGCCGCCCAGATCGGAGTGGATCAGCTTGAGCGCGACATCCACGCCCAACACCAGTGAATGCGCGACCCACACCACACCCATCCCGCCTCGTCCGAGCGGTCGTACCAGCTTGTAGCGATCGGCGATCACCGCGCCCGCCAAGTAGTCCGTGCGCGGCGCGAGCGCGCGAGCTGCCTTGCGCTCCGTCTCGGACTGCCGCTCCGAAACGGCGATCGTTTCAGAGGAGGTTTTGACAGGAGTGATCCGGGCGACCATTTGCTCTTTCATCAAGCGTAATGACACATAAGCAGGTCGACCAGGACGAATCTCAGTCCGGCAGAACGACGCGCGAAAGCAATTGTTAACTGCTCCTACAGCGGTGCTGTGTGAACCACAGCGGCGCACCCGCGCTCGACGTTTTGCCGCTACTTTTTCGCCTTTGCACACGCCCGCGCTTTTTCGCGTCCGCGGTACTTTTGCGCCGTTCGTGGGTGTTTGCGCGCGGCTTCGTGTGCGCGTGCTCTCGTGTCCGCAGGTTTCACGTATCCGTGCCGCGCGTTCAACGCGATCGGGGACAAAAAGCAGGAAGCGTCGCGGTGCGGGTGCACGCGCGACGCCCATGCTCTCTCGAGTCGTGTCGTGTCAGCGCCGATCGATCACGTGCCGCTCGGGGGAGCGGCTGGCGCGGCATCGCCGTCGGGCCCAGGCCCGCGCTCACCGCGCGGCCCGTGACCATGACCGCGCCCGTGGTGCGGAAATTTCAAAGTGCCTGCGGCCACCGCCGTCTTGATCTCTTCGCGCGTCACGCTGCCATTCTTGTCGGCATCGGCCACGCTCAGGCGCTCCCAACGCTTGTCACCGATTTCGTCTTTGCTCAGCGCGCCGTCGTTGTTCTTGTCCATCTTGGCGAAGCGCTCTTCGGCAAACTTCTCGAAGGCTGCTTTGCGTTCCTCCGGGCTCACCTTGCCGTCGTGATCGGTGTCGAGCTTGGCGAGGTGTTCGGCGCGCAGCTTTTCTGCGCCCGCTTTCAGTTCTTCGACCGTGAGCACGCCATCGCCGTTGGCGTCCGCCTTGGCCATGAACTTTTGCATCCGCTCCGGGAGCTCACTCAATTCCAGCTTGCCGTCCGCGTTCTGGTCGAAACGCGCGACGAACTCGGCGGGATCGGGCGGACCGCGCCGACCCGCACGGTGATGAGCCATGTCGGGACGCGCAGCAGCGTCAGCCGCCGCCGGCGAACCTGCAGGTGGTGGTGCGTTGAGGTGAGCAGTCTCCGTCTGTGCGCTCTGATCCACCGGCTCGACGTTTGCGCCCGAGCAGGCGGCCAGCGACAGGGCAATGAAACCAGAAACGAGCGAACCGTAAATCGAAGTGCGCATGATTGATGTTCTCCTTCAGTTTCAATCCTTCCGACGCCGGCCCCGTGGGTCGCCCTACGGAGCCCGTTGCGATTTTTGGGGGCATTTCTTTAATTCAATGCTTCTGCACAGTTAGCGGCGCGAGCCGGCCGCGCGGTCGAACATGCTCAGAAAAATGATCGGGCCGCGTAGGATGCTCGGCGACTCGGTCGTCGGAACACGTAAGAAGAGGCGACGTGAACGGCCCGGAGAGAACCATTGGACATACTCGAAAAGGCCGTCGATCGAGTCCTCAGCGGGGATCGCTCGGCCTTTCAACAAATCGTGGATTTGACCAGCCAAAAGCTGGTGCGGCTAGGCGCTAGAATCATGGGCAATCAAGCAGACGCAGAGGACGTGGTGCAAGAAGCGTATGTGAAGGCCTATCGCGCGCTCAGCGCGGGCGAGTTCGATCGTCGTTCCAGCACCAACACTTGGCTTTACCGCATCGTCGTCAATGGTGCGATTGACGAAAAGCGCAGCCGCAAGCGCCGCGCCGAGGCGAGTGACGAGCAAGTCGACCCGGGCTGGGATGGCTCTGCTCGCGCCGAAGCGCGCTTGGCGCTCGCGGAGCTCGACGATTGGCTGCAAGCGCTGCCCCCGGACCAGCGCGCCGCGCTCGTGCTGCAGAGCATGGAAGGCCTGAACAATTCCGAAATCGCGCAAGTCATGGGCGTGAGCGAAGGCGCCGTCGAACAGCGTTTGGTCCGTGCGCGCGCCACCTTGCGCCAGAAAAGAGAACAGTCGTGAGCGAGCAAGAAGACATCGAGCAGCGCCTTTCGCGGCTGGCCGGAGCCACCGACGCACTCCGCCCGAGCAGGGGCTTCTCGGCGCGCGTGATGCTCGCGCTCGCGAGCGACGTCCAAGCCGCGCCGAGCTTCCTCGAGGCGACATGGTTCTCCGCGCGGCGCTTGTTGCCAGTCGCGGCGATCGCCGCCGCCATGGCCGTCGTGTGGGCGGTTCAAGTCGACGGTTCCGTTGACGACGAACTGGCGACCTCCTACGCCTCCGTGGAGCTCGAGTGATGGATCGCACGAAGCTCAAGGGCTACGGAGCGCTGGTGTTGGTATTTACGCTGGGCATCCTGCTCGGAGGCGCCGGTTCACGCGCGCTGCTGCAACGCCGCTACAAGTCGATGTTCAGGGACCCGAGTGAGCTGTTCGAACGTCGTCGCCTGGGTGCCATCGCACGAAGGCTCGACTTGGACGACGCTCAAGAAGATCGCGCGCGCGCCATCCTCGCCAAGTACGGCAAACAACGGCGCGTTCTGACGCGCGAAATCATGACCCGCTGCGGCGCGCCCCTGCGCGCCCAGAAAACGCAAATGGACTCCGAGATCCGCGCGCTGCTCCGCCCAGACCAACAAACGCGCTACGACCAGCTGATCCAAGACAGCGAAGGCAGGCCAGACGGTCCGCCCGAGCCGTTGCCGTGACCGTGTCGCTGTGGGCAAAGCAATCGCCAAGCACCGGCGGCCCTTCGCGCACGAAAAACGAAGTGTGCGCGCACACTTTGTTTTTTTGCTCGGGACCCTGCTTCTGGGTCGCGCGAGAAGTTCGAGGGAATTAGCTCCCGAGTCCCAGCCCTGGGCGCGTCCGCTCTTCTTGTTCCTCATACTCGTGCAGGCTGTCGGTGCGCAGGACGTCGCTCACCGTGGACAGTAGGAGCGCGACGTTGCAAGGCTTGCGCAGATACCCCACGGCTTTGCCGACGCTGGTCGAGGTTTCGCGCATGAAGTCTTCATGGCCGGACATGAACAGAATGCGCGCAGAAGGATCGATGCTCGAGATGACGTGCTGGGTCTGTTCGCCATTCAGAATTGGCATGTCGAGATCCAGAATCACCAAGTCTGGATAGCGCTCGGAGTCGGCGTAGATTTGCACGGCTTCTCTGCCGCCTGGCGCTTCCAGCACGGTGTGCCCGGCTTGGCGCAAGAGTCGGGCGGTGCTGCGCCGCACCACCTCTTCGTCGTCGACCAGTAGGATGCGCGCCGATGTCTGCGCTTGTGGGCGCAAATCACGATGGCCGCTGGTGATGCGCACGGGCTGGGGTTGGCCGGTGCTGGCCGGCAAGTAGACGAAGAAGCTCGTGCCTTTGCCGGGCGCGCTCTGTACCTCGATGTCGCCACCGTGCATGTCGATCACTTCACGGGCTGTCGACAAACCCAGACCGAAGCCGGCCCCCTCTGGTTTGGTGGTGAAGAAGGGCTCGAAAATCCGGGCTCGCGTCAGGCGATCCATGCCGGTGCCCGTGTCCGTGATGCCGATTCTGACGCGTGGGCGTTCGCCAGACGTGGCCTCTGCGAGCTCGGCGACGATGCGCAGCGTGCCGCCGTTGGGCATCGCGTCCCGGGCGTTCAGGCACAGGTTCATGATCACTTGATGCAGCTCCGCTTGATCGCCAGAGACGATCAGATTCGGCTCGATCGATTGTTCGAGCACGATCGCGCGGTCGAAGGTGTGATGCGCCAGGCGGATCACCTCTTGGCATACGAGCGAAATGTCCACCAGTGCGTGCCCGCGGCTGCGGCCGCGGGCGAACTTCAGAATGCCCC
>DASSMT010000195.1:0-3748 GCA_035688655.1 Polyangiaceae bacterium | reverse complement strand
CTGTGCCTCGGGCGGTCGCCGCGATAGCTCAATTACCAGGCTTTGACCTCCAGCGTCGCATCTTGTGCAAGCTGGCCGAGCGCCGAAACAGGCGGCTATGCCGAAGATCCGCGCTTGCACAGCGCAAACACGATCGCCGCGCTCACCCCTAGCTGCTCGTCGACTTCACCGACTTTCAGCAGCCGCAGCGGCGATGCTCAGCGCCCCACTGTCCCCCGCACGGAGTCTGCAGCACGGGTGCAGCAGCTACTATCGCGCCCTCGATCGCTTCGAACCATCCCTCGGGCCATGTCCGCTCGGGGACATCTCGGACCGTGAGCTCGACGCGATGCCCAACGAGCGGCGCCAGCTCGGGGAGCTCGAGCGTCGAGGAGCTGAGGACAGTTTGAATTCGAACCGCAGCCACGTTCCAAGCATCGCACGGCCTGTTCAGGGCTCCCTCGGGGGCGCGGTCTTCTTGAAGCCGAAGTCGAGCTGCTGCGCGACCGCGGTCAGCCCGGAAGGCCCGCGAGCGTTTTTACGGCCCGTCCTGGCGCAAAGGAACCTCGTCGAAACACGTCAGTTGTCGGAGCCGGAAATCGCCGCGCTGGCCAACGCCCAAAGCGTGTGATTCGTGCGAAGCATCCCCAGGAGGGAATGCCGTAGTTGCTTCGCCAGCGTCGATCTTACCCGCACCGCAGCGCGAGTGACGAACCTACCCGCTCGCGCTGGCCTTACCGATCGCGCCACCTTTGCCTCTCGAGACGCGTTTGCCGCCGGAAGCGACTGGCCCTCCTCGCGGACCAGTCGTACCCACAAAGCCGGCGGCGCCGCCCTTCGAGCCAGCTGCGCCGGCCGCGCTACCCTTCGAGCCAGCTGCGCCGGCCGCGCCGCCCTTTGCGCCAGTGCCGCCCGCGGTGCCCGCGGCGCCCCCCTTCGCACCCGTTGAGCCGGCGGCTCCGGCAGCCCCGCCCTTCGCGCCAGTTCCGCCAGCCGCGCCCGCGGCGCCGCCCTTCGCGCCAGTTCCGCCGGCCGCGCCCGCGGCGCCGCCCTTCGCACCAGTCGCACCCGCGCCGGCGGCGCCGGCCATCGTGCTACTCGCGCCCGCTGCGCCGCCCTTGCCGCTCGAGCCGGCGGTCGAGCCCTGCGCGCCGCCGGTCGCCGCCGGGTTTGAATCGCTGCTGCCGCAGCCTGCACCTAGAAAGCCGATTACCAGCGCAGACACCGGAACGAAGGACCTATTCATAATTTTTTACCCGCCTTGAGACTCATCGAATTAATACAGCCGGCCGCACGAACCACGCCGCGAACCCCAGGTCGCGGGTGAATCAGTCGGTATTCCCGCGGCACCGCTTTTTGATCTCGGATCCCGCCTTTTTCGCGAAGCCAACCGCGCGCCCGGACAAACGGCGAATCTGGCGAGATTCGCCTTCAGAGCAGCGGCGCCAGTACTGCGCGGAAATGGTCGATGTGGCCCCACATTTCTTCTGGAGCCGCGTTTCTCCACGCCTGCAGATACTCGCCGGCCGTCTTTGGAGTTCGGTCCCAAATGTTTAGGTATCGAACGCAGGCCCAGGCCGCGCCCTCATCCGCCGCGAGACGGTCAAATAGCTGCGTGGCAACGATCACGAGCGCGGCACGGATCCGAGTGCCGTCGGAACCATCCAACCAATCGAAACCCTGGATCCAAGAGCGCGCATTCGCAGCCCACGACGAGAACGAAGTGGCCGGAGGCAGGTTGTGCTCCGGTTCGTATAGCCGCTCACTCCGGAAGGTAATGAACGGCAGCGCAGTCCCCTTCAGCAGACTCTGCAACCCGAGCTGCCGGAGCGCGTAGAGCGACGCTGCCTCGCAGAATGACTCCTCGATCCAACGAAATGGGGCCGAGTCCTTGCGATGGTTGCAGAGCAGGTGACAGAACTCGTGAGCAAACTGAAAGGTCAGCTGAGCCCACGGAGGGCCTTCGGTGGCGAGCGAGATCTCCGCCCTCCCGTCGGTTGTGAGTTGCCACGCCACGAAGGGACCTGCTTCACCGTTGCTCACCTCGATGTCCGGGAGGTTCGAGGTCAGGGCCGGAGCAAATGCGGCCATTACTGAGCGGAGAACGCCCTCCACCTCCGCGGCCGAAGCCGGGGCGAAGGCGTCGGGGTCAATGCGGAGGCCGGGAAGCGCAATCATGCTCGCCCCAGCATTCCAAGGTCGCCTGCGCGCTTCAAGGGACCGCATGTCGCCCGAGCTTTCGAGGGCGACGCTGACGGTGTCAGGGGTTTTGGTTGCCCCCGGCTCCGGCCGCGCTGTCGTCGCTCGCGCCGGCGGCGCCGCCTTCAGACCCGCCCGGCCCGACTGCACTGTCGCCGCCAGCCCCTGCGAAGTCACCATTACTCGAGCCGGCCTCGTTCCCGCTGGGGTTGCCGCCCCTACCCGCATTGGCGAGGTTGGAGCCTCCCTGGCCGCTGGACACTCCTGCAGCAGACGACCCGTGGCCGCCTGCGCCGAAGGTGCCGCCGGAGCCGATGTTCGCGCCGTCGCTTTCGCCGCACGACGGCATTTCAGGTTGAGGATTCAGGCAGGCGTTGCAGCCGACGAAAGCGACCGACAGCAGCGCGACGACCCCGAACCAAAACCCCCTGCCCATCGCGCAATCCTAAGGGGTGTTCGAGTCTCGCGCAATGGAAAGCTGTCAGTTGTTCGGTGAAGGGATCGCCGCATGTGTGTTGGCGTGCGATACTCCCTAGCGTGAGCGCCCCCGTGTTTCAGCCGTTTCCCATGCTCCCGCGCCGACGTGCGCAGGTGTGGCGCCACCAACCGCAGTATCGCCGACCGCGGCACTTCCATCAGGAGCCGGAATTCAATTTGGTCGTTCGCGGCAGCTGTATGGTTGGTATGGGAACGCACCAGCTCACGCTCGCCGCCGGTGAACTCGTCGTCTTCGCTCCTGGACAAGATCATGTGCTGCTCGGTCACAGCACAGATTTTGACCTTTTTGTCGTCGCGCTGACACCGGAGCTCGCCGAGCGAGTCCTCGGCATGCGCGCCGTTCTGCCCTACGGCAGCGCAGCGTTCACGGTGAACGCGCTGGCACGACGTGTCGAGCAACTCGAGCTGCTCGGCACGATCAGCGATGCCGCAGCGGTGGAGCGTGAGCTCGGCGAGTTGTTCGCATGCATGCTGAGCGGTAGCCCACGCGCACACGTCCTGAGTCGGCGAGCCGCTTCAGCCATCGCTGCCGAGCCGAACCTTTCCGAAGCGGACTTGGCCACGCGCCTTCACACGACGTCGAGCGGAATTAGCCGACACTTCCGGCACGATCTCGGGCTAACCCTGGTGGAACACCGCGCGCGCATGCGATTGATGGCGTTCGTCGCTGCAGTCGAGCGCGGGGCGAGCCTGACCAGCGCGGCGTTTGCGGCTGGCTTCGGCAGCTACGCACAGTGCCACCGCGTATTCCGCCGCTTGCTCGGTCAAAGTCCGCGCGACTATTTCGACGGTGGGCGTGAGCTCGTCGCAAACGCAACCGCTAGCGAACGATGAAACGCAAAAAGTGAGATGTTCGCGCGCGACCAGTCGCGTATGCCGTGTTCGTGACGCTCAGTGCAAGAATTCTTGGGATTTGGTGCCTGTTTGGCTTGTTTGGCTGTGATCTAGGGAGTGAGTCGCCGGCCTCCGTTGGAGCCGAAGCGGGCGCGGGCCCAGCGTCAGGCTCGAGCGCGGGCGCGGGGGTAGGTGCAGGCGCAGGGGCTGGTGCAGGCGCAGGGGCTGGTGCAGGCGC
>DASSMT010000065.1:0-26695 GCA_035688655.1 Polyangiaceae bacterium | reverse complement strand
CTCACGGTCTATTTCAAGGACTTGCGCCGCCAACTGCCCGGCGCGCCGGCTTTTCTCCGGGAGTTGGAGCTCGCCCTGGGTGTCCCACCCAGCGCAGGGCTTTCGGCGTTCGTGAATGCGCCGGGCTCGGGACTTTCACTTCATCATGATCGCTTCGATCAATTGTTGTTTCAGATCCGCGGGCGAAAGGTGTTTCGCCATCTGCCGAATCGCTACGTCGAGCACCCGAGCGTGCAATTCACGCCCTTCGCGAGCGCGCCACCCGAGTGGGGACAGAGCTATCGGCACGGCTTCCCGCGTTCGACCCAGCCGCTGCTCGAACAGGCGCTCGAGTCAGTGGAGCTTGAGCCCGGCTCGGTGATCTTCCTACCCGGCGGGCTCTGGCACACGACCGCCGAGCAGCCCGATCGCGCGCTATCGCTGGTCGTCCCCGTGCGCGCTCCGAGCCGCTTGGACGTCGCGCTGAACTCGATTCGTTACTACGCGGCGCAGTCGCCTGATTGGCGACAATCGGCGTACGGTGGTTGGTCCAGAGATCCCGAGTTGGCCGCGGGCGAACAGCAGACGTTTGCGCGCTTATTTTCCGATCTGGGAGAACGCATGACTCACTTGCCGACCGAGGATGCGTTCGCAGCGCTCAGCGTCGACGCCTTCACCAAAGGCAGCCTGACCGAATATCCACAGGGCGCGCGCTTCGCGCGTTTCATCAAGCTGCCCAACTCCTCGGCGACCTTCGAAGAGGACTCGGCGCTCGGCAAGCTGCGCTGCGTGGTGCGGAGCGGCGCATTCCACCGGCCCCCCGTGGAAACCGTGCTCGCATTCGAAGCTCAAGCGCGGGTCGTCGTGGAATGGATCCTGCAGTCGGACCGCGCGTTCTCGAGCAAAGAGCTGTGCGATCGCTTCGACGACTTTCGGATCGACGAGCTCTTGAATTTGCTCGACGGACTGGCGCAAGCTGCACTGATTCGACCTTTGCCGGCGATCGAATGGGACGGCGAAAAAGAGTCCTGACATGACGCGAACGTCGTGCACTGTGCCAGTGCGTGCCAGTTCGGCGCGACGTACCCGTGATTTGAGCTGGTTTTGCTGGGCAATCGAGCGGCATGCCGCTTGCTCGCCCTGCGGGCTACAGTTCAGAGGTCCATGAAGCGTTCATTGACGATCGGTTGCGTGCTGCTGGTGGGTGGGGGCGTGACCAACTGCGGAGGCAACGCAGAATTGAGCTCCCCCGCAGATGAGCAAGGCACCCATGCGGGCGCAAGCGGCTCTGGCGCGGCCGGCGGGGGTGTCGTGGGCAACGCAGTGAGCCACGGCGGCACCGGAGGCGTCAGCGGTGTGGCGACCGGTGCCGGCGGCGGGTTCATCGGCGACATCGCGCCCCCCGCGGGTGGAAGCTTCGGCACTGGGGGCAGCACCGGAGTACTGGGCGTGGGAGGGGCCGACGACTATGAAGGCGGGGAGTTGGGGGCCGGGGCCACGTCGACTGCTGGTGAAGGCGGAGCGGCGGGCTCGAGCGAAACACCCGCCGTCGGTACCGCGCCGCTCGGGGGATGGGGTGGCTGGGTGGGCGTCCCGCCTGCGTAGCGCGGTAGGCAGTGACCGCACGGTCAACGGTTCGCCAATCAACGCTCTCGGGTGCGGTCTCTCGCACCCAGAACCTGTTCGTGCACGTCGTGCACGAATAACGTTCTCTGCTGTGCGAGACGCCTCGAGTTTTTGTTGATGGTCACGGATGCCGGCAGGCGCCGGCGTAGCCTTCGGCGTCGCATTGCGGATCTGACTTCAGAGACGCCGAAGGCTGAGCGAACAGCGACGCACTTCGTGACCATCAACAACCAGCCATTGTCTGTGTGAAGCCGACGGGAGCAGCGAGGAGCCGCCACGCCACGGCAAAAGTACTGTGTTTGCACAGTACCTTTCGCCGCGGGAGAATGTCCCGCCGCGAAAGGCCCATGGCGTCGATTGCCATCGCTTCAGGCCTGGAGCCCACTCGCGCGTGCGGGCAGCTCGGGGCACAAGACGACCTTGCCCTCGAGGCCACCCGCCTCCAACCGTCGATGCGCCTCGACGACGCCTTCGAAGGCAATCCGCGCCGCGACGTGCGGCCGGATCTGCCCCGACTCGAGTAAGCCGAAAAGGCGCTCGAGATCGGCTTTGAACCAGCCAGGATGCAGGACCCGCATCAGGTTGATGGAGTAGAAGTGCGCGCGCTTGCCGCCGGGCAGCCACCTTTGCGCGTAGAGGCGCAGGATCCAACCCAAGATCCCCGCCATGCCGAGCTGGCCCTGCTGCACTCCTGCGGAGTAGCCGTAAGCGCTCAACGTGCCGCCGCGCCGCAGCGCCGACAGTGAGCGACGGAACCCGTCCTCGCCGATGCCGTCAAACACGACGTCGAATCCGCCCGGCGGAATTCGGGTGAAATCCTCACGCTCGTAGTCGACCGGCGTTGCTCCGAGCTGACGAATGAGCGGTGCATGACGGCCGCGCGCACCACCCCAGATTTCGAGCCCTGCCAAGCGACCGAGCGTCAGCAACGCCTGACCGACCGCGCCGGCCGCCCCGTGCACGAGCACGCGCTGCCCTGGCTGTACCCGCGCGGCGCGATGGAGCAGCTGGTAGGCGGTGGTCCAGCTCAGGATCAGCGTAGCCGCTTCCGCAGCGTCGACGTTCGCTGGTACCCGCGCCACGTGATCCGCTCGCAAGGTGCGGTACGCGGCGTCCGACCCCACGACCGTCATGTCTGCGACTCGGTCGCCGACGCCGAGGCCCCGCACGCCGGGCCCGACCTGGTCGATCTCACCGACCACGTCGTAGCCCATCACGAAGGGTGGCCGCAGCAGACCAGTCTGTGGGTACACGTGCCGGCGAATGAGCGTTTCCGTGTACTCCACCCCGGCGGCCAGCACCTTGACGCGAACCTCACCGCGACGAGCCGTTGGCATGGGAGCGCGCGCCACCTCCAGGCCATCGGGGTCTCCGTAGCGCGTGAGCCGAACCACCGTGTTCGTTGACGCTTGTTCGTCGAAAGACGTCGAGCCCATGCGTTGCCTCCTGCGCGCAGGCAAGCAATCGTCGGGCCAGGCCGCCAATCGTGGTGATCTACGCAGGTGCCGCGCCCACCGTGCTGGCTTTGCGCGATGTGATGGATGAAGACGCATGCCTTGCGCGCGCCTCACCTCGGAGACCCGCGAAGCGCCTTTTGCCGCGGACCGAGACCCGCCTTCCGGCGGATCCCGCTCAGGGCGCTTCGAGCAGGGCGGCTGTCAGCGAGCGGATGCCCGGCGAGCCGAGGCCCGTCACCAGGTCGTGCCCGGCGGTGGAGTGATACGCGCCGTTCGAGCCGGACGTGACGTCGCGGAAACTCGACGAACCATTCAAGGGGTAGAGGCGCGGATTGAGAAAGGGCAACCGCGGTTTGTTGGAGTTCACGCGCGCTTGGTTGATCAGCGCCAAAATGCCGGCCCAAGTGGGCGCGGCCCAGCTCGTGCCGCCGATCTGCTGGCCCGTGTTGTTGAGCACCACCAACGCGCCGGTATTCGGATCCGCCGCCGCCGCCACGTCTGGCACGAGGCGCGTACTGCCGGGGGTCACGCCCTTTCCGGTCTGCCACGTGGGGCGCTTGAACTTGACGCTCTTACCACCGCCGCTGCCGCTCCAGCCCGTTTCCGTTTGAATGCTGGAGTCGGACTTGAGGACGAGTGTGGTGCCACCCACGGCGATGACGTTCGGATCGGACGACGGATATTCGGTTTCGAGCACGCCTTGCGGCGTGGACCCGTCATCGCCGGTCGAGACGGTGACATTGACGCCGAGCGCTGCCAAACGCAAAAAGATTTGATTTTGCGTCCTCATCGCGGCCGGTGGTGTCTCTTGCTCTCCGAGTCCGAGGCTGATCGAAACGACGCGTAGCGAAGGATCCGACTTGGCATCATCCAAAATTTTGCGCAGCCCCGCATTCAGCGGCGCAAAAGCCAGTGAACCCGTCGCGTACACATTGATGTTGGCTCCGGGGGCGATACCGCTCGTCCATTCCACGTCCAGGGACTCTTCGCCCTCGGGCACGGGCAGGGTCGTGTTGTTCACGTTGATCTTGTGAATGCGCGACAGCGACCCCGGCACTTTGGCGGCCGCCCAGAACTTGGTCAGATCCGCATCGTGCGGAAAAGTATCAATCAAAATGCCGATCGTTTGCCCGCTCCCGTCCAAGGTGGATTGGACCCCATCGAAGGCCTTGAGCAGCGCGGACGGCAGGAAAGGCGGCGCGACCGCTGCGTGCTTTCCGGCTGCGGCTTCAGCGGCAGCCGCCGTGGGTGCGGGTAGCCGGTAGACACGGTGCTTCTTCAGATGTCGGAACGGTTGCAGACCCGAAATGCCATGAACCTTCGCGGCTACGTCTTGCGGGAGGCTCGGCGCATTGCGCGCGGCGGTGTAAGTAATGCCCTCCTTCGTCACGCGCACGAAGTCGACATTCAGAGATTTGTGCAGGGCTTGGGCGGTGGCGCTCGCAGAGACGCCCATGTGATCCGGCGATTCCTCGATATTCGTATAGCCGTTTTCCTGCAGCCATTTGCGGAGCGGAGCCGTGTCCGCCGCAGTGAGTGAATATTTGGAATCGAGCTCCGACGCCGAAACCTGTTCGCCGGCTTCGACGCGGCGCGCGAGCTCCGCCTCGGCCTCCTTCGGAATCTCGAACGAAAAGTGCACCGGCAGTGATTCATTCAAGTGCGCGCTGTCAGCCGCCTTGACCATCAGGCGCCCCGTGGGCCCAGGTTGCGGAGGCAACTCCATCACACTGTCGTGGAAGATTTTGCGCGTGCTCATGTTCAATCCCATCCCTTCTGTTTGTCCCGAGTCAACGACCAGCGAGTCAGTCGCGAGTCACTCGTTTGTACGTCAGCTTAACGCGCGTTCGCCTCCGGTATTCCTGGTCATTGTTTGGGAGGTCCGGCGAAAACCGACTCTCCGCGCGGACGCCCGTCCCGCGCACTCATATCGGCCGAGATCGGCTAAACAGAGTTTTAATGCCAGACCTCCTGCGCGCAGTCGCTCGTTGCGTCTGAACGAAATGAATCGGGCAATCGCGGCTGCCTCGAACCGCACGAACTGGGAATGCCCTAGCTCTGACGCAGCCGCGCGCTCTTCAAAAGCAGGTAATTGCGCTCCGGAATGCTGGCCGTTCTCTCGGCCGCTTGTTCGTAGTCGCGCAGCGCGGCGCTGATCTTGCCCGCGCGTTCGAGCAGATGCGCGCGCACGGCCATCAGGCGAAAGTGGTCTTTGATGCGCGGATCGCGACCGAGCGGCTCGAGCAATGCGAGTCCTTCGTTCGGCCCGCGCGCCATCGCGACGGCGATCGCGCGATTCAACGCGACCATCGGGTTGTCCGCGAGCCCGAGCAATACGTCATACAGCGCGACGATCTGCGGCCAATCCGTATCTTCTGCGCGCGGTGCCTCGTCGTGCACCGCGGCGATTGCGGCTTGCAGCAGATACGAGCCCAGCGCGCCGCGGCTGAGCGCTTCGCTCACCAGCTGCACGCCTTCGGCGATCGCCTCGCGATCCCAGAGCGAGCGATCTTGCTCGTCGAGAGGAATGATCTCGTCGTTCGGGCCCGTGCGCGCCGGGCGCCGCGCGTCCGTGAGCAGCATCAGCGCCAAGAGCCCGCTCACTTCGGCGTTTTCAGGCAGCAGCACGTGCGCCGCGCGTGCGAGACGAATCGCTTCACTCGACAGATCCAAGCGCAGCGGCGCTTTCCCCGAGCTGCTCGCGTAACCCTCGTTGAAGATCAGGTACAGCACGTGCAGCACGGCGCTGACGCTCCGGCCGCGTTCAGCCGGCGGCGGCAGCACGAAGCCGATGCCCGAGCTCTTGATGCTTTGTTTCGCGCGGCTGATGCGTTGTGCCATCGTCGCTTCGGGCACCAAGAACGCGTTGGCGATTTCGGCCGTGGTCAGGCCGCCCACCGCGCGCAACGTGAGCGCAATGGCCGAGGGGCGCGTGAGCGCCGGATGGCAGCACATGAACAGCAGCGCCAGGGCGTCGTCTTGTTCCACGGTCGCTTCGTCGGGGGGCGGGGCCAGGTTCTCTTCCGGGCTGGTTTCGAGCGCGAGCTTCGTCTCACGGCGGCGACGCGCAGACTCCGAGCGAAGCTGATCGGTGAGCTTGCGGGCGGCGACTTGAATCAGCCAGGCGCGCGGATTTTCTGGCACGCCAGTGCGCGGCCACTGCATTGCGGCAGCCGTGAGCGCCTCTTGTACGGCGTCCTCCGCGGCGCCGAAGTCGCCATAACGGCGGACCACGGCGCCGAGCACTCGAGGAGCAAGCTCGCGCAGCAGACGCTCATCCATCACAGCCATGCGCGGCCGAACTAGAACGAATCAGGCGGAGCGCTCATCACTTGGCGCACTTCTATTTTTATGCCGAGCGGCTTGCCACCGGGGCCTGGAGCCGTCGAAGCCCTGCCCGCAATGGCGTACGCGCGCTCGGCCGTCTCCACGTCGACGATCCACCAACCAGCCAGAAACTCCTTGGACTCGGCGAAGGGACCGTCCGTAACCTCCGGGGCTCCTTCACCGAGCGAGCGCACGATGCGCGCTTGCCCCGGCGGAGCCAAGCCTTCGGCAGCCACGAGCTCACCCGCCTCACGCAGCTCCCGATTGAGCACCTTCATGTGTTGGATGTGAGCTCGCAGCTCTTCCGGCTTCCACTGGCCGATCTGGTATTCACCCGTCCCGCGCGGGGCGTGCATCATGAGCATGAATTTCACGGTTCGTTCTCCTTGTCGGTCTTCACTGGCCGTCGAAGGCGGCTTGCAATTTCGCGAGCTCGAGCTTCTGCATGCCCATCATCGCCTGCATGGCGCGACCCGATTTTGCTTTGTCCTTGTGCGAGAGCAGGCCGCTGAGCTGCTTGGGAACGATTTGCCAAGACACGCCGAACTTGTCGACGAGCCAGCCGCACTGTACCGGTTTCCCGCCATTTTCCAGCAACTTCGTCCACAAGCGATCGAGCTCCGCCTGCGTCTCGACCTGCACCATCAGCGAGAAGCCGGGTGCGAAACCGAAACTGGGGCCGCCATTGAGCGCGATGTACGTCTGCCCCAAGAGCTCGAAGGTCACCGAGAGCACCGAGCCCTCCGGCTTCGGTCCTCCTGCCGGGTAGCGCATCGTGTCCGTGATTTTCCCGCCGAAGAGTGAGGTGTAAAGCTTCGCCGCCTCTTCCGCTTGGGTGTCGTAGGTGAGAAACGTCGTGATCGAGGTCGTCATGTTGGGTCTCCGCTTCCAGTGCCGGGCCTATCCCGGGTTCAACCAGAGGTCGGAGCCGATGCGCGTTTCTCGACAGCGGCGACGAAAGTTTTTTTAGATTCGCGCTATCTACATGTAACTACTGGCATTTATAGGGTCACCTAAGCGGCTTCGGGCTCGCGCTCGGCGAGCGCGCGGTGCGCAAACTCGAGGACCCGGCGTGCGACGTTCGGCAGCGCCGCGTGCAGCAGGGCGAGGCTTCGGCCGAGGCGAGTGCCGAGCTCCGTTTCCCGAGTGATGAGCGCACGGAGCACCAGCTCGGCGGCCTGGGTGGGGCTCAGGGCGGGGAGATCGCGAAACGCCTCGGTCGGCGCGAGCATGGGGGTTCGCACGAGCGGCATGTGCACGGTCGTGAAGTACACCGAGTCGCTCTGCGCCTCCACCGCAGCCACGCGCGTGAAGCCGTCGAGGGCGGCCTTGCTGGCCACGTACGCGGCGAAGAGTGGGCTTCCGATTTGAACGCTGACGCTGGAGACGTTGATGATATGGCCCCGCTTGCGTTCGCGCATGCCGGGCAGGAGCGCCAGGATCAGGCGCAGCGAACCGAAGTAGTTCAGCGCCATCGTCCGCTCGTAGTCGTGCGCACGGTGATACGACTCTGCGACCGCACGGCGAATGCTGCGACCGGCATTGTTGATCAGCACGTCCACACACAGGCCTTCGTTCGCGAGCCACCGCGAAAGCGCGTCGGCGCTGGCCGCGGAGCTCAGGTCGGCCACGAACAGCCGAGCGCGTCCGCCGCGCGACTCGATCACCGCTTGTAGCTCGCGCAGCTTTTCCTGCGAGCGAGCCACCAGCACCACCAGGGCGTTAGCCTCCGCCGCTCGCAGGGCGACCGCTCGCCCAATCCCGCTGCTTGCCCCCGTCACGAGCACGCAGCGATCCACCAGCACTTGCTCCAGCGAAACGCGCGAAAATCCATGACGCAGCGGCCAGCTCTGCAGGGCGAGCCCGCCCGCCAGCGCGGAGTTCAGTTCGAGCTTCCAGCGGCTGCCATGATCGCGGGTGTTCGACACTGATTTTGGCGGACCTTGATTGAGCACGTCGCTTCCTTTCGTTGCTTGGCCGCTCCATAGCAAGCGACATGCCGCGTTCGCACGGTGGCGCTGGAGAGCCCATCAGAGCCTTGGCGCCGACTTCGCGCGCGCGCATGCCGCAAAATTCGAGAAGTTACACTCCGAGCCGCGTCCGGCGCTCCAACTCGCGAGCGAGCGAACGGACCTTCTTGTGCCGGGCACGTGCCCGGCACAAGAAGCTACTGAACCATGAGCAGCCGCTGCGCCTCGTGCTCGAGGTCCAAGTACTGCGCTTTCTCCACCGTCACACCGACGAACTGAATCACACCGCCCGTAAACGTACCGGGCGATTGGTATTCATGACTCACCGCATCTCCGCTGTCGTAACCGACGCACAAGCCGTCTCCCGAAAGCGTGAATTTGCCCGGCTGCGAACGCATCGGGCCCTGTGCCACAACCTTGTCGTTCACGTACAGCTTGGCAGTGCCGAGGGACTCACCATTGGCGCCCTGCTTTTCGCGCGTAAACTCGACGCCGAGCGTGTACTTGCCCGGCTTGAGCTCGCCGCCGACGAAATGCTGCTCCGGTGCGATACCCAAGAAGTTGTAAACGTAGTGGAGCTTCTTGCCCTTGATGAAGAGAGCGTGACCCCCGAAGCGTGAACCGTGCGCGAAGATCACCCCGACCGCATCGGGCTTCGTGATCTCGACGTTCGCTAGGATCTTGTACGAGCGCCCGCGCACGTTGACGGCAACTCCCTCTGGTACGGCCGCTGTCCCGGGATAATAGACGTAACGCTCGCGAACCGCTTCTGCGCTCGGGCGTTCGGTGGCAAGGATCTCCGTGGCGTTGCGATCGTCGAGCGGCAAGACCAGGTTCTTGTCTGCTTCCTCGAACCAAGCCTTGATCAGCACCTGAAGCTTTTCCGGGTGCTGCTTGGCAAGATCCTTCGATTCCGAGCGGTCCACGTCCACGTGGTAGAGCTGCCACACGTCTTGATCGAAGTGGCTCTTGCCGGTCAGCGGCGCGTGCACGGCCGCGGCGAGCCAGCCATCTTCCCAGACCCCGCGCGTGCCGAGCATGGCGTAGTATTGACGCTTTTTCTGGGTGGGAGCGTCGGGACGCGCGTCGAACGTGTAGCGCATCGAGATGCCGTTCAACGGATATTGCTGCACCCCCTTGTACACGCTCGGCATCGTGAGCCCCGCGATGTCCAGGATCGTGGGCACGATGTCGGTCGAGTGATGGTATTGGTGACGAAGCTCTCCGCGGGCCTTGATGCCCTTTGGCCAGGAGATGACCAGTGCGTCCGAGGTACCGCCCGAATACTGCGCATAGCGCTTGAACATCTGGAACGGCGTGGAGAAGGCCGCAGCCCAGCCGGTCGGGAAATGCTCGTAGGTGTTGGGGCCGCCGAGCTCGTCGATGAGCTTCATGTTCTCGGTGACCGAATCGGGGTAACCATTGAAGAACTTGTTCTCGTTGACCGAGCCGTTCGGGCTCCCCTCACCCGAAGCGCCGTTGTCGGCTGCGTACAAAACCACGGTGTTGTCGAGCTGACCGCTTTCTTTGAGGTAGTCGACGATGCGACCGACCTGCGCGTCCGTGTACTCGGAGAACGCCGCATACACCTCGGCCAAACGCGAGAACAGCTTCTTTTCGTCGGCACTCAGCGACGCCCACGGTCGAACGTAGTCCGCCTTGTTGGCGGCGGACTCCGGCAGCGGATTGAGCGGCGTGAGCTCGGTGCCCTTGGGCAAGACGCCCTTGTCGATCATGCGCGCGAGGACCCAGCTGCGATAAGCCTCGTAGCCGTCGTCGAACTTACCCTTGTATTTGGCGATGTAGTCTTTGGGCGCCTGATGCGGCGCGTGGTTGGCGCCCGGGTTGAACCACATGAACCAGGGGCGCGAAGGGTTGCTCGCTTTCTGATCGCGCAGCATGCCGATCGCCTTGTCGGCGAGATCCTTCGACAGGTGATAGCCCTGCGCGGGACTGTACGGCGGCTCGATGAAGTGATTGTCCTCGACGAGATCCGGGTACCACTGGTTGGTCTCGCCGCCGAGGAAGCCGTAGAAACGGTCGAACCCCTTTTGCAACGGCCACAGCTTGCGGCTCGCTCCCGAGGCGACCTCTTGCTCGGCCACGTTGTGATTCTTGCCCACCCAAAACGTGCTCCAGCCGCCGTCTTGCAGAATTTGCCCAACGGTCGCAGCTTCGTCCGGCAAGCGACCATGCGCACCCGGAAAGCCGGTGGCGGCCTCGGTGATCGCGGCCATGCCGTTTACGTGATGATTGCGACCGGTGAGCAGCGTGGAACGCGTGGGCGAGCACAGCGCGGTGGTGTGCCATTGCGTGTACGTGATGCCCTCGGCCGCCAGCTTGTCGAGCGTCGGCATGTTGATGCGACCGCCATAGGGCGACCAAGCGGCAAGCCCGGTGTCGTCATACAGGACGAACAGGAAGTTCGGAGCACCGGCGGGAGCGCGCTTGGGTGTGTACGGTCCCCAGTCCGGCTTGGAGTCGCGCACATCGAGCTTGATCGAACCTGCGAAACCATTCGTTGGCGTCGCCGCGGCGGGCGGAGGGGGCGCCGAGGCCGAGGCCGCGGGCGCCGCAGCCACTGGCACTGCTGGTGTAGCAGCGGGGGTTTGGGGGGAACACGCAAACCCTCCCAACAGCACGCTCATGAGGCCAAAGATCGATGCAGCGGCTCTGTTCATGTTGTCCCTCTTCACACGATCGCAACACTGCGACACGGTCTGCGGCGCAAGATACTCGAACTGATTGGCTCGCGATAGAGCCACTTTTGCAGCGCTTTGCGCGCGTAGCGACAGTCAGTGTCGCATCGGATGCTCGTCGCTAGCGATGCGGTGATCCTTCGTTTCGTGAATGTACAAGCCGCCCTCCACGGCTGTTACCACCGCAGATCACGACCGATATACGACACCTTCGCCGGCGTCAGCTCGCCGGCCAGGTGATGGTCACGCGCGTCCCTTTGCCCGGAGCGCTGTCGAGCGCGACGACGCCCTGCGTGCGCCGCGCAATCGTCGCGACCGCGAACAAGCCCAGACCGGTGTTGCGGCCGTCCTTGGTCGTGAAATACGGCTCGAAGATGTGCTCGGCTCGTTCGGGGGGGATCCCGCTGCCTTGGTCGCGGACTTCGAGCGATACGTTCGAGGCCGAGCGGCGCGTGCTGACCGACACCAGTCCGCCTTCCGCCATCGCCTCTTTGGCGTTGACCACGAGGTTCAGCAGGATGCGCTCCAGATCGGCGCGGCTCGCAGGCACCCGCGCTTCGGGTGCGAGCTCGAGCTCTAGGCTGTGGCTCGGCGCGAGCAGCGCATCCAGGGTCGCACGAGTGTCTTCGATGACGAATGAGAGATCCGCCTCGAGCCCGACGGCCCGCGCGGGCGCGGAAAGCTCACGCAGCTGACCGACGATGCGAGCCGCGCGCTGGCAATCACCGACGATGCCGAGCAGCGCTTCGGACTGCTCGCTCTCGCCCTGGTGCACCGAAAGCTCGGCGCGGCCGGAGATGGCTTGCAGCAAGGTGTTGATGTCGTGCCCGATTGCCGCCGCGGTACGCACCACGGCCTCGTTGCGGCGCAGCTGCGCGAGCTCCGCTTCGGTCTGCCGCAAGCGCGCTTCGATCGCGAGGCGCATGGCTTGCTCGAGCATGGTGCTCAGCATGTCCGCCACCGACGCGGCAAATGCGACCTCGCGCTCCGACCACACCCGGGGTAGCCCGGTGTGTTCGTGGCAGACGACACCCCAGACTTCACCTCTGAGGAACAGCGGCGCGTCCATCATCGAGGTCACACCGTGGGGAATGAGGTACGCCTCCGCGAGTTGCGAAGTCCGCGGATCGCTGAGCGCATCCGCGGTGGCGACGACGCGCCCGGAAGACACGGCCGCCAAGTACCGTTCCCACTTCGACAGCGGCAGCGTCACCTCTCCGTTGGCCTGTTCGTCGGGCTGCCGCAGATCGTGCTGCGCGCAGAGACGCAGCGAGCCGCGGTCGTCGGCCAACGACCAGATGCCCACCCGGGTGACCCCGAGCGTCGTCGCGCTCACGCGAGCCGCGGTGAGCATGGCGCGCTTGAGATCCGCGAAGTCATCCAACACGAGTCGCGCGATTTGCAGACGCGCACTGTCGAGCGAAACGGGGGCTTGGTCCGTCACTCAGCCCCCAACGCTGATGAGCCTTCCATGTAGTGCTGGGGCTTATAGCGCGCAGCGCCAGAAAACGCGAATAGATCGTGGTAGCGCGAGCGCGCGCTCAGCCATCACCGTGACCCAACAGAAACGCGTGTACACTGGCAGCACATGCCGATCCCCGCTTCTCAGGCGACCACGCTGACGCTCGAACGCTACGCCCCGGATGCCAAGGTGTTGGTCGCCGCCGCGCAGTCGCTTGCCGACGAACGGAAACATGCCGAGGTGCAGCCGCTGCACCTGCTCGTGCGCGCGCTCGGGCGAGACCAGGGTGTTCGCGCGGTGTTCGAGCGCGGCGTCAGCAACTTGCTGGAGTTCGAGGCTGCGCTCGAACGCGCGCTCGGCAATTTGCCGCGCTCCGCGGAGCCTGCGTATCTCTCGGCGTCGATGTTGGATTTGCTCGAGCGCGCTCAGCGCGAGGCCGATCGAGACAAATCCGACAAGGTGCTGATCGAGCACGTGGTGAACGCGCTGTCGCAAGAGATCCGCGGCGCGCCGGGCGAAATCTTGAGTGCTTTCGGCGTGCTGCCCGGCTCGCTGCGCCAGCACATGGCGGCCTTGCGCTCGCTGCCGCGTGCTGCCCGTTCGGTGGATTTGCCGCCCGGTTCGTTCACGCGCCCGCTACTGGCCGATGCCAGCGATCCGGTGTTGCTGCGCGTGGCAGAGGTACGGCGTTTGCTCACGATCTTGGAGCGCAGTCAAAAGAGCCACCCGCTCTTGGTCGGTGAAGCGGGCGTGGGCAAGAGTGCGGTCGTGCGAGCGCTGTCACAGCGCATCGCCTCGGGCGACGTGCCCACCAGTTTGGTTTCGACCAAGTTGCACGAGATCGACAGCGGAGCCTTGGTCAGCGGCGCCCGCTTGCGCGGTGAGATCGAAGAGCGGGTGAAGAAGTTGCTGACCGACGTCACACAATCGCCCGTGATTTTGGTTCTGCGCAATATCGAGCAGTTGTTCGGCCAAGGGCCGAGCGGCAGCGCCATCGGTGAAGTGCTGAAGCCCGCGCTGCTGCGCTCGGAGTTGCGAGTGCTCGCCACCACCACTCCGGAGGGTTTGAAGCGGCTCGAAGAGCGTGATGCCCAGGTGCTGCGCCTATTCACGCAGTTGCCCATCGCCGAGCCGACGCTCGAGGAGGCGACCGAGATCGTGCGCGGAACCGCCGGGCGCTATGAGCGTCACCACGGAGTCGAGATCAGCGAGGGCGCAATTCGACTCGCAGTGCAGCTCGCCAAGCGCTACGTGCCCGAACGCTGTTTGCCCGACAGCGCCCTGGATTTGCTCGACGAAGCCGCGGCCGCCAAGCGAGTCGAAGTGGACGGCCTATCGGCCGAGGCCGATGCCCTGCTGCGCCGCTTGGAATTGGTGCAAGCCCAGCTCAAGACTTTGGAGCGCAGCGACGACAGCGAGAGCCGCGACGCGCGCCAGAAATTGCTCACTGAGCTGCCTGCGCTGGAAGAACGAACCACCCGCGCGCGCGCCGATCTGGAGGCGCGCCGCGGCGTGGTGGGCGCCGTGCGCTCGCTGCGCGCCGAAGTCGAGGCGGCTCGCGCCGAGCACCGCCGCGCCTTGGCGGAAAAGAATTTCGGACGCGTGGGTGAGCTCGAGCACGCGCTGCTGCCCGAGCTCGAAGCGCGCCTGGCCAAAGCCGAAGAAGCCGCCAAGAGCAGCGCTGAGCCGCCGCCTCGCATCCTCGGCGAGCGCGAGGTCGCCGCCACGCTGGCGGTCTGGACCGGGATCCCAGTCGCCAAGATGCTCGAGGGCGAGGCCGAAAAACTGCTCAAAATGGAGAAGCGTTTGGCAGAGCGCGTGGTCGGACAAGAAGATGCGGTCGCGGCGGTCGCGCGGGCGGTGCGGCGCGGACGGGTGGGCCTGCGCGATCCCGGCAAACCCATTGGCTCGTTCTTGTTTTTGGGTCCGAGCGGGGTCGGCAAGACCGAACTAGCGAAGGCACTGGCGCGCTTCTTGTTCGACGACGATCAGGCCCTCACTCGGCTGGACATGAGTGAGTTCATGGAGCGGCACATGGCGCAGCGCTTGATCGGCGCGCCGCCCGGCTACGCCGATAGTGAGCAGGGCGGCTTTTTGACCGAAGCCGTGCGCCGCCGGCCGTACTCGGTGCTGCTGTTCGACGAGGTCGAGAAGGCGCACCAAGACGTGTTCAACCTGCTGCTCCAAGTCTTGGACGATGGTCGACTCACCGACGGCCGCGGTCGACTCGCGGATTTTTCGAACACGGTCGTGATCATGACCAGCAACATCGGCTCCGAACGGATCCTGGAGAGCGATCCCAAGTTGTTCGAGAGCGAGGCCGGGCGCGACGCCCTGCGTGACGTCTTGCTGGAGCGGCTGAAGGAGTTCTTCCGCCCCGAATTTTTGAACCGGGTCGACGAAACTCTGATTTTCCGGCCCTTGACCAAGCAGCACTTGCGCCAAGTGGTCGAAATTCAGCTCGCGCATCTGGAGCGCTTGCTCGGCGATCGCAAGCTCGAGCTCGACGACGCCGCGAAAGACTACCTGGTCGAGCGCGGCTACGAGCCTGCGCTCGGCGCGCGTCCGATCAAGCGCAGCATTTTGCGCCATCTTCAAGATCCCTTGGCGCACGCGCTCTTGTCCGGGAGCTTCGCCGACGGCGCCACGATTCGCGTACGCGTCGCGGGTGAAGAGCTCGCGTTCGAGAGTTGAAGCGGGAGCGTACCGCGCCGGGAACTCGGCCTGCACCGAGGTGCGATGCTGGAGCGCGAGCGCCCCCAATCCTCAGCCCGGCAGCAAGTCGGCAAAGACGAAGCCGTCGCGCGTCACGACCTCGCCACCCCTGATGGCAATGTTTTCGCCGAACATTGGGCCCGCGTAGGCGAACGTGTGAAATTCCCCGCGTTCGCCGCACGGGTCCACGCTTTGGGGCAGCTCGGTGAGCAGCGCCTGATCGAATTCGCGGGCCGCGAAATGGGGCGCGAGCTGTTTCGGATCCACACAGGTGAGCCGGGCCCTGAGGCCGCCCGCGATCATCTCGCGCGCCAAGCGCTCGGTCGGGATCCCCCAGAGCGGAAATAGGGGCTCGATGCCGGTGCCAGCCAGTTTCTCTTCGCGATAGCGACGGATGTCCTCCAAGAACAGATCGCCAAAGGCGATGGCCGTGATGCCTTCTCGCCGAGTGCGCTCGATGGCGGCGCCCATGGCCGCTTCGTATCGTTCGTTCGAGCAGGGCGAAGGAATGAACACCGTGTGCAGGGGCAAGCCCGCGGCGGCGGCTTGAGCGCGTAACAGCTCGGAGCGCACCGCGTGCATGGCGACGCGATCGGCGGCCTCGTTGACCGTGGTCAATAGGCCCACGATTTCCAAGTCGCCGCGCTTTCGCAGCACGTGCAACGCCCAGGCGCTGTCTTTGCCGCTACTCCACGAGATCAGGGCTTTGCGCATCGCTCGCCTCCTGCCAAAAAAACCCGAGCTTGCGTCACTTGTGGAACGCGCCGGACGCGAACATGTATGCGAACAGGCCCGCGTACGCGAGCCAGAACAAGAGCCACAGTACCCCGAAGATCCCGCCGATGATCATGCCGGCCAAGGCCAGCTGGTCGCCACCCACGCGGCCGGGGTTTTCGCGCGCAGCACGACGCGCTCGCGCGCCCAGCCAAATCGCGACGAAACCCAGCGGAAAGCAGCTCCAGGCCATGATCCCGCATACAATCGCGGCGATTGCTTCGGAGGAAGCGGGCGGCGCCGCCGACTGGATCGGAGCCGGCATCCCATAGCTGCCCACCGGAGGTGGTTCGAACGGGTTCGGCCGTTGCCCCGGGTGAGGCGGCGGCTGGTAAGGCGGCGGCTGATTCACTCCGGTAGTCCCCTTTCGCTGCCGTCGCTCGCTTGCGCGTTCGCGGTGCGGGCTCGGAAGCTCGCCAAGCAAGCATGCGCTCGATGCGTGATGAGCACGCAATTGAGCAGTTCGCGATCGTACGGCCGAGTCAAGCACTCTTGGATTTGGCGCTCGATCTCGGCGGCGATCACCGGAGTGATGTAGCGGTCGCCGCCGACTACCGCCTCCGCGAAGCGCGCGCACTCTTCCGGCCCGGGCGCTTTGCGCTGGCAACTGCAGGCGAAGGCAGCGACCAACGCGCAGCCGACTGCGGCTCGAGCCAGCTTGCGCAACGCGGCCATCTTCAGCCTCGCAGTGTAGCCCCAAACTCCGCTTGGGCCGCTTTCACCATCCGAGCCTGCACTTCATCCACCTCTTTGTCGGTCAGGGTGCGGGCCTCTTCGGCCAGGGTGCGGGCCTTCGGATCCCGGCAAGTGACGCGGAAAGTGAGCGATTTTTGGCCGACCGGCAAGGACCCGCCGCGAAACAGCCCGAGCAGCTCGATCGATTCGCAGAGCGCGCCCGCTGCGTGTTCCAAGGTCTCGCCGACCTTACCCGCGCCCACTTCGTCGCCGACCACCAATGACAGATCGCGCGTCACCGCGGGCAAGCGCGGGATCGCGCGGAACTGCGGCAGCTCTTTGCCCAGGGCGCGGACTGCTTCCAAATCCAGCTCCACGATCTGCGCGGTATTCCCCAAGTCCAGCGCATCGACGACGTCCGGATGCAGCGGACCGAGCTGACCGACCCGCGCGTCGCCGACCCAAATGTCGCTCGCGCCGCGCGGGTGCAAATGGCCGGGTTGGTTCGCCGCCAGGCGCACCGTGGCCTTCCGGCCCGTGACGCGCTCGATCAACTCGAGCGCCAGGCCCTTGGCGTCGTACACGTCGACTTCTTCTGGTTTGAGACTCAGGTATTCGGCGCGAGGCCCGGCGAGCACGGCCGCGAAGCGCAGCTCCTCGCGCGGCAAGGTGCCCACGTCCGCCTCGAGGCGCGGACGGGTACCGGCCACGGGCTCGCTCACCAAGGCTCCGAAGCAACTGCCCAGGGTGAACAGGCGCGCGCGCGTCTCACCTCTGCGGCGCGCACGGCGCAGCGCCTCGAGCAAGCCCGGCAGCAAGCTCGTGCGCATCACGTTGCGCTCCTCACTCAGCGGATTACTGAGCCGCACGCTGGGCCTCGGCGCATGCAATTTCTGAAGGTCGACGTCTGACACGAAGGCGTACGTCACCGCTTCGGACAACCCCAGGCCGACCGCGGCGGCGGCGACTTCACGCTCGAGCTTGCCGGTTTGGCGCGGCGCTTGCGGGATGACCGCGGGCAGGCGCGTCGGGATCGCATCCAGGCCGCGCACGCGGCAGACTTCTTCGATCAAATCCACTTCGCGCGTGACGTCCGGGCGGAAGGAAACGGCGCGCGTGCGCAAGACCGCGCTCTCGCCGCTGCCCGTGACCGCGAGCACTGGGAAACCCAGGCGCTCGATGATCGCGCGAGCTTCGGTGAACGGCACCGGCGCGCCGAGCAAGGCATCCAAACGTGACGAACGGAGCTGGATCTCGGGCAGGGCGGGCTCCGGACCGCGCGCGTGGATCGCGCCGGGCACGGCCGAGCCCGACGCGAGCTCGCTGAGCAGCGTCTTGGCGCGCTCCAGCACGTGCGCCACTTGGCCGTAATCCACGCCGCGTTCGAAGCGATGGCTGGCTTCGGTGTGGAGCCCATAGCGACGGGCGGTGCGCCGCACCCCGCGCGGCACGAAGTACGCGCTCTCCACCAGCACGCGCCGCGTGGACTCGCGAATCTCGCTGACTTGGCCGCCCATCACCCCGGCCAGGGCGCTCGGACCTTCGGCATCGGCGATCACCAGATCGTCCGCGTCCAATTTGCGCGCGACGCCGTCGAGCGTTGCAAACGGCTCGCCGGCGGTTGCGCGACGAACGATGATTTTCCGGCCGCGGACCTGGTCCAAGTCGAACGCGTGCAGCGGCTGACCGAACTCCAGAAGCAGCAGATTCGTGATGTCGACGACGTTGGAGATGGGTCGCACACCCAGGCTGTGCAAGCGCCACTGCAGCCAAAGCGGCGAGGGGGCAATCGTCACGTCCAAGACCGCACCCGCTGCGTAATGCGGGCAGCGCTCGGTGTCGCGATTCTCCACCTCGATCAACCCCGCGAGCGACTCGGTCGCGACTCGTGCCGGCGCCCCCGCTGCGGGCGGCGTGAAGGAGAGCCCGAGCAGCGCCGCGAGCTCACGCGCCAAGCCGACGTGACCGAGCGCGTCGGGGCGATTCGGGGTCACGTCCAACTCGTAGATGGTGTCTTGCGCGGCAGGAAAAGCGTCGACGAAGCGCGTGCCGGGTGCCGCACAGTCCGCGGGCAAGATCAGAATCCCTTCCGCGCTCTCGGCCAAGCCGAGCTCGGTCTCGCTGCACAGCATACCTTCGCTCAGCACGCCGCCGATTTCACGCGGAGCGAGCGGACCATCCATGCCGGGCAGCGTGGCGCCGAGCGGTGCCAGCACGACCAAGCCGCCGGGAGCGGGCACGTTACTCGCGCCGCACACCACCCGCTGCTCGACCCCACCGCGATCGACCGTCACCAGGTTGAGCGAAGCGCGCTTCGGATGCGGCTCTTTGGCGAGCACGCGCACCACGACGATCGCCTCCAAACCGGCACCGAACGAACGCACGCCATCGACCGCCAAGCCGGCGGCGCCAAAGCGCAGCGCGACCTCGTCGGGCGACGCGGTGAGACCTGGAAGTAGCTCTTTCAGCCAACGATACGAAGCGCGCATGGGGGGCCGGCTTTTAGCACGGCAAAGCCAGCCCTGCTCAGCCTTTGCGGGGCTCGTCGCGGAGCCCCCGGCCGCGCGTGTAGTATGGCGAAACCATGAGCGCTATCGAGCAGCAGCGGGGCGCCGAGCCCTCGGGTCCACCCCCCGGCAGCTGGGCCCCGCTGTTCTCGATTGGAGAGCGACTCACTCGCCCCCTGCGCAGGCTCTTGGCGTTCGAGGCGACCAGCGGCCTGCTCTTGATTGCTGCCGCGGTCGCGGCGTTGCTCTGGGCCAATTCCAGCGCTTCGAGCAGCTATGGCTCGATCTGGCACAGCGAGCTGGGCGTGCGCCTGGGAACGTTTTCGTTCGCGCGCTCGCTGGAGTGGTTCGTGAACGACGTGCTGATGGCGATCTTTTTCTTCGTCGTCGGGCTCGAGATCCGAAAGGAGCTCCACGACGGACAGCTCTCCGAGTGGCGCCGAGCGGTCTTGCCGGTCGTCGCCGCCTTGGGCGGTATGGTCGTGCCAGCCTCGATCTACCTCGGGCTCGCGGGCGCGGGGGAGACACGCGCCGGCTGGGGCATCCCCATGGCCACGGATATCGCGTTCGCGCTGGGCGTGCTCATCCTGCTCGGCAAGCGCGTGCCTGCGGCGCTGCGCGTGCTGCTCTTGGCCGTGGCCGTGATCGACGATTTGGGAGCGATCCTGGTGATCGCGCTGTTCTACTCTTCCGGCATCGCGGTTTCGGGTTTGCTGCTGGCCGCGCTCGGGGTGCTGTTGATCCTGGGTTTGGGCGCGCTGGGTGTGCGCCGCATGCCGATCTACGTCGCTCCCGCGGTGCTCGTCTGGGCGGGCGTGTATGCGGCTGGCGTTCACCCGACGATCGCAGGCGTGATCGTGGGTCTGCTGACGCCGGTGCGCGCCTGGCAGGGGGTCGAGAGCGAGGCGCCCGCCGACTTCTTGCTGCACGCGCTGCATCCCTGGGTCTCGTACGTGATCATGCCGATCTTCGCGCTGGCGAACTCGGGCGTGACTTTGAGCGGCGTCTCGCTGTCGCCCGGCGCACCGCTGCGCGCGGGCAGCGCGGTGATCCTTGCGCTGCTGCTCGGAAAACCGGTGGGCGTGGTGGCAGCGAGCGCGTTCGCGCTCCGAACCAAGCTGGCGGTGCTGCCTGCGGGGCTGACCCGCAGGCATGTGCTCGTGCTCGGTGTCGTCGCCGGGATCGGCTTTACGATGTCGCTATTTCTGGCCCAGCTCGCCTTCGGGGAGGAAGAGACGCTGCTCGGCGCTGCCAAGCTCGGCGTGCTCGTCGGCAGCGGCCTCGCGCTGACCATCGGCCTGGTCTTGGGCCGCCTGGTGCTGCCCGAACCGGCGCGACGCTTGAAGCTCGGAGCGGCTCAGAACTCGTCCGTCGGCTCAGAACTCGACCGTCAATAGCGGGGTCTTGCCGCCGACGACGTAGTTCGGCTCCGGCTCGCCGCGCAGCTTCTCCGGAACTTCTTGCCACGTGTCGTAGAAACGGCCGTTGACGTAGTAGCGCACGCGCTCATTCGAGGTCTCCAAGCGAGCACCTGCCGCCGGCGGTGCCGCGGTCACGATGGCAGGCGACACGGTGGCCGTCGCGGCTGCCACGGTTGCAGGACTGAACAACGCGTAGCTTCGCTCGGGTGGCGCGGCGCCGAGATGATCGCCCTGGGGGACCAGCTCTTCCTTGCCGTCGCCGTCCACGTCGACGCGGATCCACGTGAGCTGGAGCGCCTTGTTGTAGCTGCCGTCACCGACCATGCTGGCGATCGCATCGTTGAAGCGATCGATGATTTGCTGCGCTTCGGGCAGCGCTTTGCGCACCGCCAAATGCAGGGTGCGCGTGACCAGCGGCACGCTGCCCGCTTCGAGCCGAGCCTTGGCATCTTTCGCCTGCTGCTCGAACAGATACGCCACGACCAGATCGTCGAGCAGCACATAGTCCACCTTGCCGGAGAGCAGCGCCTGCAAATTATCGCGCGAGCTCGCTCCGCGCACGAAGTGGGTTTCGGTCGCGGAATCCACCGCTTGTCCGTAGGCGTAGCCGTCGACGAGCGCGACCGTCTTTCCCTTCAGGTCTTTCAAGGAACGCGCCGACACGTCGCCCCCCTTGCGCGCCACGAGCACGAGACGATTCTCGAGGTACGGCTTCGAATAGAGCAGGAACTGCTCGCGGTCGTCGCTCCGCCAGAGCGCGGCCGAACCGTCGAATTCACCCTGCTCCAGCTTGGGCGTGAGCTGTCCGTCCGGAACGAACGCCGTCGTGGACTCGTAGCCCGCGCGCTGCAGTGCGACCTCCGTCAAACTCAACGCTACCCGCGGTTCACCCTCCGGCGCCGTGAACGGCACCCACTTCGTCGATACCAAACGCAGCTTCGTCGCTGGCGCGGTGGGGGCTGCCGGCGCGGGCGGGGTGGAGGCGCAGGCCAGAGCCAGAAACGCGGCCGAGAACAGAACCCAGGCCAACCAACCAGCGCGAGCAAGTATGTTACGCATCCGTTTCCACCTAGACGAACCCCGCCAACGCGGCAACTTTGGCGGAGATCGCGGGTGTTTCCGCGCACTGGCTTCGGCCATTCCCACGCGCGATCGTGGCTCGAGATCCGCGAAGCAGCGCGTGAATGCGCGCCTGCTGCGCGTGCAGCGTGAGCTCGTGAGTGCCGATCCTCACGCCGCACGAAACCCAATCGACTTCGGAAATCGGTCGCTGCTGCACGATCACCCCACTGGGTTGTAACCGCCACCATGCACGACGATCGCACGCGACACGAATGAATCACGCGCAGAACACGGATGAATCACGCGCAGAAACAGACGAGCCGCGAACGCAACCGCTGACTCGCGGTGCACTCACGCCACGCTCAGCACGCGCGAGCGTGACGTTTGCGACATGTTCACGACGCTTTTCAGCGAGTACGCATTACGTCGTCAAAGTAAACATACACGACATGGGCGCGACATCTGTCACCCCTTAAGTGTAGTGCACGATCATCGAAAGCAATCGTGAGTGGCGTCGACGTCACTCGGGATTTCTGCCTGCGTTCGCTTGAACTTCGATTCGCAGCTGCGCCAGGCGCATTCTCGCCGCGCGTTTGCTGCCATGAGCGGTTCGTTACTGTGCGGTACTCGTGAGACAACCGACTCGACTGCGCGCACGCGCGGCCGAGACTCCCTTTGACAATGGAGACACCCATGCAGTCAGTTCTTTTCAATCGTGGTCGCGGTTTTCGCGCTGCTTTGTCGCTGGTTTTGACCGGCGCCTTCGCCTGCGCTCTGCTCGTCGGCAGCAGCGCGTGCAACAAATCCTCCAGCGCTTCGACCGCTAGTGAGTCGACGACCAAGACCGAAAAAGCCGCGACCCCCGCGGCCACCGAGCGCTCGACGGAGGCGAGCGGCGCCGCGGTGCTCTTGCCGCCAGGCTTGGAGAAGTCGAGCACGAAAGCCGCGGATTTTCCGACTGCCAAGATCATGACCACGGGTCTCAAGGTCGATGATGACAGCGTCACCGTCGGCATCTTGCACTCCACGACGGGCACGATGGCCATCAGCGAGACCGGCTCGGTGCAAGCAGAGAAGCTCGCGATCGCGCAAATCAATGCGCTCGGCGGCATTTTGGGCCGTCAAATCAAAGTGATCCAGGAAGACGGCGCGAGTGATTGGCCGACCTTCGCCGAAAAGGCGCGCAAGCTGCTGGTGAACGACAAGGTGGCGGCAGTCATGGGCTGCTGGACGTCTGCCTCACGCAAGGCGGTGCTGCCAGTATTCGAAAAGGAGAACGGCCTGCTCTACTACCCGACCTTCTACGAGGGCCTCGAGCAATCGAAGAACGTATTTTACACGGGTCAAGAAGCCACGCAGCAGATCTTGGCCAGCCTAGATTGGGTCAACAAGGAAAAGGGCGCCAAGACCTTCTACCTGATCGGCTCGGACTACATCTGGCCGCGCACTTCCATGAAGATCGCGCGAAAACACATCGAAAACGTGCTCAAGGGCACGGTGGTCGGTGAAGAGTTCGCCCCGCTCGGCAATACTCAGTTCGGCTCGATCATCAACAAGATCAAGCTCAAGAAGCCGGACGTGATCTTCGCCGCGGTGGTCGGCGGCAGCAACGTGGCGTGGTTCAAGCAGCTGAACGCCGCCGGCGTCACGGCCGCGAACCAGACGCTGCTCACGATCTCGGTCACCGAAGACGAAGTGCTGGGCATCGGCGGCGAAAATCTGACCGGCTTCTTCTCTTCGATGAAGTACTTCCAAAGCCTCGACAACCCGAACAACAAGTCGTTCGTCGAAGCCTTCAAGAAAATGTGGGGCGACAAGAGCGTGATCGGCGACGTGACCCAAGCCGGCTACCTCGGCCCCTGGATCTGGAAGGCGGCCGTGGAAAAAGCCGGCAGCTTCGACGTCGACAAGGTGGTCGCGGCCTCGCCGGACATCGAAATCAAGATTGCGCCGGAAGGCTACGTGAAGGTGCACGCCAACCACCATTTGTGGAGCAAGGCGCGCATCGGAAAAGCCAAGCCCGACGGGCAATTCGAGGTCATTCACGAGTCGGATTTGATCGAACCGAACCCCTTCCCCAAGGGTTATCAGTGAGCCGCTGAGCGACCGGGTGACTGTCGAAATATTCCCAGCCGCTGAAGAAGGGAACCTTTGATGAGCCTGACAGAAATTGGTTCGATGGTCGCGATGCAGGGCTTTTCTGGCCTGAGTCTGTTCACCGTGCTGCTGTTGATGGCGCTCGGCCTGGCGATCATCTTCGGTCAAATGGGCGTCATCAACATGGCTCATGGCGAGTTCATGGCGATTGGCGCCTACGTCGTGTACCTGTTTTCGCAGCTCACCCAGAACTTCGCGCCCGGCTTGCGCGAGGTGTACTTCGTGCCGGCGGTCGTTGCGGCGTTCTTCGTCGCGGCGAGCGTCGGCTACGTGGTCGAGATTCTACTGATTCGGCGCTTGTACAAGCGACCGCTCGATACCTTGCTCGCCACCTGGGGTCTAAGCCTGGGCATGCAGCAATTCTTTCGCTCCTTCATCAACCCGAAGGAAGTGAGCGCCGAGCTACCGGAGTGGCTGCTCGGCGCGTTCAACCCGACCCCCTCCATTCAAGTGCCGAAGAACGGCATCTTCGTGATGGCGCTGACGATTCTGGTCTCCGTCGGCGTGTACACGCTGATGCTCAAATCACGCTGGGGGATCCGCATCCGAGCCACGACCCAAAATCGCATCATGAGCTCGGCAGTGGGCATCAACACCGACCGCGTCGATCGTTTCACCTTCGCGCTCGGCTGCGGCATCGCCGGGCTCGCGGGTGCGGCATTCACGACGATTGGCTCCACTGGACCCACCAGCGGGTCGCTGTACATCGTCGACACCTTCCTGGTCGTCGTCTTCGGCGGCGCGGCGAACCTGATCGGTACGATCGCTTCGGCGTTCTCGATCGCTCAGGCTCAATCACTGCTCGAGTTCTTCCTGACTAGCGCGATGGCCAAGGTGCTGACCCTGCTGACGATCATCATCATCCTGATGATCCGCCCACAGGGGCTGTTCACCACCAAGGTCCGGACCTGACTTTCGGTAGGAATCATGAATCTTCTAAGCAAGAAAATGGGCAAGACCGACCTGATCGGGGTGGTCGTGCTGGCGGCGATCATCCTGGTGCTCTTCCCGGCGGTGTTCAGCATCTTTCGGCTGAACCTGATCGGCAAGTACCTCACGTACGCCTTCGTGGGTGTCAGCCTCGTCCTGCTCTGGGGCAACGGCGGCATCTTGAGCCTCGGGCAAGGCGTGTTCTTCGGCTTGGGCGGCTACTGCATGGCCATGTTCCTGAAGCTCGAAGCTTCCGATCCGATCTCCACCAAGATCCAGACCACGCCCGGCATCCCGGACTTCATGGACTGGAATCAGATCACGAAGCTGCCGTTCTTTTGGAAGCCGTTCTACAGCCTGCCTTTCACGCTGCTCGCCATCCTGATCATCCCCGCGTTCTTCGCTTTCATCATCGGCGTGGCGATGTTCAAGCGGCGGGTGGGTGGCGTGTACTTCGCGATCATCACCCAGGCCGTGGCCCTGATCTTGTCGGTGTTGATCGTGGGTCAACAAGGCCTGACCGGCGGCATCAACGGCATCACTGATCTGAAGACCATGCACGGCTGGGACATTCGCTCCGATTCGGCCAAGTACATCTTGTATTACGTGAACGGGGTACTGCTGCTCGGCTGCGTGATGTTCACGCGCTGGGTGCTTTCGACCAAGTTCGGCATGCTCTTGCTCGCGCTTCGCGAAAAGGAGGACCGCGTGCGGTTCTCCGGCTACGACGTGGCCAACTTCAAGACGCTCGCCTTCTGCATGTCCGCCGTGATGTGCGCGATCGGCGGCGCGATGTTCACGCTGCAAGTCGGCTTCATGTCCCCGTCTTTCGTGGGCATCACGCCCTCGATCGAGATGGTCATCTATACCGCGGTCGGCGGTCGGATGTCGGTGATCGGAGCCGTGTTCGGAACCCTGCTCGTGAACTTTGCCAAGACCTTTTTCTCCGAGCAGTACCCGGATTTGTGGCTGTTTTTGATGGGCGCCACGTTCATCGCAGTGGTGCTGTTGTTCCCCGATGGCTTGGCCGGCCTGTACGAGCGCTACGCCAAGCCCTTTGCGCTGCGCATGCTGCGCAAGAAGAAAGACACTGAACCACGGGTGGCGGTCGGAGCCGCGCTCGAGAGTGGAGGCAAACATGGCTAGCTTCGAGATGCTCACGATTCAGGGCCTCGGGGTGTCTTTCGATGGCTTCAAAGCGGTCGACGATCTGAACTTCTTGGTCGACCGCAACGAGCTGCGCGTGGTGATTGGACCGAACGGCGCGGGCAAGACCACGCTCTTGGACCTGATCTGCGGCAAGACCAAGGCCACCACCGGTACGATCATGTTCAAGACCCGGGATCTGACCCAGATGAAGGAGCACGACATCGTACGTGCCGGTGTCGGACGCAAATTCCAAACGCCTTCCATCTACGAGAATCTGACCGTTTCAGAGAACCTCGAGGTATCCTTTCCGCGCGGTCGCACCGCGTTCGGAGCGCTGTTCTTTCGACGCACGGAAGACGTCGTCGAGCGGGTGAAGAAGGTCGCGGAGGAGGTGCTGCTCAGTGACAAGCTCGAACAGCAGGCCGCGCTGCTCAGCCACGGGCAGAAGCAGTGGCTGGAGATTGGCATGCTCTTGATGCAAGATCCGGAGCTCTTGATGCTCGACGAGCCCGTGGCAGGCATGACGGTCAACGAGCGCGAGCAGACCGCAGAGCTCTTGAATCGCATCAGCAAGAATCGCTCGGTGATCGTGATTGAGCACGACATGGAGTTCGTTCGCAAGATCGCGCACAAGGTCACCGTGCTGCATCAAGGCAAAGTGATCGCCGAGGGCTCGATGGACAAAGTGACGGCCGATCCGCGGGTGATCGAAGTCTATCTCGGCCATTGAAAAACACGGACCGCTTCGAAAGCCACCAGCAAAGGGAACCAGCACAGCCATGATC
>DASSMT010000004.1:0-40083 GCA_035688655.1 Polyangiaceae bacterium | reverse complement strand
GCCGGAGGAGGGGGGCCATCGGGTAGGGCGGGCAGTGAGCCGAGCAGCGCGGGAACGCCTGCTGCCGGCAGTGATCCGCTGCACGCAGGCGGTAGCGGGGCCGCAACGGGTGCTCCGGGCACGGGCGGCACAGCGACCAATGACGCGGGATCCGGCACTGCGGAGCCCGGGTCCTCGCCGCCGCCCTCGAATGGCGGGGGCTGCGCGTGCAGCGTCGCAAAGCATGCTTCGTCGCCCTCTGCGCTCGCGCTCGCGTCGCTCTTGGGCGTACTCGCCGGGTTGCGCAGAAAAGGTCGAGGCCGCGCTAGGGCGGGCGCTTCGGACAGCTGAGCTCGGATTCGCGTGAGCGAAGGCAGAGCGCGCCGTCTGTGCTGCCGCGAGCCGCCCAAATCTGCCAGCTCGTGTGAGGTTGGCGGTAGGCACAGCCGTCGGCTTCTGCTTCGATCTCTGCCAGCGAGCGCGCTGCCCAACCGGTGTAGCTTGCGACTTGAAGCGTCGTGATATCTCCGAAGTCGCTGTTCACCAAGCGGCGCTTCAGGCCGATCAGCTCGGCCACGCCGTCGCCGTTCAGATCCCGGGCCCAGGCTCGATCCCAACCAAAAAGGACGTTGATCGAGACCAGCTCGCCGCGCTCGAGCAGGACCGAAAGCGACCGGCCCCACACACCCGGTCCGATTCCGCAATCATCCACTGTGGCCACGATCAACGTTTGTTTGCGCCCGGGCGCGCTAAACGCCGCATCCAGAACCGCACGCACGCGCGCCGGATCTTGGGCGCTGAAAATGGCTCTGTAGTCCAGCGCGGGCGCTCGGTCGTAGTCCAGGCAAATGGGTGACTCCAAGTATTGCCGATAGGCAATCGCGAACAGCGCGCGCTCCGCTTCGGAGAGTGGTCGTGGTTTCAGATTCTGCATCGTGCGCTGCGAGCGCGCACCATCGAAGAGGAGCTGACAGCCTGGGCAACTGTCCGCGCATTCTCGGGTCTCGGGCGGCTTGTTTTCAGACTCCACTAGCAGGGGGAGGGCGAGCGGCGGTGCTCGCGACAGCCACGGCGTGGGTGGCGGCGTGGCTGGATCGGACAGAAAAACTCGCACGTCACCCACCTCAGCGGGCGTCTCGGTGTCGCCGACGCGTTGCATGTTGCCGTAGCCGAGCTGGCCGTAGCGCGAGTCGCCCCAACAGCGCACTTTGCCGGTGTCGAGCAACGCGCAGGTGTGAAACGCGCCCGCTGCGAGCTGCACGACCCGACCACCGACGGGAACGTCGCCAGCGCTGGCCGGTGTCTCGTCGTCGCCAATGTCGAGACCGTTGCCGTAGCCGAGCGCACCATCACTTCCCCGACCCCAACAACGCACGCGACCTTCTGACAGCAGCGCACAAGCGTGCTCGACCCCGGTCGTGATTTGCAGTGCCGGCCCGCCCAGGTACACGTCCCCAGCGCTCGCGGGAGAAGTGATCGCTCGCCGATGCCCATAACCGAGCTGCCCGTGCTCGTTGTTGCCCCAACAGCGCACTCGGCCGCCGCGCAGCACGGCACAGACGGAACCGCCCGCGGAAATCTGTCGCACCGGAGCACCCAAATCGAACACGGGATATGCGCTGGCCGGCCGCGCCACGTAGACGTCGTCCAGGCTCTTGACTGGGCCATCCACGGGCTCTTCGTTGCCCCAACAGCGCACGCGTGATCCGCCGAGCAACGCGCAGCTCTGAAATCTGCCCGCCACCACGGATACGACCGGCTTGCCGAGCGGTACATCTCGGGTCAACGCTGGAGAGCGGAAACTCACCGCCCGCCGACTGCCGTTGCCGAGCTCGCCATAGTGGCCCTCGCCCCAACAACGCACGCTGCCGAGCTCGGTTCGTGCGCATTGATGGGTCGTGCCCGCGGAGATCTCGACCACGCGTGCGCCCAGCTCGAGATCGCCGAGCTCTGCTGGAGTGGCCGAAGGCGGCGATCGCTTCTGCCAATGGTCGCTGAGCCCATTGCCACCCCAGCAGCGCACGGTTCCGGTCGTGAGCAGCGCGCACGTCTGCCCGCCGCCCGCGCTGATCTGAACGGCTTTGCCACCCAGACCGACGTCATCGCCAAGGGCCGGAGCCTCGTCATCCCCCAGGTTTGCACCGCTGCCGCGACCACTCACCTGATCCTTCCCCCAGCACCGGACGTGCCCGCTCTCGAACAGGACGCAGGTATGCTGGAAGCCGAGCGCGAGGGAAACGATGCGATCTGTCGGAGCTTGGGCGCTCGCAGTACGACCGAGCAGCAGCAAGAGCCAAGCTGCAAACACGGCGGGCAGCGTGCGCGTCACCGATGTCGCCTATTGCCCGCCACCTGGTGTGGGCTGCTCGCGAATCAAAAAGCTTTGGCTGGCCACGAATGCCGGGATCAAGGCGTGCACTCGATCGCTGAGTGTGCCCTCCGCCTCCAGCCCGCGCAGGAAGGTCTCTTCGCGGTTTGGATCGTTGTCGGCGGCCGAGTAGCGATACAGCTGCCTCGCGAAGCAACGCCTGATGTCTTTGCTTTGTGCCAGTCGGTACGAAAGCTCCACGCTGTTTGCGCTTGGGCCGTCGACGTCGAGCCCGGCTTTGAGCGAGCCGCTCGTGTCGATGGGTTTCCCGGACTCTTCGCTGCGTTGTTCGCCGATGGGCCCAAAATTTTCGAACAGGAACCCGACGCCATCCAGCCGCGTGTGACACCCCGAGCAGCGGCTATCCGTGGCGTGCACGGCGAAGAGCTCGCGCGTCGTCGATTTCGGGTCCGGCGGCGGTTGTTTGATGACGCCGACCGACAGCGATGGCAGTGGGATCGGGGTACAGGTCAAGCGGTCGAAGAACACCGCGCCGCGCTTGACCGGAGACGAGACATTGGCGGCCGAATTGGCCGCCAAGAACGCCGCCTGCTGGAGCAGCCCCACACGGCCGGTGCCCGCCAGACTGGCGCGTCCGTTCGCGTCCGGCGAGACGCCGTAGAACGCGGCCAATTCAGGCCCAACCACCGTGTAGCCCGCCGTGAGTAGCCTTCCGAGGCTGCCATCATCGTTCAGCATGACTTCGTCGACGAAGTCGTTGGTTTCGTCGAGCACAGATTGTCTGAGCGATGCAAAGCGTGGGTCCGACTTGTCGATGGTCGAAAGCTTGTCGAGGTGCAGCCATTCTCTGATGAAGGCTCGTACCTGCGCTCGTCCAGCAGGGGTGGCGATGAGGCGCTCTGCGTGGGCGCGCCGTTGCTCGGAGCTGGAGAGTTGTCCGGCGGCGGCGGCCGCGCGCAGTGCTTCGTCGGGTGGGCCAGCGACCACGAGGTAGGACAGCGTGGCGGCGAGCTCCCATTGATCCAGAGCTGACATCGCTCCGGACGACCCGAACTCGCCTATTTGGGAAAGGTAGATGAAGCTCGGCGCTTGGAGCATCGCTTCCAGCAAGAACTGGATGCCGCTCGCGAACTGGCTCGCTGCGTCGGGCCGGCCGTCTGCGCCGAGAGCGTACAGGGCCAGCAGCTGCGCTAGCTCGTCATCGCCCAGCGGCCTTCGATAGGCGCGCTCTCCGAAGTCGTGAATGAACGTCTTCGCACAGTCCACGCCTGGGTTGGACGAACAGGGAGCGATCAGCGATAGTCGCTGCGCTACCGTTTCTGCCGCGAGTTGCTCCGCGGTGTATTGCAGCTGTCGAGCGAACACCGGATCGACCAACTGCCCAAGATTACGGCTGTAGCCCTGCTGCGGGACATCGTGCGGCAGCAGGCTCGAAAATTCGCGCTCCGTGCCCAACAATTGGGCGACGGTATTGGTGAACTCGCGCACCGTCATGCGCCGCACGCCGGCCGGCAAGTAGGCCTCTGTGAACGAGCCTTGCCCGCCCGAGCCGCTCGCGCCAGCACTGGCTCCGCTGCCCCCGCCTAGCCCTTGCGCAGCTCCTGGGGCGCCGGAGGTCGAACCGTGGGACGTCCCGCAACCCGAGCTCGCGAGAGCGGCGCACAGCAGCAGGAATATGGGCAGACGCCGCGTCACAAGCTCACCCCGAGCTCGGTCAACGCGCTGAGCGGGCCTTGCGTCAGCTTCGGGTCCGGCGCGGTCCCGTAGGAGTCGACCGCCACTCCGAAGGCGTTGGCAATCGAGACCAGCACCTGGTTTTGCGGCACGAACTGCTGCTGTCCATCGCACAGCCGCGCGTTGCTTGCGCAGTTGGGCTTCATCTTCAAGCGCCGCCCCATGCGGAACTTCCCACCGGCGCCGCCCAGGAGCAGCATGGGCGTGTCTGTCGAGTCGTGCGCGTTCGGCTCACCCATGTCGCCAGACATGTAAATCAAGGTGTCTTGAAGCACGGAAGCATCGTGCAGTTGCTTCATGAACGAGGCGACGGTGCCGTAGTTGTAGCGATGCACCACCGCGAGCCGTTCCCAACTGGCCGGATCTCCCGGATCGACCAGCTGCTTGCCGTCGTAGACGGGGGGATAGTATTTGTGCGCGAGGTACGCGTGGTTGTCGTCCGGCACATCGGCAATGCCCGCGCCGAGCGCCGCCCCCATACTGAGATCGTGCAGCTCGACTGACCCGAAGCGGGTCAAATCACAGGCCAACGCCTGGGCCAAAAATCCCATTTGCAGCTGCGTGATCTCGTGCAGGTCCGGTCCGGCGCCGTCTTCATCGGACGTGTGCGCGAAGGCGCGCGGCGCTTCGAACTGTCCCGCGCAATGAATTTCCAGATCGCTCAGGCGTTTCTCGAGCTCTCTGAGAGACGTGAGATGGACGTCCAACTTCTCACGCTCTTCGGGCCCCACTCGGTCATAGGTCCGTTTGATGTCGGTGCGTATGTAATCGAGCAAGCTCGCACCCAGCCGGCGCTTGCGCGCGGCTTCTGCCAGGACCATCGGATCATCGCCGACCACGATCCCGGCAAACAACCGGTCCCAGGTTTGTGAGGGGTCGATGATCTTCTGCAGCAGGGCGCCGCCCTTGGCGAACACGATGCCCCAGTCGGGTGTGTCGTAGCCCACGCCCAGGGCGATACTCGTGAGACGAGTGCTCGCTCCCAGCCCGTGCTCGACGGCGAGAAATTGATCGATGCTGGAGTTCTCGGGCTTGAGCGGTGTGGCGCCGGTGAACACGCCGGGGCCTGCCGAGTGTCCGCCCATGCCCGTGGCCAAAGCCACGGCCAAGTCCACGCCCTCGATGGCGATCAGCTTGTCCTTGAAGCTCACTCCGTACGTGGCAGGGTCGTCGAAGCACTTGAGCACGCAGCCGTCGTAGGCAATGTCGAAGTTGGTCTCGGTCTCGCCCTCACGACGGACGAACAAAGGCGACGCCGCGGCATGCAGATGCAGCACGCTGATGTAACGCATCGGCGTGGCAGCGCTCTGCGCGTAGACTGCGCTGTTCTCCAGCAAACGATAGAACGGCAGGGCGACCGCACCGGCGCCGAGCGCACGCAAGAACGAGCGACGACCGCGCACGAGCCTCGATTCATGCGTTCCCCGGAACATGCGGCACAGCATACTGCAGCGCCGAGTCGCGAGCGAGTCACGCGCTCCCCGAGTGAGGCGCACGAACCATTCCCCAGCACGACCTCGAGTAGCGCTGAGCGGCTAGGGCGGAAGATTGCCGCGCGCCGCGATGTTCGAGCACAGCAACGTGCGCTTTTGACGCGCTCCGTCGCGTCCCGCTAGTGCAGACGCGCGCAGCCGAAGCGCAGCGCCATGACTCGGTTTGCGCCGCCCTCGAGCGGCGGGGGTTCGGCGAAGGCGACGTACAGCTGGCCACGGGCAAACAACAACGATGGCGTGCGCTGGTGGATGGGAAGCTCTTGCAACCAGTCTCCGACGATCGCGCCCGAAGCGTCCAATTGCTCGACGCGCAGACCCCGTGCGGTGACTGCTGCCAGGACGAAGCCGGAGCCGACGCGAAGCGTGGCGAGCGCGTCGCCATCGGCGAGATCCAAATCGTAGTGAGTCAGATCTCCACGCGCGCGCCCGTCGAGGTCGAGGGCCAACGTGAATCTGCCCTGTGGCCATGGCCCAGAGAGCGAGCGGTTCGCACCGAATAGCAGGTAACCGCCGGGCACCGAGAAGAGTCCCTCGAGCTCGAGAAATAGCGGAGCGTCGAGAGCTTGCTGCAGCGGTTCGCCCAACGCCTCGCCCCGCGCGGAGATCGGCTGCGTCCACAGCTGGTTGGGGACTTTGGACCCGCCGAGCGATAGCGGCATCGCCAAGAGGCCGCTAGCGCCGTTCAACGCCCCGAACGCGCGCCCGGCGTTGGTGACACGGAAGTCCGCTACCGGGCTCAAGGCGTGGTCGACGTGCAAGCGGACGCCGCCATCGTCGTTCGCGAGCAGGAAGGTGTGGAAGTGGCCGAAGTTTGCACAACCGATCAGCCCCGGCCACAACACGGACAGCGTCCGCGCTGCGCTGACGGCGTCGCAGCCGTCGAGCGTGATGGAGGCGCCCAGCTGGAAACCGCCGCCGAGCAGCGCGTAGCTGGGCAAATCTTTCGCGCCACGGCGCTCGGTGAAGACCAGCAGCTCCGCGCCGGTCCGAGTCTGCCCGCGTCCCAGCGTTCCCATCAGATACCGATCGCTCAGCGAGCGCACCACATCGCGGGGCGTGAGCTCCCAGGACAAGCGGCGGAAAAAGCTGCTCGGTTGCTCGCGGCCGCCGTGGATCCCGAGGTACCAAACGACTCCGAGCTCGTCACCCGGCATGACCAGCTGAGGATCCCACGCCCAGGCGCACGAGCTGCAATAGGCTGCGTCGTTGTCGGTGCGCCCCTCATCCGTTCGCAGCGCGACGGGACCTTCGACGACCGCAAACGGCAAGTCTTCGTCGATCTCACCGTCGCCGTCGTCGTCGAGGCCGTTGCAGATTTCCGTGACGCCATCCGAACCGGCACCCGCGCCTCCGCTCCCGCCGATGCCTCCGCTCCCACCCGTGCCTCCGCTCCCACCGGCGGCTCCGCTGGAGGCGACTTCACTCGGTCCTTTGCCCGTGTGCAAGCCACCCGTCCCGGCCCGTTCGCCGGCAGTGCCGTTCGAAACACCCGCGCTCGCAGTGGCTCCGCTCGGCGTCGCCTGCTGCCCCCACTGCTCGAGTCGCGTGCGCGCGCCGCAGCCGCCCCAGATGGCGACGCAGCCGCAAATCCCCAAGTAACGAATGGCCAGCAGGCGCACGACATTTTGAAATTAGCACCGAACCGGGCAGCCAGCGCCCGGAGATCACGCGGCGGGCGGTGTGCGCCGCAGGAGTGCTTGCCCCAGACGCTTTCGTTCTTCATCCAGCCCTGGCGCGTTCCAGCCGGTGGTCATGCCGAGCCGCCGCATCAAGAGCACGCACACCCACAGCCGAAACGGCCGCCAGCCAACTGCGATTCTCTGGAAGGTGGCGAGCGACGGCGATCGCAAACGATACGCCAACGAAAGCCCGTGCAGCACCCGCGGCTCCGCTGTCGGTAAGCCATCGCAGGGTGCCGCACCGCGAAAATAGATGTGACTTGCCGCCCATGGCCCGATCCCGGGTAACTGCTGCAGCTCGCTCAGCGCGCGCGTTTCACCCATCGCGCGCAAGCGGTCTGCTTCGAGCAGGCCGTCGCAGGCAGCCTCCGCGATCCTGCGCAGTCGTCTCGTCTTTTCCTCGGACAAGCCTGGGAAGCGTTCGAGCGCTCGCAACCGCTCGGGAGCGGGAAACACGAAATGGGTCTTGCCGCTCAGCGTGAGCGAATCGCCCATTTCGCGCGCGAGTGCCAGCTTGATGCGAGCTGCCTGCTCTTGATTCATGCGCGGCGAAATCACGGCCCAGGTGGCGGCGTCGTAGGGCGTTGCCTTGGCCGCGCTGAAGAACCCGCGGAATTGACGCTGCAAATCTCCGACCACCAAGTCCCGCTCGCCGAGCTCCAACCACGCGCGCGCATCGCCTTCGAGGCCCAAGATCCGTCCGAGTTGTTTGCTGACGGCTCGCTGATCTGCCTTGCCCGCCACCTCGACGAGCAGCTCCTCACCCTGCTCTTGCAAAGCCACCGCGACCGGCGCGTACGTGCCGTCGAGTCGGAAGGCGAGCGTCAGGCGATCGAGCGCCGCTGCCGCCATATCCGACCCCGGAGCGAAGTTGCGATAGAACTCGTGTGCCGCCGAAAGCTGGAATCCCAAGGGTTTTCGTAGTGAAAACATGGACATGTGCGTGCTCCTCCGTGCTGACAGTGGATCGATACCGGACCCCCAATGACAGCCTTATGTCAGGATAGAGCGTTGCAGTTCACGAATTGCGAGCCACGCGCTGCTGCTCGCGATTGCTCGTGAGTTCGGCCCGGAAGCCACCGTGTCCGGCAAAGAACGCGGTCGTGTTGCCGGTGACGCAGGCAAACGTGGCTCGCAACCCGAGTGTTACGCAGGTTCGCGGCGGAAGCTTCCGCGCTTTCGCCGAGAAAGCTCGGCAACGACAGGATCTGCGCTGAATTGCTGCGAGCGCCACAGCGCTGAACAGGCTTGGCCCGAGCATTGCTGTAGGTGCGGCATGCGAACGAAGACGGGAGTGCTCGGGATGTGCTTGGCGCTGGGGGCGTTGCTGGTCAGCTCTGCGAACTCGAAGACCGCCGAAGCGCGCTCGAGCCTGGAGCTGAAAACCGCAAAGGTCGAGACCGCGCCCAGCGCATCGAACGTGCTCGTCAGCCGCGAGCCGGCGATCGTCGATCGCGTGTCGCCAGCGCCCGAGCCGGTCGCGAAAGCCGTCGAAATCATCACTCCGCCGCCCGCCGACTTGCGCTTGGAGGACCCCAAGCTGCGGCGAATGCGCAACGAAGAGATCACGAAGAACATGCTCGAGGCGGCCGCGAGAATCGTCCACAAATACCACGCCAAGCCGGTGGGCACTCGGATCGAGGTCGAGGTAGATGGCAAACGCGTGGTCGCTCGCATCGAGCGCCACTTTCACCCCGAAGGCGGTCCGGTCAAGCCCTGGGGCTTTCACCCAGGCGTCTCGCTGTTCGCATGGCGCTGACGAGCGCCATGGGCTTCGGACCACGAGCTCCACTCGTCGTCTTCGGAGGCGCGTTTGCTCTCAAGGCATTGCGGCAGTCCAGGACAGCGTGGAGCCGGAGACGAACACGAGCCCCGATTTCACGAAGTTTCCGAACGATGTGTCGAAGGTGTCGTTGACCACCATGTTGGAGGTTCGCACGTTGTCGACGTAGACCACCGTCGGGCTGGTCACTGAGGGCGGTGCGCCCTGAACCCGAATGTTGACCTGTTTGACGATCTTGGCGTTGAACGTACCGGAAGAAACGCAGGGAATGGTGATGTCCGTCCACTTCTGATTGATGGACGACAAGTCGAACGAGACTTCGGGTCCGAAGTTGGAGCCGTTGTCGCTCATGAATACGGTGATGCTGCCGCCAGTCGCGCCCGGCGCGTAGACGCGCAGGCTCATCGAGGTGCCCTCCAAATTGACCATGTTGGTGGGGAAGATGTCCGACCAGCGCGTGGCATCCGTAGTAGAGGTCGTGAGCGGCGTGCTCAGGACCACGAGGCCATCGGGTGCGACGCACGTCCCGTTGTTGCAAACCTGCGTTGCACCGCAAGCAACGGAAGCAACACTGCAGCCCGTCGTGCAGCGATCGAGTGCGTCGAAGTAGACCTCGCAGCCGTCGTTCATTACGGGTTGCACGTCGCCGTTGCAGTCCCCGTACAATGGCGTACACGTCGGCGTGCAGCGGCCCGAGGCGCAGCCAGCGGTCGCTACGCCGACCAAGCTGCACGCGAACGAACACGAGCCGCAAGTGGCGGGCTTCGTGAGGTCCGTCTCGCAGCCGTCGTTGAGCACGCCGGGGTTGCAGTCAGCATAGTTGGTCTTGCACTTCAGGTCACAGGCCCCGCTCTTGCAACTTGCGCTATTCGCGTTATCGAGGCTGCACGTCAGGTTGCAGGCACCGCAATTGGTGACCCCGTTGTCGCCGTCGGGGACGCCCACCGAGAGGTCGAAGCATTCGTTACTGCCCCCGCACACCGTGCAGCTGCTGCCGCCGACCCCACCCCCCGTGCCCCCTCGGCCGGAAGTTCCCGAGCCGGCATGTCCCGAGCCACCGGATGGGCCCGAGCCGCCCTTGCCGCCCTTGCCGCCGTTGGGTTCGTCTGGCTCTCCGCCTTCGCCGCTCGCGCCCGACTCACCCAAGCCTCCGGATGCTGGAGAACCGCCGCCCTTGCCCGCGCCGCCCGATCCGCCGTGGCCTTTGCCTGCGGTCCCGCCGTGGCCCCACTTTTCGGAGAGCGCGTCCAAATCTTTCATGCACCCCGAAGCGATGAGCAGCAGTAGGCCGGTGGTCGCACTTGCCTTCGGCAACCAGGAAGACTTCTTCGCCATCAGCGACACTCATATCACGAACGTTTGCGCACGAACATTTGCGGAAAGGTCCGTGAGTGGCCTTCCGACCTGCTAGCCGAAGCGGCGCGCCAGCGCCCGCGCCCGAGACAGCGGCGCGCCAGCGCCCGCACCTGAGACAGCGGCGCGCCAGCGCCCGCGCCTGAGACAGCGACGCGTCAGCGCCGCGCGCGAGACAGCGAAGCGTCAGCGCTCCGCCCAATGTAGTGGCAGGCCTTTTCGTAATCTCTAGTCACGATTCGCTCGCGGAGCCGGAAATTCACGGTCTATCCAGCGGGAAGCAGTGTAAGGTCTCGAATTTCGGACGCAGTCGCTTTTCGCCATCGGGGACGCCGGGGATGGTCGCTCGTGGCCCCGATAGAACCCGACCTTCGTTCATGTTGCCCTGTTTTCGTCCCTGCTCATTTCCGCGCGCGGCCGATCGTTGCATTTCGGCGCGCGATCATCGCCGGTCGAGGCGTGCTTCGGGCGCTCGTCGATCCGGGTCATTTTTTTTGACCTTGGCCTTGGGCTTTCTTGCAGCGACCGGCGCGCACGCCGCAGAGCCCGAACCAGCGCCGCGCAAGGACGCAGCACCCTCCAAGGAAGAAGTCTCCACCAAGAGCGAAGCTCCTGCCGAGGTCGCTGCCCCGCTCTACTTCCTCAATCAGGTCGACTACGGGAGCGACAGCGAGTTCAACCCGCTGCAAGCGACGATCCATTTATCGTACGACATTTTGCGGAATGCTTCCTACCAGGACAGCCCGTTCAAGATGGCGTACGCCACGGGCTTCTCGAATGTAGCCAAAAACCTGGCCAATCCCTTCGATGCCATCGCGAACTGCGGTGGAACCAAGGAGTTCATCGCGCACGAGATCTTTCCGATCAAAGGCCTCGACTCCGCGTATGGGCAGTGGGTTCCGAACTACACGCTCCACGTGCTCGGCGAAGGCATGGTTTATCGCAAGCTTTGGAGCTGGTACGCCGCGCATGACGTGCCGGTGCCGTGGTTGTTCGGGTTGCTCAACACCGCGGCAGCCCAGTTCATCAACGAGGCCGCTGAAAACAGCACCTTCCGCGGGCCCAACACCGATCCGGTCTCCGACTTTTGGATCTTCAACCCCATCGGTTACACCCTTTTTTCGATCGACCCGGTGGCGCGCTTCTTCTCGACGACGGTCAGAATCAACTTCTGGCCACATCAGGCCACCTTCGATTTGGTGCACCTGAAGCTGCTGAATACGGGCGGCAACTACAGCTTCAAGATCCCGCTGCCGTACACCAAGCTCAAGTTCTTTTACTACACCGGCACGGACGGACTCGGCGGAGTCTCCATCCCCACCAAGCGTGGCGATTCCTTCTCGTTCGCCGCCGGCACGCATCTGTACACCATGCGCGCCGAGTACACCGCGCAGGGCGGGCGCATCATCTTGCCAGATGATTTGGAGTTTGCCCTGGGCGCGTTCTGGGATCGCAACGAGTCGCTGATGAGCTCGCTGATCTTGGCCGGACCGAAGCATCCGACCGCGCTTTTGAACATCTACCCGGGCTTGCTCAGCGTGGCCGGCTTTCGCTTCGGGCTGTACGGTAGCGCCGGCTATTACGACGGCGCTGCGATTGGACTCAGCATCTCCTGGCTGCCGGTCGGGCCCGGCGCGGCCGGTTGGCAACGCACCAGCCAAGAGTGGCTCTGAATACTCAGTAGCTCGAAAACACCGTCCACAAGAACTCGGCCGCAAACGCCGGCCAGCCGTGATTGGTGCCGCTGTAGTTGGGATCGCCGTGGTTACACCAATACACGGGACGACCCGCGTCGCAGTCTCGATACATCACGCAATTGGAGAGCGCGTCTTCGTAGCCCGCAACTGGCGTGGCGGTCGGGCCGCAATGATTCAGCGCGGCGTAAAAGTCACGCGTCCTCGGACCATTGGCGGGCGAGACGACGCTGTCGTCCTTACCGTGAATGACGACCGCGGTGACTTCGCCCTTGCACTGCCGCTGTGTCGGCAGGTCGAGCGGATAGGCCGCGACTGGCTTGGTCGCGCACGGCGCGGTTGCGCGAAGCTTGTCCCCGTACTCGCAGCCCAGAATGCTGACGAAGTCGCCGCCCGAGCTTTCACCCGCTGCGAACACGCGCGCTTGGTCGACACAGAAGTCTGCGACGAGCTGCTCGTAGAACGGCTCGAAGAAAGCCACGTCACTTGCGCCCCAACCGCTGGCATTGTCGGCCATCGTCGGATACACGCGGATCCACGCTTCTTGCGGCCCTGTCACCTCGAACCCCGCATAGCTCTCGGCCCAGCTGATCGGGTTGCCCGTCGGGTTGAACATCATCAGCACCGGGTACGGCTTGTCGGCGTCGTAGTCGGTCGGTAGCTTCACGTAGTACTCATGGCCGGCGACAGTCAGCGGATCGGAAGACGTGCCGGGCCGCGGATCGGCCTTGCCGCAGCCAGCGCTCGGCTGGGCCCGCACTCCGCCAGCGGTCGCGCCTTCACCCGCTTCGCCGGCAGAGCCAGCGGCAGCGTTCGAAGCTCCCGCGGCGCCGGCGTCTTCGGCATCGCCGTGGCCGGCGGCGCCGGACTCGGCGCCCGAGCTCTGGCCAGCGTTCCCGGAGGAGCCTCCGCTCGCGCGCCTCGCTCCCGCCGGCTCATCGATGCAAGCGGCAAGTGCACAGCCGAGAACGAGCACAGCGCTCCAGCGGCTCAACGCGGTCTCGGTCCTGGCTTTCAATCTCTGTTGGCGACGTCGTGGGGCTGAGCTTTTCGGCATATCGGGAGCGCGGTCTGAGTCGTGATGGGCGCGAGCCTTCTACCGTGGCGGATACGACCAGGCGTCCGAGAACTTGCGTATCGGTGAAAACGGCGCGAATTTGCCGAAGATTCCCAGGCGCGCCGGCCCTGTCGCGCTCAGAAGCTGGCATCGTCGATGGTCACCGCTGCCCGATCCGTGACGGGCACTGCGCTGCAAGCGACCTTGCCCGAGGCGTCGACACTGGTCGTGATGTCCGCTGCGCGCCACATCACCCCGAATATACCGGCATTGGGGGCCACGAAATTGCTTGGACTCGAAGGGGTGCTGAAGGCCGCCGCGCGCTCGCCCCCGCAGTAGACGAACACGCGCGGCTGCGCGGGCAGGTTCTTGAAATTTTGCACCATGACGCGGAAGTGTTGCCCATCATGGGGATTGTCGAGTTGCAGACGTTCGGTCGTGCCGGTCGCCTCCTGTTGGTTGTTGTCGTCCGCGGAGCGCGGGTTGGGACAGCGACCAATGCCCGAGAAGTTTCGAAAGGCCGGCGTGTTGCAGGCGCTCAACGCGGAGTCGCTGTAGCCCCAATCGACGCGTGATTTGCCGAAGCGCAGCATCGCGGCTGCGTTGGGGCTATTGCAGGTCGTGCTGTCGATGCCCTCGATGACGCTGTGCGAGCCGCGCGCGAACCACGGCTCGGTGTCGTAGGGCGTGTGCAAATACAGGTCGAGATCGCTCGTGGTGCTGGTGTCCCAACACAGCTCGACGCGCATGCCGACGCCCGGCACCGGTACCTCGAGCTTGCAGGTCGAGCGATCCCCTGCAAGGCCGGTGACCTCGAGCGTGAAGTGATAGAACGCCGGCCGCGAAGGTTGGAAGGTGAGGACTTGCTGGTCGACACCTTGCAGCAGGATCTGCGCGTTCTGAACCACCGCGTCGCAGTCCTCCAGCTGCAGGCTCCAGTGGTAAGACTTGACGTCACCGATGACGAAGTCCGCTCCGTCGAGGTGAGCAAGCTCGTCCGGTTTGATCCCGGCCACGCGCGGATCGTCACCGCTGAGCTGGCAGTTCGTCGTGACAGGGGGCTTGCGGAGGCTCGCTCCGCCGCTGCCGCCGCTCGCCCATTGGTCGATGTCCGAGTCCGTGAGCAGCCCCGTGCGCGCGCCGCAGCCAGACCCCAAAAGGAAGATCGAGAACCATCCCACCCAGTCTCGTGCCATGGCCGTGAGCGTAGCGCGCTCTCTTGCTCGCGACCACTCGCGGGCCACCGCGACGCGCACCCGGTCACGGGCTGCGCGTCGCACATCTGCCACGGGTTAGCGCGCTGGCATCGGCCGCTGCCAAGCATGCCGCTGATTTTGTGGGTCCTGAAAGAGCGCGCGCACTCCGGCGCTAGGGGTCAAAAAGCGGACTCGTGAGGGAGCGGGGGGCGCTGCGGGCAGCGGCCGCTTCATCGGCTTGACCACCCGGAACGTGGAACGGAACTCGACTAACTGCCGTTGCATTGCACAACCTTCCCGTGCGTTTTCGTCTTGTAGAAGACGTATTGGGCGGTATAGGGAACCTGCACGATCGAGCCCAAATTGTTATTTGCGTCGCAGGGCGTGCTCGGGGCAAGTCCTCCGACCGTGTTCAAGCGCTGAATCGAGGTGACGTCCGAGAACTTGCCGGCGATCGGGCCGTTGGAGGTCGCCTTCAGCAGCAGCCACGGAATGGCGCTCGGGTCGACGGTGACGCCCGCCACCCGGGCTCCGGCGACGGAGCTGCCATCATTGCCCTGCCAAGTCGGGCCGATGAAGTGCGTGCCGACGAGCTTGTCGCAGTCATCGAGCAGGTTTGCTTGCGGAGCGACGAGCGACCAGCCAAAGCCGGTCGTCTTGGCGTTGCAAATGTAGATCTGGACTCCCACGCCGGTCAGGCTGGCTTTGATGGTTTGATCGGCCGCGGGCGCGAGCTCTGGGGGCACGCCTTCCGGACAGAGACTCGGGCTCAGCGCCTCTTCGCTCGTGGTAATTTCTTCGGTCGCTTGGGGCGCTGCGGCACACCCACTCACGAGCAGGCCAACACTGATTCCAAAGCACACGACTAACTTCGAATGATTCATGGTGATCCCTCTCTGTGACGCGACTCTGTGTCGCCGCTTTCGCGCGCCACCGTTTGCACGTTGCGGGCCAAGCCGAGCAAGTTGAAATATGCGGCGAATTTGCGGACGCGCAGCCGGGTTGCGCAAGCGGTTTACGCAAAGTTGCGCAAGCGCGTTGCGCAAGCTGCGCAAGCGGGGAACTGTCTGACTGCGTGTTGCTTTGGGCCATACGTTTTGCATCATATCTAGTTTCGGTAATGCGTTCGGCGTAGCGTTTTCGTGGCTCCGTAGCTAAGCTCGGCGCGTCATGTTCATGGGTCGAGCAAGGGTCGTGCACGTGCTGGTCGCGTCCCTTGCCGTTGCCTGCGGCGCGGTGAGTCCGACGGCCGAAGGCGAGGGCGGCGCGGCGGGCGATCACGGCGCCCATGGCGGATACGCTGGCTCGGGCGGCAGCGCGGCAATCACGTCGAGCGCCGGCAGCTCGAGCTCCGGCAGCGCGAGCTCCGCCAACTCGAGCCCGGGCGGTTCGGGTTCGAACGATGAAGACGCGGCGCTGCCGCCCCCGCCGGACGACTCGTGCGCCCGCTTCGGATTGCAAATGGAATTCACGCCGGGCGATTGCCCTCAGGCTCTGTGCGCCGATTCACTGTGCGATTGCTTCATTCTCTGCCTGCCTGCGCGCAACGGGAGCTGCATGACCAAAGTGAATTGCGCCGCGGCGTGCGCTGCGGGGTTGGACGCGGTTTTCGAGTGCGCAACTTCGGCCAGCCCGTGCCAATCTGCTGCGGATTGTGCTGGTGGGCTGTGCGTTTTCGATGACGGCGCAGCCACCGGTCAATGTGGGGATGGCGGTCCCGGAGCTCGCTGTCGTCACGACCACGATTGTCGAATGGGCAACTGCGTTGCGGTCGCTGAAAATGGCGCGCGCGGCTGTTCGAGCGGAGGCGACGGTGAGCCATGCAATCGCAGCGCAGATTGCCCGAGCGGGGGTTGTCTGCTCGAGGCAGGCAAGCTCGCGGGTCGGTGCAGCGCGGGGATCGCGAACAGCGAATGCCGGGACTCCGCGGACTGTCGTCCCGGCTTTCACTGTATCCCTTTCTTTTCGCGCCTGGTGTGCACGGCCGGCAAGCTCAACGAACCGTGCGATGACAACGAGCGCTGCGAGAGCGGGCATTGCTGGCTCGGCCTTGGGGGTGGCCGCTGCACTGCTGGAATGCTCGACGAGCCGTGTGACGACGGCAGCGATTGCGAGAGTGGTTTTTGCGGGGGCGCCATCGAGGGCAGCTCACTCGGCTCGGCTTGTACCGGCGGCGAGAATGGCGTTGGCTGCGGGACCGACAGCGACTGCCAGAGCGGGCGTTGCGCGAAACCTCACGGCCCGGAGATCCCGGGCAGCGGCAAATGCACGGCGGGCAAGCTGGGTGATGCGTGCTCGAAGGACGCGCACTGTGACAGCGCCGCGTGTGCGGGCACGGACAACGGCAATCACGCGGGCACCTGCTCCAGCCGCGCCCTGAAAGCCGATTGTGAGCGCGACGCGCATTGCGACTCCGGGCACTGCGCGTACACGCCCCTGTTTGCGCAGGGCGCCTGCACGGACGGGAACGTGGGCAGCGCTTGCGTCGAGTCGAGTCAGTGCGCGAGCGGGCATTGCTCGAAAGGCGATGGGTCCCTCGGCGAGTGCTTGGCGAACTGAGCGCTACGCTAGCGATCCTGATAGCGATTCAGATCGAAAATGCCCGCGCGCTCGGGTTGCTCGCGGAGGGCCTGGGCGTTGAACCAATCAGCGGTCTTCCAGAATGCGGGGTTGGTGCGGCGGACGCCGAAGCGAGCGGTGAAGCGCTCGTAGTCGTCGCGATTGCGAATGCCGTCGTAGCGCGCGACGAAGGTTTCGACCTCCGCCAGCGGCACGACGAAGAAGAACTCCGGATAAGAACCTTCGAGCCAGGGTAAGACCGTCTGCCGATCGCCGCTCGCGTCCCGGCGCTCGCCCGGCTTTTGTTCGGAGAACATCGAAGAGACGTTGTCGTAAGATTTGTCGCTGAGCAGCGTGTAGGCCAAGTCCGCTTCGGGCGCACCGCCCAGCTCGACGCGAACGAACGCGACATCCGGCAAGAATTCGACCATCTTGCCGTGCATGCGCGCGAGCGGCGCGATGGCGCGGTCCGCGCGCTCGATGGCTGCTTTACGCGCCTCCGAGTCGCAGTCTTGCCCCGCGCAGGGCCGTGCGATGGCGGGCTTCGACAGCGGTCCGAGCCGCGCGGCCACTTGCTGATACAGCTCTTGCAGCGGTTGGGCCGTGCGATAGCCGCTCACCAACTCTTCATTCATCCACCACGACTCGATATCGTCGGCGTCCCCTTTGCGGATGCCTTTGTACCAACTGTCATGGACCGTCTTCCTGTCCTTCGCCGGCAAGTAAGCGAGCAGGTTTTCTTCGGCTTCCATTCGCAGCACGTCCATGTGAAGGCGCGTGTTGAGTTGGTGCCCCACGTTCCCGTAAACGTCGAAGCCCGCGACCAGCAAATAGTGGATGCGCTCGAGCAGCGGGTAGTCCAAAATCCACGACGTCTTCGGGGGCTCGCCTACCAATCCCTGATCGACCGAAGCGCTGTCCGAGTGTCGATAGACGGTGAGCGCGGCGTTCGGGTTGATACCGCCGCCATTCCAGAGCAGCCCCAGCGCGCGCTCGAGAGGCAGCGGGAAGGCCAGATGGGCCGCTTTGCGCCGCGCCTGAAGGTAGCGGTTTTCCAGCTTCAGATAGTGACCGTAGCTACTGATCAACTTCAGATTGTCTTCCATCTCGTTCGGCTGCGCCAAATAATCCGCGAGCTGGTTCACGTAATTGCTGTTGGAAGCGAGCGGCGAATCGGGATCGAAAAAGACGATCCAGAAGCGGTCGTCGATCACGTTCAGCGCGATTTGGCCGCGGCAGACGGGTCCTTTGATGAAGCCCTCGATGAAGAAGCGAGCGTCCTCCAACAGAAAGCGGTAGCGAGTGCGCAGCGGCAGCGCGGCAAAAGTGCGAAAGGGATTCGCGGCCAGCTTCGGCTCGTAGCTCGGCAGCGCGGTCACCGGATAATCCGGTTGCACGAACAAATCATGCAGCCAGGCCAAGCGAACCGGTGACAGCTCATAAGGCAAGTGAGTCTTCGCCACCACGCTGCCCTGCTGCGGCCGCAGGCGATAGTAGAAGCGTCCGCCCGGATCGCCGTAGGGCCTTCGGGTCGCGATTGGAATGATGGCTTGACCGGGCGGAGTCTTGGAACGCACGAGCTCGAAGAAGCTGCGCGCGTCTTGGCCCTCGAAGTGGAGGCTCGCCAGAAACAGGTGCTCGTACAAATAGCGCGCGAACAGCTGTTCTTTCAGGCTTTGACCGTTCAGAAATTGCTCCCACTTCGCCATCTGCTCGGTCACCGCCGCGTCCAGCGCCGGAGGAGCCTGCCGCGGCGCGCCCTGCGCGAGCCAATACACCAGCGTCTGGTACTGGTGCTCGTCGAGATTGGGCAGCGCGAAGGGCATGCCCTGGTCGGGGTGCTTGCTGGCGTAGTCGTCGAACTCGGCCAGGGTCGGACAGCTGGCTTTGCGATCGAGCCCAATGTCGATCCCGGCGGGAAGCCGAGCCGTGAGCGGCTGTGGATGCAGCTGTTTGAGCCGCAACATGCGATACAGCACCGAGCCGTCCAAGCGCGCGTACGGCCCGTCTGCGCCCTCGGCCAGCACTGGATGGAAGCCTTTACCGCGCCACTCCGCGGTGGTGAGCGCATCGATGAACAAGCGCGTTGGGTCCGCGGCGTTGATGCGAGACCCATCGTACACGATCTCTTTGCTGCCGCCGCGCGCAATGCCTTCGAATGCGGACAACTTGAGCTGGCAGGGCGCGTCATAGCAGCCGTGGCAAACCACGCAGCGGCTCTCCAAAATGGGGCGCACCTGCGACTCGTAGTCGATCGGCGCGCGCGGGACCGTGTCCAATAGCTCATAGTCGACGCGCAGTGGCATCGACAAAGTTGCCGCGGATTGCGCGGCGCAGGCCGTGACGAGAGCCAGCACGCAGCCGAGCAAGGCGAGAGCTGCCGATGAAAAGCGTGCGCGGCGTAACAGTGGGGTCATCTCAGCCGCACGCTACTACGACGACCCAGACGCTGGTCCCGAATCGGACGCGAACCGCGCGCGGCGCGCGCCGCACGGACAATCGCGGCGAAAATGCACCGGGCCCGGCTTTGCGTTCTCGCGTGATTCCTCGCTCACGCCGCCCGTGATTGTTTCCGCATCTCGCCAGAGCGCGAAGCCAGCGCTGGCGGGACGCGAGACAGCGCGTGAGGGTTGGGGCGAACGCGATCCAGCAGCGCACCTCGCGCGGCGCTTGAGTTCCCGCCGCGTTGCGCTGGGAAGCCGGAAGGATGCCGCGTTTTGCAACAATCGCGCGTCCGAGGCAGAAAAGAATGCCGGTAATTCGCGCGCGGCAACTGGACATCTCGCGCATACCTTTTAAGAACTACGCATGCGGCGAGGGCGTCACGTCACGTTCGGCGTTTTGGCGGTGCTGAGCGCCTGCTCGGGTACGCCGCTTTCCTCGCGCGAACCGGAACTGGTCGCGCAATCGCAACGCGGCGCTGGCAACGGTCAAGCCGCGCCGCGCGTCGCGTCGAGCGCTGCCCAGTCGGTCGAAACCGCGCCGCCCAACGTCCGCCAATTCCAGCCGGCCTTTCCGCAGCAAACTCGGGCGCCCGCCGTGCATTCGCAAACGCGCTTCAGGGTCAGCGAGATCGCCGTTGGGCTAGATAACCCTTGGGGTTTAGCGTTCATGCCCGATCGGCGCGCCCTCGTCACCGAGAAGCTCGCCGGAAGGCTGCTGATCGTTTCTTTGGTGGGCAAGGACCCCGTCCCGGTCGAAGGCGTTCCGCTCGTGGCAGGTGCAGATCAAGGCGGGCTGCTCGATGTCGCGCTCGGGGCAGAGTTTTCCCAAAGCAAGCTCGTGTATTTGAGCTATTACGAGCCGCGCGAGGGTGGCAACGGGCTCACCGTCGTGCGCGCCCGCTTGGTCGGTGGTTCACGGCCCAAGCTCGAGCCGCCGCAGGTGATCTTTCGCATGCAGCCCACGCTCGACTCCACGAAACACGCGGGCGGCCGTTTGCTGTTTGCGTCCGACGGCAGCTTGTTCATCACCCTGGGTGAGCGTTCGATCTTGGAGGGGCGCGTGCAGGCGCGCGATCTGAACAGCGATCTCGGTAAGATCGTGCGCATCATGCCGGACGGCTCGATCCCGAAGGACAACCCGTTCATCGCCCACCCCGACGCGCGTCCGGAGATCTGGACGCTGGGTCATCGCAACGTGCTGGGCGCGGCGCTCGACGCGCAGAAGAGATTGTGGGTCGCGGAAATGGGCCCGCGCGGTGGCGACGAGCTCAACCTGATCGAACCGGGCAAAGACTATGGCTGGCCGACCATCGGCTACGGTGAAGAATACTCCGGTGAACCCATTCACGAGCGCGCGCAGGCCGCCGGTTTGCAGCAGCCGGTCTACTATTGGGATCCGGTGATTTCACCGGCCGCACTCACCATCTACTCGGGCGATCTATTCCCCGAGTGGAAGGGCAATTTCTTCATCGCCGGTTTGTCGAGCCAGTCCCTGGTGCGGCTGGTGTTGAAGGCCGATCGCGTGGTGGGTGAAGAGCGCCTGCTCGAAAGCCGTGGCGAACGAATTCGCTCGGTCGTGCAAGGCCCACAAGGCGCCTTGTACGTGCTCACGGACGGCTCGAACGGCAAGCTCCTCGAGCTGACCCCCTGAGCAGCCCAGCGCCAGAACAGCTTCCGACGCACGGCGCCGCCGAAGGCTGTAACGCCCTCAGGCTGCTGGCGCGACCTGACCTGCCTTTCCGGCGGCGCGCAGGCGATTCGCGCTCGGGCTCTGCCAGCTTGGTCATCAGTTTTCGCGCATCGCAAAGATCGGAGTCTCGAGAAAAAAACAAAGCGTGCGCGCACCTCAGCATTGGTCACAAGTCGCGCGCATCGCAGTTTGACTTTCACCGACGCTGGGCACGCCTCCCGCTATGGAAACAATGCTGTGTTCACACAGTATCTTTCGAGCAACGATCGAGCGCGTCGCGGTTCAACGGTCATCCGACGGCCCTACCAGCGCGGAAACAATGCTGTGTTCACACAGCATCTTTCGAGCGACGATCGGGCGCGTCGCGGTTCAACGGTCATCCGACGGCCCTGCCAGCGCGGAAACAATGCTGTGTTCACACAGTGCGCGCACGATTTGTTTTTTTGCGTGAAGGGCTCTCGCGCTCGAGAACCGCGCGCCGCTGACCACGACTGTGACACCAGGTTAGTACATAGGAGCCGTCCGAAGCGAACGGCATTGCGGTCAATCCTCTCCCCCCGTCCGCGACGCCGAAGGCTGCGCCGCAATGTTTCGTGTCGCGTGACCATCAATGAACCAGACGACGCTCACGTCTTCTTCGTGTGTGAATCCGCAGTTCTGCGTTCGATGCAGCTCTCGCGGTAGCAATCGCGAAGTAGGCGTCGTTGTAGGTGAGTGGCATTCAGCGTGCGCGATGAACTCCGTAGCGGGCGGCGCTCGCTCCTTGCTAGCCTGAGCGGTCATGGTCGAGGTCTCTCGCGTGGTGGTGCGAGCGCTTGCTGCTGCGGCGTCGCTTTTGGTTGGTTGCGGTGGGGGCTCGGAGTTGCCGCGCGCGAAAGCGCCCGGTGTGCCGGATCAGGAAGCGCGCTGCGGTCTGGCTGCGCGCAATGAAAGCCCGCTCGTGACCGAGTGGTCTCCCGCGGAGAAGGCGAACCTGCAAGCGCGATTGCGCTCGGGCGCACTGGCAGTGGAGTTCACGGGGTGCAGTATGCGTCCGATCCTCGGCTGTACGGTGCGCGGCAGCTATCGCTGGCAGCGCACCACGCTTTCGTCCGAGTCGATCGAGATTCACAGTCAGGACGAGCTGTTCGCGAAGCTGCCGCTGGGTGCGATCGCACTCGAAGGGGAGCTCGCCCGCAGCGGTCGACTGGCGGTGAGAACCGCGGTGGGCGGTCAGTATGTGCTGGAAGGCTCGAGCGCCGCGGACGTGCCGGACTACGGCGATTGTTCGGCGGCCACGCACTTGTTGGTCGGCGTCTCGATCGGCAGCTTCAAGCTACACTCGGGCGGCACCCTGCAAGCTGGCGGCTCGATCGGCGCGGGCATGTACCAAGCGGGCGCGCACACCAATAGCTCCGAGAGTCTGCTGCGAGAGGCCGGTGATTTCGACAGCTGCAAGAGCTCGACGGACGAGACGCCCGAGCTCAATTGCAGCTCGCCCGTGCAAGCGTTCTTGGCCCCCTTGCCGCGCTTCGCGAAGGAGCGCGGCAGCGGCACGCTGCGCGCCACCTTCGCCGCGGGCAGCGGGGAGCGCACTTGGGAACTCCGCCAAAATCAGCAGTTCGTCTGCCGCACTCCCTGCACGCGTTGGATCAACCCGTCGGAGAGCTACCAAATGCGCACCGAGACCGGGCCGGATTTTCAGACTCTGGAGGTGCCCAATCTGGCGCGCTATAGCGGCAGCAGCGAGCTCGAAGTGCGCGCGTACGAGCGACGGCAAGGCAAGCTCGTGACCGGCATTGCGCTCGCGGGCAGCGGCGGGATGCTGGCATTCATGGGCGGCTTTCTGGCTCTGGCCGGCGGCTTGTCCGAGCGCAGCGGTCTGTCGACGGCTGGCGCGATCACCGCCGGCACCGGTCTGGTCATGCTCGTTCCGGGCGTGTACTTGATCGCAGGCAGCGGTTCGAAGACCGAGGTGTATACCGATCGCGGTCTGATCGAGGCGCGGCTTGCGCCGACGGCAGCGCCGGGATTCGCTGTGGGCGGCTCGTTGTGAGGCTCTCGGCGCGCTGACGCTTCGACGTCGGGACGCGCACGCGGAGCTCGACGCCTAGAACTCGAGCTCGATCGCAGGCGCTGAGCGCTTGGCTGGGCCGTGGAACACCGCTTCGATGTTGTTGCCGTCGGGGTCGAGCAAGAACGCGGCAAAGTAGCCCGGGTGATACGGCCGCTCGCCAGGTTCGCCGTTGGGTGTGCCGCCGGCCTCGATGCCTGCGCGATAGAAGCGCTCGACTTGTTCGCGGTCGGCGGCTTGAAACGCCAAGTGAACGCGACCGGTCACTTTGCCTTGGGCGCTTTTGCTGTGGAGATCAGAGACGAACAACTCGTCCGCCCAGAAGTAGTCGTCGCCCTCACCGCCGATGGCGATGCCCAGCGCCGCAAGCACGGCCTTGTAGAACCGCTTGCTGGCCGAAAGCTCGCTCGTCACCAACTGAAGATGATCGATCAGCCTGCCGCGGAATAACTTGTGCGTCTCCATCGGGCCTCCTGTAACGGTGTTAGCGCACGTAACAGGTCGGGACCAAGTGAAGCGCACCGATCGTGCAGCTTTTCCGGCTAGCTCGGAGAGCGTCAAAGTGCCACAAAATTCCGCCAGCTCGCCCGCATAAACTCGGCGAACGTTTGGCTCGAAGCGGTGTTGGCTCGAACCCGTGTTTGGCTCGAAGAAGCGTCGCCTTCGAAGCAGTGTTTGGCTCGAAGCAGTGTTTGGTTCGAAGTGGTGACGGATGCTGAGCAGTTCGTGCACTGCGCGGACGAAGTCTGTCGCTTTGCGTTATGAAATGAGGTTTCTCTCGCCTGCGCTAAACACCGAGTGCCGCTGGCTCCGTCCCAGGCCCCTCCATTACATCGTCGCCGGCGGATTTCTCAGCCTGAAGCCGGCCGCGAAAAGGTGAGCGCCGCGAAGCCTCGCGTGATCAAGGATCTTTCATGAAGAAAATGAGCCTCCGCCTACCGTTTTTGTTGACGTTGCTCGCCTCTTCTGCGTGCTCATCGACCAAAAACAACGATGCTCCGACTTCGGGCGGTACGACCAGCAGCGCAGGAGCCCCGGGCTCGAGCGGGACCCCCGCCCAGGGCGGCACGACCACGGTCGGCGGCGGCGGTAGCCCTGCGCTGGGCGGTGCCGAAAGCGCGGGCGCAAGTCCAACGGGGAGCGGCGGCAGCTCGGGTGATGCGACCGGCGCGGCGGGCGCCAACACCAGCAGCGCGGGCGGGGGCGCAGGCGCGGGCGCGGCCGGCGCAAGCGCAGGCGCGGGGACGGGCGGAGGCGGGCAGATCGCTTGTCCCTCGCTGCCCAGCGCGGCGATCGCCTCGAAGGACATCATCCAATTCAACGACGACGGCGGCTGGTGTTGGTACCAAGACGAGCGCGTCGTCGTCGATACCAAGGCCAAGAAGGCGGTGATCGGCTCGGTCGCAACGGGTAGTTCGCGCAACGGGCAACCCGAGGCCGTCATCTACGACTTTTCGAGCAAGATGAAGACCAGGTACAGCCTGGGCGGCAAGCTCAATCCCGATGATCACAACGCGCCGGGGTTCGTGGTCATGCCGGACGGGAAGTACGTCGCCATGTGGGCCACCCACCGCGACAACTGCAACAGCTACTATGGCGTCTTCGATGGCAGCCAATGGTCGTCCAAAACGTACGACTGGACGAAAGACGGTTGTGAATGGGAAGCAGGCCAGAACCCGAATTCACCGCACAAGATCACGTACGCGAACCCCTGGTATCTATCGGCTGAAAACAAAATCTTCAGCGCCGTGCGCTCGATCAGCACGAGCCCTGCCATGCTCGCCTCGACCGACGGCGGCAATACCTGGAATCTGTACGGTCGGCTCACTGCCACCCCGACCGTGGGTTACGTCGCGGGCTATTACAAATACTGGGGCAACGGCACGGACCGCATCGATTTCATCGGCACTCAAGCCCACCCACGCGACGACAAAACCAGCTTGTTTCACGGCTACTACAAGGGCGGCAAGCTGTACGACAGCACCGACAAGGTGGTCGACGACAACGCGGGCGACACCAACGCGCAGAACATCGACAAGTTCACGAGCGTGGTCGCGCACGGCGCGATGATCAAGACCCCGGGCGGAACGATCCCGCTCTATCGCTTTTGGAATCACGACGTCGTTCGCTACGACGACGGTACGATCGTGGTAATGGGCCAGGCGCGCGCGGATTATCCCGACAGCACGCCCGACAAAGACGGACCCGATCCGGACAAGCGCTTGATCTACGCGCGCTGGGACGGCAAAAGCTGGACGGTGACGTACCTCGTCAAAGCCGGCCCCAAGCTGTACCCGGACGAGCAAGACTACACCGGGCTCGGCGCCGCACATCCCGACAACCCGAACGTGATCTTCTTGTCGTCGACCTTCGATCCGCGCACGGACAAGGAAGTCCCGAGCAAGAAGCACGAAATCTTCATGGGCGTGACCTGCGACAAAGGCGCCACCTGGCAGTGGGCGCCACTCACCGAGAACTCCAGCAAAGACAACCTGCGCCCGGTCGTACCCCGCTGGGACGCAAGCCACACCTTCTTGCTCTGGGAACGCGGCGACTACAAAACCGCTCAGACCTACGTGACCGAAATTGTCGGCACGACCGCACTCTCCAGCGCGGCGCCCTAGTACGGGCATTTGTTTTTTGGGTTAGCGGGCGCGCACGTCGCTGCGCGTCGCGTAGCTCGGAGGGCGTCCCACAGCCGCGATGCGAAGCGAGCGTGTGATCTGGCTTCTCCGAAACCGGATCCGTGCGCTGGCATGTGAAAATCAGGGAAGGCACTGCCGATCTCGGGATCCAAGGGGCGCAAATTCGCTTTCGGTTGGCGGAAGGCAATGGGCGCGGGAGCTGCGGCGCCGGGTGAAGGCGGTTGCTTGCGCACTCGGAGTGCCGCGCACAAACGTGCTGAAACGAGTTCGTGAGCGGTCGCAGCAGCATTGCCGCGCGATCGCCGGTCGAGCACAGCGGGTCATTGCGAGCTCGCAGGAGCCGCGCGTTCGTCGGGACGTCGAAGCGCGCCAGGGTGCGCGAGCAACAACGTGGCAAAGCTTTGCGAGCCGCGCGATTGGTCGCTGCGTGTTTCGCTCTTTGAATTGGGCCATATTTATTCGTGCCAGGGGCAGCTGAGTCGAGTGCCAAGCACAGACTAGTGAGGCCATTTCCGTTTGCATGATCGTTCGGCCCAACGCGGACGACCCGCTTGCTGTTGCTCAACGCCGTCGTTGGCTGTGTGCGAGGCAATCACCGAAGACTGTGCCGGGATGTACTCGGGCGCGCTGTTCAACTCTGCGCGGCTCTGGGGCGCGGCTCTCTCCGACTGGCAGAAAGCGTCGGAGGTTCGACGCGGCCACACTCCGTCGAACCTGCGCGCGTCACGGTTTGAATCGGGCCATGTTCATTCGCACGAGGGGGCGCGACGAGAATGCCAATCACAGAGTGCGACTGATGATATTCCCCTTGTGCGATGGTCGGTTCGCGCTATCGTTGGTCGAGGGCGAGCCCCTCGATGAATTCGAGCACGGATTGGTACTGTCTCCACTGCTCGTATCGAACGGGATTGAAAATCGCCCGGTTTCGTGGACACCCGAAATGGCGCGAGAATGCGCCTGGAGTGGACCATGGACAAGAAGAAGCGACGGAAGCGGCGAGCGTTCACGCCTGAGTTCAAGGCCGAGGCGGTGCGTCTCTGCCGCGTTGGTGACCGGAGCTTCGCGCAGGTTGGCGATGACTTGGACCTGACCGAGACGGCGCTGCGTGAGTGGGTGAAGCGTGCCGATATCGATGCTGGAGAGGGCCCGCCTGACGCGTTGAATACCGCAGAGCGCGAGGAGCTTGCAAGGCTCCGACGCGACAACAAGCGGCTCACGATGGAGCGCGACATTCTAAAAGCCGCGGCCACGTTCTTCGCGAAGGAGAGCGAATGAAATTCGCCTTCATCGCCGCGACGGACGTGGCCTTCCCTATCAGCGTCATGTGCCGCATGCTGGGTCTCACCTCGGCTACCTCAACCTCATCGAGTTCGAATTACGATCCCAAATTCAACGACAAGTGGCATAGTCATGCTGTCCACGAGAACGGGGGAACTTCAGGTCGCGAAGTCTGACGGGAGGCTCTTCTCTTCGACTATAGACGAATACATGTCGGCCGCTGGAGTAGCCTCCTCGAGTTCATTCTGAAGGCCGGCCTGAAAACGGCTCCATAGAAATCAGGATGTACAGGTCGTACTCGTCGGGGCTAGCCCAGCGGATCGAGACTTCGGGCGTTTGGCTCGAAAGGCCAGGCGACACTGACGAATCCCGGCCCACACACTCGAGCTTCACGCGATCCCTTAGCCAAGGAGTGTTGTTGAGGCTCTCGATCACCCCTCGAGCCACCGGACCCTCCTCCCCCACATCCGCTGTGGCGGCTGAGTAGATCTTGAGCCGGCGTGGTGTGGCGAGGTGGACTTGGTGCTACAGCAACTCTCCAGAATCGATCACTGCCGTGCGAATGCCCAGCCTTTTCGCGCGCCCGAGCCGGTAAATTGGGCCGCGGGGGCTTCCGGTCGCCGCCTGATCCCAGAGCGCGATCAGCATTGCGTCATCACCGTGGGCTCGTGCCCTATCGAGCATAGCGTCCGAGTTTTCTTGCAAGCATCGTCGAACGCCCCTCCTCGGGCCGTGACGGACTTCTCGAACGCGTGCACCACGGTCTCGCTGCGCCTGATGCGCACGGTCTCGCTGCGCCTGACGCGCCGAAATCGCTCCACCCACTCTGTGCCCGCGGGGGCCACGTAGCGCTTTGAGAATTCCGCTTCCGGGAGCGGCAAGAACAATTCCGTGCGGATGCCGAAGTCCGAGCATACTTGGTGGAAAATGAGATCGCCACCACGGCTGCCACCTGCGATTCCCAAGCTCACATCCCCCGTGGCTAGCTCTTGCCTCACGACCCCGGCGATCGCTTTGTACACTTCTGAGACCAGGAGGAAGACCAACCAAACGTCCGAACATTGATAGAAGGGCATGGCTTCGACGTTGGTTGGACCCTGACAACTGAGGCTACTTGCCTCGCTTTCTGCCTGGCAATAGTTGTCTCCTCGCCCGAATGGATCTGCGCTCCGCTTGAAGCCGAGCAAAGCGGCGCTAAGCCTCAGAGATGAGTCAAGAACCAGACTCGCTGGTCGTGGCGCTCGCTGGGCGGCGCATCGACGCCGAGGGTGCCGAAGAGCGACGGTTTCCGCTGGAGAACGTGGCGAGCGTCAAGGCGCGGCTGCGCCTGGCGTTCGCGGACGCCAAGGTGAGGGCCTTGGTGTGCTCCGCGGCGTGCGGAGTCGACCTCGTTGCGCTCGAGGCCGCCGGTGAGCTCGGCATTCGTCGGCGGATCGTGTTGCCCACGAACCGGGCAGCCTTCCGCGCGAGCTCGGTCGTGGATCGGCCGGGAGCATGGGGTGAGCTTTTCGATCGCGTCGTCGCAGAGGTCGCGGCCAAGCAAGACCTCGTCACGCTCGAGCTTGGCACGGGGGACGAGTCATATCGCGCGGCCAACCGCGCCATTCTCGCGGCAGCTGGCAAGCTCGCTGATTTGCCGGAGGCGTGGATCGTTTGGAACGGCTCGCCGCGCGATCCGTCCGACATCACGCTCCACTTTGCCAACGAGGCCCGCGCCCAGGGCCTGAGCGTGCGGGAGTTCCTCACCGTTTCAGCGTAAACAGGTCTGCTGTCGGGGGAGTCGCCCACTCGGCACATCATCATTGGCAACATCGAATTCGTCATTCGAGCGAGTGGCGTAATCCGTCGGTCGCCGAGATTGTCCACACATTCAGTCGCGGGTCATCGGAACATTGCACTGGTGTCGCCGCCTGTTTGCACTGCCGTCACGCACGGTCCTCTTGTCGCGAGAGAATTACGACTGGCTAGCTCTGTCGTGGGTTATGGTCGCCCCGTTCGTGGGGAACATCACAAACAGAGGAGCACGCGAATGAGATCCAGGAAGACGGGTTATTGGATTTTGTGTGGTTTGTTGTTGTCGTCGCTGGGTGCTTGCAGCGGGCAGGGCATGGAAGAGTCCGATTCGAAATCCGGCGAGATCATTCGCGCGACGTCGAACGGCGGGCGCGACCAAGTGGTCATGCTGTACGGCGTGCTCGGAAACGGTACGCACCTCTTTTGTTCGGGCTCCTACTACGCTCCGCGAGTAGTGCTGACCGCGGCCCACTGTCTTCCGCCAAACCTTTATCAGTTGTTCATCTATTACGGAGACGATCTCCAACAGGATCTCCCGGAGCTGACGAGCGATGGCTTCATCGGCCTGCGCCCGCCGCCAATCGGCGCGCCGTCGCACTGGTCGCAAGCAGATTCATGGCAGAAGCACCCGTCATACGATGCCAATCTCAATTCGGCGGACATGGGCGCCGTGTTTCTCGATCGCAAACCGCCGTTCGATCCGCTGCCGCTCTACCGCAGCCGAGTGAGCTCCGGCTTGCAGGTGACGCTCAGCGGCTGGGGCTCCAACGCGACGCCGACGCCGACCACCGGTACCGGTTATGGGGTGCAACGCACCGGCCGCACCGTGACGCTCGGGTCGCCGACCGCCGCCGACTACCACCCAGACGATCCGAATCCCGGCATGCTCGATCCAGCCGTGCGCCAGACAGTACTCAAGACCAGCGGTGTCGCGCCGAACTCCAGCGACTGTTTCGGCGACTCGGGCAGTCCAATCATCTTGAACCAGTTCGGCCAAGACTACGTGGCTGGTGTCTTCTACTGGACGGGGCTCTCTTGTGAGGAATATAACCTCTCCACGCGTATCGATCCTTTCCTGCCGTTCCTCGATCTTTCCTACAAGCGCGGCGGTCAGGACGTGTTGAAGCCGACGTTCGCCTGTGTGACTCCGAATCCGCAGGGGTCGCTGACCGCAATCTTCGGCTACCAGAACGACAACGGCGTCGGGATCTCGGTTCCCTACGGCAGCAAGAATGCGTCCGCGCGCGACACCTCCGGGCTGCGGCCGACCCGCTTCGACGTGGGGCTGCACCCGTTTGCGTTCGGCGTCGACTTCTCGGCGGGGCAGACTGCCAGCTGGACGCTCGCGCCCGACAACAACCCCTCGGTCACGCTGAACGCCAACTCGAGCTCGCCCCGCTGCACCGACGCGCAAGCGGTCGACAGCGGCTGCGTGTTGCAGTGCAGCGCGCAGCTACGCTCGGGCTGCCCGCGGGTCGAAGAGTCCGACAACTGCGTTGCGTTCTGCTCCGACGCCGGCCACTTCATCGCGGACGCCATCCCCGAGTGCAACGACGAGCGGGTCAGCTGGCAAAACTGTGTCGCAGCAACGGCGCCCGGCTCTGCCAACTGGACTTGTAACTTCGAGGACGAGATCGGCATTTTCGGCAATGGCCCGCAGCCAGTGGCCTGCACCGACCTGCAGAACGCCTATATCAACTGCCTCTTCGGCGGCTGAATGCGGCTGAACGCGGCGCGGGCTTCGAGCACAGCCCGCGCCGCGGCGTATCGAGCACTGCGCTGAGCGTCGCACGGACTGCGGCGTGAATGTCAGTCGTTGTCGAGCACAGCGCATGCGTGGCAGTTTTGAATAGGCTGTGATCGGTTCGCGCAGCGCGCGTTGCGTACTTTCGCCTCGCTCGGTAGTCATCGAGTCGTGATTCGACTCGATGACTACCCGCGGCGCTCGACTCGCAGCGGGTTCACAGTAGTCTAATCAGCGGAGTCCTGTGCTGCCGCTCAACTCACGGAGTCGCCGCCATCGGCTGGCTGATGGCTTTTGGACACTGCTGCTCTTGCTCTCGGCTTGCCCGCGGCTTGCGCACGCCCAGTCCGCGATGGCCATTGCGCAAGCGCGCGAGTTGGCGAGCCAAGGCTACGAAGCGTTGCAGCGCAAAGATTACGCGGCAGCTGAAGTGCTCTTTCGGCGCGCGGAGGAGCTCGTGCATGCGCCGACCATCGAGCTCGATCACGCGCGGGCGCTGGTCGGCATGGGCAAGCTCGTGGAAGGGCACGAGCGCTACGAGCAAGTGATTCGAGAGGGCGTCGCCCCCAATGCGCCGTGGCAATGGAAGCGGGCTGTCGTCGAGGCTCAAACGGAGCTCGCCGTCGTCGACCGACGCATGGCCTGGCTCACCATCACCGTACACGGCGGTCGAGCGGTAGTCGTGGAGCTCGACGGCAAGGTCGTGCCCAGCGCGGCGCTCGGTGTGCGGCGCGCCACGAATCCCGGGCAGCTCGTGGTTTCTGCGCACGCAGAGGGTTTCTTGCCGATTCGGCGCGCGATCACGCTGGCTGAGGGCGAGTCGAACGCATTCGAGTTGACGCTCGAGCCCGACCCCCACGCCGTCACCCCTGCCGCAGAACCGGTGAAGCCGCGTCGCATCGTGCTGGTCGCGCCGCCCCCACCAGCGCCGGGCCCCGATCGCACGCTGCCGATCGTGCTGCTGAGTGTCGGGGGTGCTGCTCTGGTTGCTGGTGCAATCACGGGCTTCATGGCCGTGAGCGCGCGCTCGGAGCTCGAGAGCGCATGCGGCGGGGACGTGTGTGTGCCCACGAACGAGAGCGAGTATGCGGACTACAGTCAGAAGCGTGACGAGTACCGCGCCTTGGGGACGGCTTCTGGGGTAGCGCTGGCCATGGGCGCCGGCGCTGCGCTGACCGGCGGCGCGCTGTTGCTCTTCAGCGGTAAGCCGTCGTCGAACAAAGTCGATGCGCGTGAGGCGCACATGAAGCGAACAGCCATTCGAGTCGGTCTCGGGTCTTTGTTCGTTGGAGGAGCTTTCTAGTGCGCTTCTCGCAAAGCATCGGCCAATCCTTTCGCTGTCGAGCCGGCTCGGTCTTCGGCGCTGCGCTCTTGTCACTGTTCGTCCGGGTGCAGCCCGCGCACGCGGAAGACAGCGCATCGGATCGTGCCACCGCGCGTGAGTTGGCCGGGGAGGGCTATGCGGCTCTGCAGAGGAAAGACTACGCGACCGCCGAAGAGCGCTTTCGGCGAGCCGACGCCTTGGTCCACGCGCCGACTCTCGTGCTCGATCAGGCGCGCGCGTTGGTCGGTCTCGGTCGCTTCGGAGAAGCGTATGCGGCCTTCGATTCCGTGATTCGCGAAACGCTGCCGCCCAGCGCGCCCCCGGTTTGGAAGCGCGCGGTGAAGGAGGCAACCGTGGAGATCGAAGCAATCAAGCCAAAAATTGGCTGGTTGACGGTGCAAGTCAAAGGCGCGAGCGAGCCGCGGGTCGAGATCGACGGCCGCGCGCTGCCCCCTTCCGACCTCGGCCAGCGACTGCCGGAAACGGCCGGCGAGCTTCACATCGTCGTGAGCGCGACCGGTTACGTGACTCGAAGCGTCGACCAGCGCTTGCTCGAAGGGGAGGACAAGCAGCTGGAAATCGCGTTGCTCCCGGTCACAAAACCGCCGCCAGAGGTCGTGATCTTGCCGCCGCCTCGGCCCGAGCATGTCGATCACACCGTTGACGAGCGTCGCAAGGAACGACGCACGCTGGCTTACGTGTCGTTCGCGGTCTCGGGCGTCGGCGTTGCCCTGGGCGCCACCACCGGCGTCCTGTGGCTGAACGCACGCAGTGACATCAAAGCCGCGTGCGGAGGGCTCGACTGTCAGCCCCAGAACGCAACCGAGCAGGCCCGTCTCGAAAGCGACAAGCAACGTTATGACACCTTCGGCACGCTCTCGGTCATCGGCTTTGGTGTGGGGCTGGCAGGCGCTGCCACGGGCGCTGCGCTGTTGCTCTCTCAGCCGAGCGAGTCGCCCCCCGCGGCGCGGAGCAGCGCCGTAAGGGCCTACGTCGGACCCGGGATGCTGGGGATTCGCGGGGTGTTTCAATGAGCGCCCGTGGCTCCGTGCCGAGCACGGCAGCTCGCCGCGCGCCGCGCGGGTTGCTGTTCGCGGCCCTGCTCAGCTGGCTGCTGCTCGGCTGTCAGCTGCTGTTCGGCGGTGTCACCGTCAACCCGGTGAGTACCACGGATGCCGAGTGCACGGCCGGTGACTCACGCTGCAACGGCGAATATTTGCTCACTTGTGGCGCGCTCGATACCGGTTGGACCCTGAAGTCCACGTGCGCGTCCGGCGACCTGTGTGACGCCAAGGACAAGCGTTGTTCCGTGTGCAAAGACGGGGACTTTCGTTGCTCCGGAGTCGAACGCCAGCAGTGTGATAGCGATGGCAACGGTTGGCACAAGGTCGAGACTTGCGACGCCCAGAACCTATGCAGTGAGTCGAGCTGCAATGGTTGTGTGAGCAACGGACAGCTCGATTGCAGCCTGGGCTCGCAGCTCCGTCAATGCAAATCCGGCGTTTGGGTCACGCTGGATCAGTGCGAATCGCACACGCTCTGCACGGCCACCACGGCGTACGCCACGACCGTAGCCGATTGGGACCAAAAATGTCTTTCGCCGAGCTGTCCCGAAGCAGGCAAATACCAGTGCGCGGGGACGATCCTTCAGCGTTGTCCACCGGAGCGAGACAGCTGGGTGAACGTCGACACGTGCAATAATTCCGCGCTCTGTGAAGACGCGGTGAAACGCCTGAACAGCGCGCTCGATCCGGACGTCGTCGCGACCTTCGACATGTGCGCGCCGGCATGTCCCACGCCGAACGGCTTCATGTGCGACGGCGCCAGCCTGCGTCAATGCCGCGCCGATCAAACCGCGTGGGATACCGTGAAGGCGTGTCCTGCGGATACCGAATGCGATCCGATCGCCGGGGACTGCGGCAAGTTGTGCAAAGAAGGGCAGTTTCAGTGCAACGGCGCAGTCTTGCGCAAGTGCGCGAGCAACGGCCATTGGCAAGATCAAGCCGAGTGTCAGACCGCGGCATTGTGCTCGGTGAGTGCCGACGGCAATACCGGCGCTTGCACCCCTTCACCGTGCGGGAAGAGCGATTTTGCCTGCGACGGCGCGGTCCTCCAGAAATGCAAAGCGGACCGCACGGGCTATGAAGACAACATGACCTGTGCCTCGGCGGCCTTGTGCGACGCGCCCAGTGCCCGTTGCCTGACGCCGACGTGCATGACGGCGGGCGCGTACCAATGCTTCGGCCAAGAGCTCAAGCAATGTGCGCCAGATCTCACGAAGTGGAACAGCGTGACGGTCTGCCCGACGGGCCAATTTTGCGATAGCGGCTCCAATCCGGGTTGTCTGACCGCGTGCCCCACGAACCCGCTGCGCTGCAACGGAAAGGTCCTGGAGCACTGTTCGCCGACCACGGGCTGGACCACTCAAGCGACGTGCGCCACGAACGATCTTTGCAGCTGCGCGCTGACCGATCCGGATGGTTCGGGCCCGCTCAGCAACTCTTGCCTGAATGGCCTGTACAAAGACGGCTGCGGCAACGTGGTCTGCGGCGCCCCATTGCCCAACTACCAATGTAACGGTGCGGAGCTTCAGAAATGCCAAGCGGGGCGCAACGGTTGGGACAAGGTCTCGACCTGTGATGCGAGCAACCTGTGCTACCCGGGCGAGGCCCCTAGCTACAGCAGCGGCTATTGCTTGGCCTGCCCCGTCGCTGGCGAGCTCTCGTGCAACGGGAGCAGCCTGCGGGTGTGCGCCGGCGATCGTCGCTCGTGGAACACGTCTCAGACGTGCGGCCTGGGCTGCATGACGGTGAGCAACGGCCAGGACTATTGTGCCGCGTGCACGGCAGGCACGGTGCAATGCGCGGGGCAAACCCTGCAGACATGCCCCTCGGACCAAAAAGGCTTCCAGAACCAAACTTGCGCCAACGTGTGCGACGCGGCCAACGCCCAGTGTGACCAATGCGCGGCAAATTCCTATTGGTGCACGGGGGCGACGCTCAACAAGTGCAGCTCGGACGGCCAATCACAAATCTCGACTACCTGCCAGTCCTCCGCGCTGTGCAATGCCGGAGCCAAGAAGTGCGACGCCTGCTCGTCGGGGCAACGCCAATGTAGCGGCAACAATTCTCAGCTCTGCAACGCGGACAAATCCGGCTTCGTCAACAATACCGATTGCGGCACGCCCGGCTGCAATACGAGCACGAATAATTGCTATGCTTGCAGCGCCGGACAACACAAGTGCAAAGGCAATAACTCTCAGCTCTGCAACGCAGACAAGTCCGGCTTCGTGGATGACACGGATTGCGGCACGCCCGGCTGCAACACCAGCACGAACAATTGCTATGCTTGCAGCGCCGGACAACACAAGTGCAAGGGCAATAACTCTCAGCTCTGCAACGCAGACAAGTCCGGCTTCGTGGATGACACGGATTGCGGCACGCCCGGCTGCAACACCAGCACGAACGGGTGCTACGCGTGCTCGTCGGGGCAGCGCCTGTGCAAGGGCAACAACTCCCAGGTCTGCAATTCGGACAAGTCCGGCTTCGTCAACGGTACCGATTGCGGCACACCCGGCTGCAACACGAGCACGAACCAGTGCAATGTGTGCACCAGCGGTCAGCGCAAGTGCAATGGCAATAACTCCCAGATTTGCAGCGCGGACAAATCCGGCTTCGTCAATGACACGGATTGCGGCAGCGCGGGGTGCAACACGAGCACGAACCAGTGCAATCCCGCGATCATCTGCACACCCAAGGCTTATCAATGCACGGGCACCGGCGGCATGAGCCTGCAGCAATGCAATGCTGCTGGCACTGCCTGGGCGACCGTACAAACGTGTTCGGCCTACTGTGACTCCGCGAATGGTGAGTGCGACGAGTGCATCCCTCCGGCCTACAAGTGCGCTGCCAACGTGCTCCAGGATTGCTCGGGCACTGGCCATTGGGAAACCTTGCAAGACTGCAAGACGGCGACGTGCAATCCTGCCGGCAGCTGCGATGTCTCGGGCGGCGGCGGTGCAGGTGGCGCAGCGGGTGGGGGCGCGCCCGGTGCCGGCGCCGGCAACAGCGGGGCACCGGGTGCAGGAGCACCGGCTGCAGGAGCACCGGCTGCAGGCGCTCCGGGCGCTGGCGCTCCGGGTGCAGGCGCACCGGCCAGCGGCGGTACCACCTCAGCCCCCGGACCATGAACCTGCGCGTCGCGCTGCTGCTACTCGGCGGATGGTTCTCGATCGCTTGCCAGATCGCCCTCGGTGATTTCACGATCGACACCACTCGGCTCGCGGTCTCCTGCGAATCAGGCAGCACGCGTTGCGCCGAGCGCCAGCTGCAATCCTGCATGGGCGGCAATGAGTGGCGCGTGCTCGCAACCTGCGACTCGGCTGATCTGTGCAATTTGCGGAGCCTCGGCTGCGCACCCTGCGAGCCGGGTTCCTATCAGTGCAGCGACTCACAGCCGCAGCTTTGCGACCCAGACTCGCACTGGGTCGCCGCAACGCCAGTTCCCTGCGCTTCGGCCTCTTTGTGTGACGTGCCGGAGGATGGGTCGGCCGCGAAGTGCTTGCCTCCCGGATGCCCTGCTGCGGGTCAGATGCAGTGCCTGGACGGTCACCTGCAGCGCTGTCCGCTCAGTCAGAAAGCGTGGCAAGACGTGGAGATCTGCGCGAGCCCGGCGCTGTGCGATCTGGACCTGGCCAACCAGCAGGTTGCCGCCGGCAAGCCGGCGACCTGCGTTCTGCCTACTTGCGCTCCGGGTCAATTCAACTGCGAGACGGGCTCCCCGCAGCCGTGCAAGGCCGATCGAACCGGTTGGGATACGGCCACCAGCAGCTGCGTCGGGAGTACCTGCAATCCGCAAACCGGCGACTGCTCGGAGTGCGTGCCATTCAGTTATGCCTGTAGCGGTCGAAACCTGCAGCGCTGCACCGAGCAAAAAATCTGGGAGAGCACGGCTTGTAGCTCGGCCTTGTCATGCAACACGGGCGCCGTGCAAGGTTGCGACCCGCCATTGTGCACGCCGGGGGAATTTCGCTGCAACACGACCTCGGCCCTGGAGCGTTGTCGCAGCGACGGCACGAAGTGGGAGCCCATCGAGCAGTGCATCAATCGAGTCTTGTGCAACCCCAAGGAGACGCGCTGCGAAGTCCCACGCTGCCCCATCGCGGGCGCAACACGCTGCCAAGGCAACACCCAACAAGCCTGCCGTGCCGATCTCACCGGTTGGGCCGAAGTGAACGCGTGCTCCGCATCTGGCTCGTGCGATCCCGAGCTCGGTTGCCTCGAAGCAGGCTGCGAGAGCGGCAGCTACCGCTGCAACGACATATCGCTCGAGACCTGCAGCAACGGCAAATGGACTCGCCTCGCGAGTTGCCAAACGACCGCGCTGTGTGACGCCGCGCATCACGAGTGCGTGGCGGCAACCTGCGCGCCTGGGGAACGAAAGTGCCAAGGCAACGTGCTGCTCCGCTGCAATGCCGCCCTCGACGGTTGGGACGAGCTCGAGACGTGTGGCGGGGACACGACGTGCAGCCCCGATACCGCGCGCTGCGAGAAACGTTGAAGGCGCGCCGGCAGCTCGCGCCGAAAAAAGACACGCGCCTCGACCCGTTCTTGCGGCGACGCACACGAGACGAGGTGAGGTAGCGTCATGCGAGTTCATGCGAAGATCTGGGCCCTCTCCGCTGCAATCGGCGTGTACGGTTGTGCGCAAGGCGGCGCGGATGCACCCGCGCACGGCCGTCCGCCGCAAAACATCGCGGGCGACGATGAGCCCTATGGTGGTATCCTGGGCCCGCATGCCGGCTCGGGGGGAAAGCTCGGCACGGGTGGGACAGCGTCTTCGCTCAGCGGCGGAGCCGGTCGCGGGGTTGGCGGCGCGGGCGGCTCGGGCAACGCTCCCAGTGCCGGGGCAGGCGGCTCGGGCGCGAATGCCGGGCTCACGGGCGCTGGCGGTCATCCCATTGCAGGAGCTTCCGGAGGGAGCTCGACAGCGACGGATGATTGTTCCTCTTTGACGCGAGTTCGACTGAAGACGGGCGCGTGCGTCGATCGCATTACGGAGTACTCGGTCGCGTCCGCACCGACCAGCATCGTCACAGGCTCGGACGGGCAGGTCTGGGTCGACGACGACGGTAGCAATCAGCTGCTGCAGCTCGATAGCGAGGGTCGAGTCCTGAAGCGAATCGAATGCGCCCAGGGCTCGTCCCCGCGAACCCTGATTGGCGGCAGCGACGACGCGCTCGTTTGGTACACGGACGCAGGTGCCAAGAGGCTCCGCCGGCTGACTCAAACGACAGAAATGATCATCGAGCTCACCTTCACCGCCACGGCGATTGCGCGCGGCGAAGGCGACGAACTTTGGATGAGTGAGGCGGGGCAAGCCATCTATCAAGTCCGCCCCTACGTCGGGATCCAGCCCTACGCGGTCGCGCCGAGCAATGCGCTCGTGTTGGGTCCGGACAAAAAAGTGTGGTTTCCGACCGGCGGTCTGATGGCGCAGCTGACCCCTGCAGGCGAAACGAGATACTTCTCCCTCGGCTCGAGCTTCGCCGATGAGCTTTGCGTGGGCCCGGACGGAGCGCTCTGGTTCACCGACAGCAGACGGCATCAGATCGGACGTATGGACCTCGATGGTAAGTCGCAGACATTCGACTTGCCGTTGGGGAGCGCTCCCACTCGCATCATCCAAGGTCCGGACGGCGCGCTCTGGTTCACCGAGGAGGGCGGTGACAAGATTGGTCGCATCACTCTCAAGGGTGATGTCATCACACAATATCCGATCCCGACCAACGGCGGCTTGCCCCATGCGCTGACGCTCGGCGCCGATGGCAAAATCTGGTTCACGGAAAGGGCCTCGGGCAAAGTGGGCCGCCTGATCCCGGATGGTGGGTGATGGGTTCTTGCGAGCTCAGCAATCGCAATAGGAGCTCGCAGCGCACGAAGAGGCGCTGCAATCGCCACTCCATTTACAAGTGTTGTCGTCGCACCACATCCAAGCACCAGCGCCACAACACTTCCAATGCATGGGCTCGCACTGCACGTTGACACCCTGACACGAGCTCCACCCGCCCCAACCACCCCACGTGCAGGTGGTCGGCGAGCAGGTGCGTGTTCGCGTCTGCCGCCCGGCTCCGCACGCCCCGCAGTTCTGCTGCTGCGATTCAGTCGCGTTGGCGTCGCACTCGCCGGTTGCCCCGGCGCAAGCACCGTACGCACTCCATTCGCCCCACTGGCAATTCGCGCCGCAAACCCGCGTGCGAACGCTCTCACCCGAGCCGCAATGTCCACAGCTCTTGCGATCCGTATCGGTCGACTGCGGTACGCAGGGATCGACGACCCCCTCGCACGGCTTCGAGGCAGCGCCTGCCTCTCCCTCGCTCTCGGCGCCGGCGTTTCCCGCCGCTGCGCCCGTTCCGCTCGCGCCGCTCATCGCCACACCCGCTTCGCCTGCTTCGGGCGAAGCGGTCTCGCCCGCTTCGTGTCCAGTGGCGCCACCGTCGTTTGCGCCGGCTTCGCTGTCGTTGCTGCGGTTGTGAAAAGAACGGTTACTCGGCGCGCAGGAGAAGCCGAATGCGAGCGCGATCACCGACAGGGTTACCCAATTTCGTTTCCTGCGCATTGCCCTATCCTCACCCAACCGCAGCCTCTGCGGTCGAAGGCGGGCACTTTATCACGTGCGGCAGCCGAGCTGGTAGCTGGGGGCCGGCATCAGGAACGACCCTGATCACGGACATTGAGTATTCATCAGTAGATTTTTGACCGTGCCGCACACCAGCGGCGCTTCTTTGCGGCATTCGGCCTCAGCCTGCTCCGCTGTGCAACCAAGGAGCGTGCATTCGGTGCGGCTGTGACCGGATTCATTGCCGCACCATTTCACGAGCGAGCAACCACTGCTGGCATCGCCGTGATCGTTGCATGAGCCCCAACTGTAGTCCCAGGTGCAGCTCGTCGTGCAGGATCGCGTTCCCGACTGCATCCCGCGATTGCAGATCCCGCAGACTCGGCTCTGCGCTTCGGTCGTGCCTGGCTTGCAAGCCGTGCAGGCGGGCATGCCGGCCTGCGACGTGCCAGCCTGCGACGTGCCACCTTGACTCATGCCTGTGGTACCGCCCGTGGGTGAGCCCGCCCGGCCTCCCTCAGGCGCCTCGCTCTCGGTACCGGCGGCACCTCCCTCCGGACTCTCGTTGCCGCTTCCCGAGGCTCCGCTCGTGCCTGCCTCGCCAGCACTGTTCTCGCTCGCGCTAGAACCACCATCCC
>DASSMT010000428.1:0-28663 GCA_035688655.1 Polyangiaceae bacterium | reverse complement strand
GACTGCGCGCACGCCCGAGGACAGTACGATGACCACCAACGACGACGAGCGGCGAGCGTTCGATCGCTTGCTCGATGCTGCACGCAAAGAGGCGCCGCCCGCCGAGCTCGGCGAGCGTCTCCAGGAGCAGCTCGCGTATCGCGCGCGGCTCGAGCGCCTGGTCGGCTCACCGCCGGCCGCGCGCGGCTACCGCGCGGCTGCGCTTGCCTTGGCCTTGTTGGCAGCGGGCGTGCTGATCCTGCTGTTTGCGCTCAAACCCCGCGCGGACGTAGCAATTACGGCCGAGCAAGCAGCCAGCGCGAGCAAGCCTGCGGGGTCTGCCGCGGCGCCCCCAGCGCCCGCCCCGCCCGCGGACGACCCGTGCCGCTCGATCGTGCCGGCTGCGGGCAGTGAGCCCTTGATCGACGACTTCGAAGACGGCGATGACGCGATCCGCCCGTTCGAGGGTCGTGCCGGGTTTTGGCGTTGGGCGCGGGAGATTGACGCACCTGGGACCGCGCCGGCGTTGATCCCGGTGCCGCGCCCCGAGGCAACGCGCACGAACCGCTTGGCGCAGCACGTCAAGGGCGGGCTGCTCGTGGACTGGGGCGCGACCGTCGAGTTCAATTTCCGTCCCGCGTGCTACGACGCATCGAACTACGTGGGCGTCTCCTTCCAAGCGCGCGGTCCGGGACGCATCTATTTTGCACCGCGAGAGCGAGCCGTGATCCCTGTCGCCGAGGGCGGCAGCTGCCAGAGCGATTGCTACAACCCGCACGTGGCCAAGATCGACCTCGACGGCAGCTGGCGCACGTATCAACTGCGCTTCAGCGATCTGCGTCAGCGCGGCATGGGCAAACCTGCCCTGGATCCGCAGCATTTGCACAGCTTGGCGTTCATGATTCGCCCCGAAGATACGCCCTACGATGTGTGGCTGGACGAACTGCGTTTCTTGCAGCATTGACGAGAATTTGCCGTCCGAGCCGGCATGGGCCAGGGTAGAAGCGCGGCAAGCTATCGAAGGCGGGCCCCCTTTAGTCTCGCATGAAAGCTGCTCTGTCGTTTGCCGTCTCGCTCTCGTTCTGGGTCGTGCCTGCCCAGGCCGCCGAGTATTACGTGTCTCCGACCGGCAGCGACTCGAACGCGGGTTCGCTGGCAGCGCCGTTTGCCACCCTGCAGAAGGGCAATGACGTGGCCCAAGCCGGCGACACCGTGTGGCTACGCGGTGGAACCTACCAGAACGAAAAGCAGATCAAGCTCAACAAGAGCGGGCAATCCGCGAGCAAGCGCATCAACTTTTGGGCGTACGCGGACGAAGTGCCGGTGCTCGACTTCTCCAAGTACGTGTCCACGAACACTGCGGTAGATTCGCCGACCATCCTGATCACCGGGAGCTTCCTGCACCTACGCGGGCTCGAGGTTGCCAATGGCGCGGTGGGAGCGAGCGGCGCTCACTCCAACGACGCGATTCGCAGCGAGGGCGCGAGCAACAACGTGTTCGAGCGACTGAACATCCATCACAACTTCGGGCCCGGCCTGTTCATCTCCAAGGGCAACGGCAATCACCTGATTTTGAACTGCGATTCACACGACAACTACGACAAGGACGGCAGTCAGGGCGACGGCCAAAATGCCGACGGTTTCGGCGTGCATTACCAAACCAGCGGCCCGAGCACGATCATTCGCGGCTGCCGCGCCTGGCTCGACTCCGACGACGGCTATGACTTGATTCAGCAAGAAGTGCCGGTGCTGATCGAGGACAGTTGGGCGATCAGCAACGGCTACAGCAACGGCGGCTCGGGCAAGCCTTCTTCCGGTAACGGCAACGGCTTCAAGGCTGGCAGCAGTGACACCGGCGTTCGTCACACGCTGCAGCGCAACGTGGCTTGGAAGAATCGCGCCGCGGGCTTCTACGCCAATCACTCTTCGGGCGGAAACACCTGGCTGAACAACACTTCGTACATGAATGCGGTTCAGTACAACATGCTGGCGAGTCCCGCGGGGGATCCTGACACGACCATCGTGCTCAGCGGCGCGCTCGTGCACAAGCTGCGAAATAACATCGGCTTTCCCAACAAGAACACGAACATGTCCGGGGTCGACTCGATGTTCAACACTTGGGATCTGAACCTGGTCGAAGCCAGCACTGATTTCGTCAGCACCTCGGACACCGGCTTCATGGGCCCGCGCCAAGCTGACGGCAGTTTGCCGGTTTTGGATTTCTTGAAGTTGAAAGAACATAGCCCCTTGATCGACAAGGGGACGGACGTGGGGCTTTCCTACGTCGGTAGCGCGCCGGATCTCGGCGCGTATGAGTACGGCGCTGTCGCGACCACCGCAGGCGCGGGCGGCGCTGGCGGTACTTCGTCGGGTGGTGGCAGCGTGAGCGCAGGTCAAAGCAGTGGCGGCGCGAATGCCGCCGCGGGTGCGGCGACGAGCGCGGCTGGCGCCCCAAGCACGGCGGGAGGCGCGCCCGGCAGCGGCGGTTCGGTTGCTGCTGGCGCGACCAGTGGCGGCGCGCTGAGCGAAAATGCGGGTCGCGGCGCGGAGCCCGCGAGTGTCGCTGGCGGACCGGGCGCGAGCTCCGGGGAAGCTTCCGGCTGTGCCTGTTTCATGGGCGCAGGCGGAGCGCGCCCCGAGCGCGCGGCCCTGTTACTGCTCGGCATGGGCGTGGCGCGGCTCCGGCGCCGTCGCCGCAAATAGCGGCGTCTTTTGCGGGCGAGCCGCGCCCCGGAGCGGCCGAGCAGGGCTCAGCCGCGCATGGCTTCGATCGGCGAGGTGCGAGCCGCTTTCACCGCCGGCAAGAGCCCACCGAAGATGCCCATCAACGCGCCTGCAGCCAGCGAACCCAAGAGCAGCGGTGGGGTGGGTGCGAACGAGAAGGACACTTCTTGCCAGGTCGAGAAGTTCATCATCGAAACGCGCACGAAGCTGAGTAAGAGCGAAGCGCCCAGACCGATCAGCCCGCCGACGATCGCGAGAAACGTGGATTCGACGACGAACGACGACAAGATCGAGAACTTGGAGAAACCAAGTGCGCGCAATGTGCCCACCTCGCGCTTGCGCTGGACGACCGCGGCGAACATGGTGTTCATCGCGCCGAGCATCGCGCCGAAGGCGCAGAACACCGACACCACCCAGCCCATGCCGGCCACGAACAGCGCCGTGCCCTGCGACTGATCCTCGTAGTAGGTCGTCTCGCGCTTGGTCTCCAATTGCAGCTGCTTGTCGTTGCTCACGATGGCCTTGAAGGCGTCGAATTTCGCGGCAGACTCGAGGCGCACCGTCACTGACGAGACCAGCCCTTCACGCCCGAAAGAAGTGCGCGCCGTGTCGATGTTGGTCCAGACCTCGGACTCGAAAGAGGAGCCGCCGGCCTCGAAGATGCCGACCACTTCCACCGGCCGATTCTTCTTCAGCTCGAACTTCTCGCCCAATTTCATGCCCCTGAAGTTGCCGGCGATGCCCTTGCCGACCAGGCACTCGTCCGTGCCCGGTTTGGGCGCGCGGCCCGAAATCAGGTGCACGTCGGGTCGCACCTTGAACACGTTCTCGCTCACGCCGCGCACGAGCAGGTTCGACACCTGGCCCGGCTCTGCGCCGAGCTTTTCCTGCGCGATCACCACCACCACCTCGCTCGTGCCGAGCGGCGCGCCCGTTTCGTCGTGCTTCACGCCAGGGGCGGCCAAGATCAAGCTCACGGTCGCGTTCTCGATGCTGCTCGAGAGCTCGTTACCACTGCCCTTGCGCAAAACGATGGCGTCGTCATCGCGGCCGCCGGCAACGAGCGTCTTCTTCACACCCGCCGAGAGCATCAGTGCGGCGGCGAGCACGAACACGACCAGCGCGATGCCGCCAGCGGTCGCGAACGTGGTCGTCTTGCGCACCATCAGACTACGTACGTTGTACGAGATGGGGATCATGGTTCAGCTCCTCAACCGACTCGCCGTAGCGCGTCGACGACCTTCAATGCTGCAGCTTTGCGAGCCGGCAGAACCGCGGCAGCCACGGCCAGCACGACCGCGAGCCCCAGCCCCAGCGCGGCGATCCCCGGCTGAACCCGGAATTGCGGGAACATGTTGCCCATGTTCTCTTCCAGTGCTCGGCCCACCCCCATGTTGACGAACGGGTAGCCGAAGAACACGCCGATCAGGCCGCCGAAAAGGCCGATCGCCGCGGCCTCGCCCAGCACGAACTGCGCGATGTGCTTGGGCATGAAGCCGATGGCGCGCAGCACGCCGTACTCGTTCGTGCGCTCACGCACGCCCATCGCGATGGTATTGCCGACGATCAAGCCCATGATCGCGATCATCACGATCGACACGATGTCGACGGCCTTCAAAACCGCGCTGAACATGCCCAAGAAGGACTGGTTGAGCGCCGCTTCGCTCATCGTCACCGTTTGCAGATCGCGATTGTCGAACTTGGCGTCGATTTCTTTGGAGATGCGACCAGAAGCTCCGGGATCGTTGATGTTGGCCAGGATCCAGCCCACCTGATCCTTGCGCGACAGCGGCAAGGACTCGTTCATGTAATCCCAATGAAAGTACAGCGTCGAGCGATCCACGTTGGTGGTGGTCGTGGTGTAGATGCCCGAGATGAAGAACTCCCAATCGCCCGGATAAATGCTGCCAGTGAGCGTGATCTTGTCGCCGATCTTCCAGCCTTCTTTCTTGGCCAGGGCGTCGCCGACCAGCGCGCCGCGCCGGTTCTCGATGAAGGCCTGCTTCTCCGCCGGTGAGGTCTTGATCTCGTGGTAGACGTCGAGCAGGGCTTTGGGATCGGTGGCGATGGTGGCGAAGAAATCGCTCTCGTCCTTGGGGTTTTTGGCGCCGAACCAGTTGGCATACACGACCGCCTTCACGCCCGGGATCTGGCCGATCTCTTCGGCGTAGCGCTTGGGCAAGGTCATCACGAAGCTGACCTTGTGGCGCGTGGCGATGCGATCCTTGGCGGCGAACTCGCTGGCCGAAGTCCACGACCAGACCACCGTGCGCAGCAGGATGAAGAACAGCGTCGCGATCGCGACCACCGCCAGCGTGAGCGCGGTGCGCAGCTTGCTGCGCTTGATGTTGCGCACGGCAACGCCGAGCAAAGTCATGACACCAGTGCTCCCTTGTCCAAGCGGTGGCAAATCGCGGCGCGCTCGGCCGCGGCCGGATCGTGCGTCACCATCACGATCGTCTTGTTGAACTCGGTGTTGAGTTTGCCTAGCAGGTTGAGAATCTCGTTTGCGGCCACGCGATCCAGGTCGCCGGTGGGCTCGTCCGCGACGATGATCTTGGGATCGCTGACGATCGCTCGCGCGATGGTGACGCGTTGCTCCTGACCACCGGAGAGCTGCCTCGGGTAGTGGTCCATGCGCTCTTCCAGGCCCACGACGCGCAGCGCGGTCTGCGCGCGTTTGCGTCGGTCGGCGGCCGGCAGCTTGGCCAAGAGCAGCGGCAATTCCACATTTTCGAGCGCAGTCAGCACGGGCAGCAAATTGTAGGTCTGGAACACGAAGCCGATGTTCGCGGCGCGAAAATGGGCGCGGTCGCCCTCGGACATTTGGCTCAGCTCGACACCAGCCACGCGCAGCGAGCCCGCGCTGGGCACGTCCAAACCCGCGATCAGATTCAGCAGCGTGGACTTCCCGGAGCCGGACGGACCCATCAGCGCCTCGAACGAACCCTCCTTCATCGTCAGGTCGAGGTCCTGCAGTACATCCAGGCGCTCTTTGCCGCGCCAGAATGTCTTGCCCACCTTGCTCAGAGCGATGATGTCGCCCTTACCGCTGCCGTTACTGCTCTCGCTCATCGCGCGCTCCTCTCCTTGATCCTCTGCCCATCCGCGAGCCCCTGCGGCGGGTTACTGACGACTCTGGTGCCGGCGCTCACGCCGTTGATGACTTCGAATCCGTTGCCGACCGCCGGCCCGAGCGTGACCGTGGTCATGCGCACGACGCCGCCTTCCACGCGGTACACGACCTTTGCGCCCTGCACTTCAGCGACTGCGCTGCCGGGCAAAACGGTCTTGGGCGGCGTCTTCATGGCCTCTTTGTCCAGCTCGCCGCTCAGAAAGCTGACGCGTGCGGCCATGTCCGGGAGCACCCCTTCGTTCTCGTCCACGAACGCGACTTTCACGGTCACGGTCGCTTTGACGCGATTCACCTTGGGCGTTACCTCTACGGCCTTGCCGCGGTAGCGCCTGGTCGGAAACGCATCCATCACGATCTCGGCGGGGCCGCCCATTTTGACCTGCGACAAGCGCTGCTCGGGCACGTCGGTCTCGACCATCAGCGTCGAGAAGTCGGCAATCGTCACGCCGCCCATGTCGATCGCGATGCCCGCGGGTTGCGGCCCGACGAACTCACCGACCTGCGGGGGCTTGTTCACGACCGTGCCGGAGATGGGCGCGATCAACGTGTAGCTCGTCAAATTCACGCGCAGCTGCGCTGCCAGCGCCGCTTGCGCTTTGGCGTCGGCTTCTGCCGCTTCCACTTGAGCTTTCAACGAGGCGCTGCGTGCAATCAAGTCCTCTGCGGTGCCCTTTGGACCGATGCCCGACTCGGACAACAGCTGGGCCCGTCGTGTCTGTTGCTCGATGTCGAGCAAGTTCGCTTTGGCGGTCGCCACGCGTGCACGCGCTGCTGCCACTTGGCTGTCCGCCGAGGCGATGGCGGCCTTTTGATCGGCCGTGTCGATCTCGAGCAACAAGTCCCCCGCCTTGACCTTGGCGCCCTGCTTGACCGCTTGCACCTTGACCTTGCCGGCGACCTTGGGTGCTACGGAGGAGGTCGTCTGCGCGACTACGTAACCCGTTGAAGTGAGCTCCACCGAAGCTTGTGCGGGAGAGACCGTGATCACTTCCGTGATCTCGACCTCGGTCTTGAACACCGCGGCTTCCAGCAGCGGCAAGCCGTAACGATATGCAGCACCCGCGGCGGCGAGCGTGAGCACGACCGCCGCGATCACACCGAACGGGCTCTTGCCCTTCGGCCGCACGTTTCGGTCGATCTTCAGCGAAGCCAGGTCGGAAGAAAGCTGGTCAGGCATGAGCTCGGCCCCCGGATACCACAGCTTCGATCTCATGTCGCAGCCTCGCCGCGGCGTCCAGCACGAACACCGTCCGCCCACGCCTCGCCGCCGGGTCCCCACCCGTTCCGTCGCATCGGTCAGCGCGAGGCCAGCGAGGCTCCCGCAAAATTTGCCCACGAAAGACCGCGAGCGTGCAACGCGCTGGTCACGCTCGGCGTCAGCGAGCGTTTGTGAAGAAGTGTGGACATGGCGGCGCGCGCTCGAGCTCGGTCGTGCTCCGCCGTGCGGTCATGCGCTGGGCGCCGCGGGCGGCTTCACGAACGCGAGCAATCCCCCGAACAGGGACAGCGCGGCCACATAGTGCGCGGGCGCCAACTTGTCGCTCTTCAACCACAGCGTGAGCACGACCGGGGTGAGGCCGCCGAAGATCGCGTACGCCACGTTGTACGAGAAGGACAAGCCAGAGAAGCGGATCTTCGCCGGGAATGCCCGCACCAGCACGTACGGTACGACGCCGATACTGCCCACGAAGAAGCCGGTGACCGAGTACGTCACGAACAACGCTGTGCCTTGCAATGGCAACGAATGATAAAAGTAGGAGCTCGAGCCGAGCAGGGCCAAGCAACCCAAAGATAGGGCCCACTTGCTGCCGATGCGATCGGCGAGCTGACCGAACACCACGCAGCCGCAGGTCAAACCCACGATCGCCAGACTGTTGGCTTGCAGCGACAGCTTGGGCGCCAGCTTGAACACCGTCTGCAGGTACGTGGGCGTGAACAGGATCACCACCACGATCGCCGCGGACAACACCCAAGTCAGCGACATGGCCAAAAGCAGCGCCGGAAAGTGGCCGCGCACGATGGTCTTCAGCGGCAGCTCTTCGCTCAGCGTGCGCGCGGCGTGCATTTCCCGGAACACCGGCGTCTCTTCCAGAAAACGCCGCAAATACACGGCAAGCAGCCCGAATGCGCCGCCGATCAGGAAGGGAAAGCGCCAGCCGAAAGCGTTCACCTCCGCAGGTGAAAGTGCGGTGTTGACGCCAGTCGCTACCAAAGACCCGAGCAGGATCCCGGCGGTGAGGCCCGCGGTGAGCGTGCCCACGGCAAAACCAGTGTGGCGCTCGGGCACGTGCTCGGAGACGAACACCCACGCGCCGGGCACCTCACCGCCGATGGCTGCGCCCTGCAAGATGCGGAGCGACAAAAGCGCGATGGGGGCGAGCGCGCCGATCGCGGCATAGGCCGGCAACAGGCCCATCCCGAGCGTGGGCACGGCCATCAGCAGGATGCTGAGCGTGAACATCTTCTTCCGGCCCAGCAGATCACCGAAGTGCGCAATGACGATGCCGCCGACCGGACGCGCCAAGTAGCCGGCTGCAAAAATGCCGAAGGTCTGCAGCTGCCGCAGCCACTCCGACATTTCGGGTGGGAAAAACACGGCGCTGAGCGCCTTCGTGAAGAACACGAACACGACGAAGTCGTAGAACTCGAGCGCACCGCCGAGCGCTGCCAACGCCAGCGTGCGATAGTCGTTCCTGCTCAGTGGACGTGAACCGGAGGTCGTCGTCGAAGCCATGCTCGCGGCTGACGATTCGCCTTTTTCCTGGCGGAGCGCAAGCGCAACACGCCTGCCCTCCGCCTGGCTCTCACTCTAGAGACTCGCCATGAGCGGCGAGCAGACGTGCTCGCCGCGGTCGCTCAGTAGCGCACGCCGTCCTTTTGCGGCACCCACGGTGAGATCGGGCCGCCGCGGCCGTTGATGGTGGTGCCGGCATACGCGAAGCCCGGAATGGCGCCCAGGAAATCCGCCGGAAAGTTCAGGGACGGTTTCGAAAGCTCATCCAGCTTTTGAGTGTGCGCCGGCTTGAGTACGAGGTCGGCCGCGGCCAGGTTGTCGTCCAGCTGCTTCACGCTGCGCGCGCCGAGAATGATCGAACTCACGCCCGGCTTCTGCGCGAGCCAGGCGAGCGCGACCCGCGCCGGCGTGGAGCCGTACTCTTTGGCGATCGCGATCAGCGCGTCGATGATGCCGTAGGTCTTGTCGTTCAAGTTCGCTTCGGCCCAAGCGCCGCGATCCGCCTTCTGCTGGCCGTGGTTTTCGCGCGTGTATTTCCCGGACAGAATCCCGCTCTTGAGCGGCGACCACGGAGTGATGCCCAGCCCGAGCTCACGAGCCATGGGCACGAGCTCACCTTCCACGGTGCGCTCCAGCAGCGAGTACTCGATTTGCAAGGCGACCAGCGGGGTCCAGCCGCGGAGACGCGCGATGGTCTGCGCTTCAGCGCATTTCCAAGCCGGCGTGTCGGAAAAGCCGATGTAACGCAGCTTGCCGCTCGTCACCAGGTCGTCCAGCGTGCGCATGGTTTCTTCGATCGGCGTGGTCTCGTCCCAGGCGTGCATCCAATACAGATCGATATAATCGGTCTGCAAGCGCCGGAGCGAGTTCTCCAGGGAGGTGATGATGGCCTTGCGATTCGCACCGCCGCTGTTCGGATCGCCCGGGAACATCCCGCCGAAGAATTTGGTCGCGAGCACGACGCGATCGCGCCGCGAACGATCTTTGGCCAGATGGTCACCGATGATCTTTTCGGAATGACCGTGGGTATAGATGTTCGCTGTATCGATGAAATTGCCGCCGCGCCCCAGAAAGTCATCGATGATGGCGTTGGACGCTTCGACGCTGCTGCCCCAACCCAGGTCCTCCCCGAAAGTCATGGCGCCGAGGCACAACGGCGAGACCCGGAGTCCGGACCGACCAAGCGTGACATAGTGATCGAGAGGCATTCTTGGCTCCTATGCGAGATCACGAGCGACCGACGCGGTCGCCGGGCGGAGGAAGATGGAGCCCGCTCGCAGCATTGTCTAGCCGGAAGCGGTCGTGACAATCACGCGACGCTCCCGCGGGGCCACAAACCGGCTCAGCGTCGCTGTGGGCGCTTGCGAGCGGCGAGTTCCGCCTTGGCCTCGCGCGCGCCCTGGGCGGCGAGCTCGTCCGCGCGCTCGTTGCCGGCGTTGCCATTGTGCGCGCGCAACCACTGAAAACGCACCGCAAGCCGATTCGTGCGGATGCACGCCTCGATCTTGCGCGCAAAATCGACGATCTGCGGGTCGACATTGATGAAATCCGAGCGCGCCCAATTCGCCAATTGCTTGCTCAGGTTCTCGACCAACGCCTGATTGTCACTGAAGACCGCGACTTTCGCGCCCACCGGCAATGCGGCCAGTGCCTCGGACACGGCTCGATATTCCATCACTTTTGCGAGCGTGCCGTGCGCTTTGCCGAAGCCCTCGATTGGCGGGAGCCCTTGGCGCGTGATGACGAAGCCCCAGCCGCCGGGCGCACCGTCGGCAGCTTTGCACGAGCCGTCGGTATAACAAAGATACTCGCCCTTTCCCGTCATCGCCGTGGTCTCTCAATAGACTCCATCTCGAGAAACGATTCAACGCCTTGGGAGAATGGGCGCTCACGATCCAGCATCGCACCTCGAAGTGCGCGTTGTCCCCGCCGTGCGCGCTCCGGTGAGCTCGAAGCGGGAGGAGTGTCGCCGCTGCGTGATTGGATTGGTGGGCCTCCGTCCGCGGTGGGCGTGGCTGGCATGGCGCACCTCCGCCAGCGGGTGTGAATGCCGTGCCCCTCCGCCGGCGGATTGTCGTGCACCTCCGCCGGCGGGTGTGATGCGGGTTCCTCCGTGGGCCGGTGCGATTGGATGGCGCGCCTCCGCTGGCGGATTGTCGTGCACCTCCGCCGGCGGATTGCCGTGCACCCCCGCCGGCGGCTGTGATTGCCGTGCACCCCCGCCGGCGGCTGTGATTGCCGCGCACCTCCGCCGGCGGGTGTGATTGCCGTGCACCTCCGCCGGCGGAATTGTCGTGCACCTCCGCCGGCGGGTGTGATTGCCGTGCACCTCCGCCGGCGGCTGTGATTGCGGCGCACCTCCGCCGGCGGCTGTGATTGCCGTGCCCCTCCGCCGGCGGCTGTGATTGCGGCGCACCTCCGCCGGCGGCTGTGATGCGGGTTCGGATTCCAACCGCGGGCGAAGAGCTGGGGAGCGATCTCGCGCACTTCGAGGCCAAAGGGGAGGGCTTCGCACTCTCGCCAAGGTCGAGCTGGGACGCCGAAGGCTGGGTGTGCCCAGACGTGGCGCGTGACCATCAACCCAAGAAACATCCGAGCAGCCGGTCTTGGCCGCCTGCTCGCCGGGTATGGGCGCGGGTTCGTGCACCTCGGCCCGGCGGCGGCGGGTGCGGTTGTGATTGGGTTGGCGCGCTTCCGCTGGCGGAGTGAGCTCGTGAGCCTGGCTGCTCGCGATCAGCCGCTCATCGCTCGGGTGGTGCGGGTCACGGCCGAGTTTGCGGTATCGTTCGTGCCATGAAGACCGCGTGGATCGCCGGAGGTTCGGGGCTCGTCGGAGCGCAGTTGTTGTCGTTGCTGCTCGACGACTCCGAGTTTGGCATGGTGGTTTCGCTCGGACGCAAACGGTTAGAGGTCGAGAGTCCGAAGCTCGTGCAGCGCACGGTCGACTTTTCGGCGTTGGATATGGCGGGGCTCGCGGCGCCCGAGGTCGCGTTCTGTTCGCTCGGCACGACCATCGGCAAGGCCGGGAGTCAGCAAGCGTTTCGCGCGGTCGACCACGACGCGGTGCTCGCTTTCGCGCGCGCTGCGTTGGCCGCGGGGGCGCGTTGTTTCGTATTAGTGAGCAGTTTGGGCGCGGACGCTCGATCGCGCATCTTTTACAATCGCGTCAAGGGTGAGACCGAGGCCGATCTGCGTGCGCTTGGCTTCGCATCGTTGCCGATCGCGCAGCCATCTCTACTCTTGGGGGATCGCGTGGAATCGCGGCCGGCCGAGCGCGCGATGATCGTCGCCTCGAGATTCTTGGGGGCTGCGTTGAAGCCCTTCGCCGCGCGTCCGATCGAGGCCCGAGTCGTCGCAAAGGCGTTGCTGGCTATTGCACATGATCCCCCGTCGGGCCCGCGGACTTACCCCTCCGCAGAACTCCAGCGCCTGGGTGGCGGCTGAGCGAGGGCGACAGTCGTCGATTTCAAGCGGCGCTGCACGCCGCTTGAAGGCGCTGTGCAGCACACGAAACGCGCTGCGCAGCGCGAAGGCGCTGCGGGATGCGCGAATTCGCGCAATTGTGCAGCGCCCGGTTGCCAAGTCGGGGGACGGGCTCCAGGAAAGAAGCCAATGGAAGCCGCGATCGCCAGCGCTCGAGAGTCACGAGCGCTGCGGCTCGGCCTGGTCCTGGCGGTCGCTCTGCTTGCGGCGCTCGCACACCGGTTTGGAATTTTGCAGCTGTTCGTCGATCCTTCGGGCATCGCGAATCTGATGCGCGGGCTCGGCGGCTGGGGCTACGTCGTGTTTCTGGTTTCGTACACCGCGCTCCAGCCGTTCGGCATGCCGGGCACGTTGTTCTGCATGGCCGCTCCGCTGATTTGGCCATGGCCGGTCGCGTTTGGTCTCTCCATGACCGGCACGATGGCGGCGAGCGTGGTCGGCTTTTGGTTCGCGCGCTTCGTCGCGCGTGATTGGCTCGAGCGGCGGCTGCCCGCACGCTTTCACAAGTACGACGACGCACTCGCGGCGCGCGCCTTCACCACGATCGTGATCTTGCGCTTCATCTTCTGGATGCCGCAAATGCTGCATACGTTCTTCGGCCTGTCCAAAGTGAGCTTCTGGACGCACTTCTGGGGTTCACTGGTCGGCTACGCCGTGCCGCTGTTCCTGCTCAGCTATTTCGGCCAAAAACTGTTCGATTTGATGCAGGCCACGCCGCCAGCCGTGTGGTTCGGGCTTGCGCTGGGCACTGGCCTCGTGGTGCTGACGGTGTGGGGAATTCGCAGGCGGCGCAGCGCGGCCTGAGCGTTCAGGAAAAAGACTGGCTACTTCCCGCTCGGCAGTTTGCCTTCCACGCCCTTCACGTAGAAGTTGATCCCGAGCAGTAGCTTGTCGTCCGCTTTTTCGTCGACCTTGAGCACTTCTTTACCGGCCTGATCCTTGATCGGCCCCTTCCAGATCGTGAAGGAGCCGTCCTTCAGCCCTTTCTTGAGCTCTTCGATCTTGGTTTTCGTGGCTGCCGGTACCTTGTCGGACAGAGCGACCAGATCGATCGCGCCATCTTTCACGCCCCACCAGGTTTGGTTCGTCTTCCAAGAACCCTCGAGCGCGTCTTTGATCGCCTTTTGGTAGTAGGGCGCCCAGTTGATCACGGCCGAGGCGAGATGCGCGTGGGGGCCGAACTTGGCCATGTCGGAGTCCCAGCCAAACGCCCATTTGCCGGCCTTTTCTGCGGTCTGCAGCACGGCGGAGGAATCGGTGTTTTGCATCAAGACATCCGCGCCTTGGTCCAGCAGGGCCTGCGCGGCCTCGCCCTCTTTCGGCGGATCGAACCACTTGCCGACCCAGACCACCTTGGTTTTCACGTCTGGGTTCATGCTCTGAGCGCCGAGCGTGAACGAGTCGATGTTGCGGATCACCTCGGGGATCGGGATCGAACCCACGACGCCGAGGGTCTTCGACTTGGTCATCGAGCCGGCGACCACGCCGGCGAGGTAGGCGCCTTCGTAGGTGCGCGAGTCGTAGGTGCGCAGGTTTGCCGCGGTCTTGTAGCCGGTCGCGTGCTCGAAGCGCACGCTGGGGTTGTCGCCAGCGACTTTGAGCATGGGTTCCATGTAGCCGAAGGTCGTGCCGAAGATGAGCGTGTTGCCTTGATCCACCATGTCGCGGATGACGCGCTCGGCGTCTGCTGCCTCCGGCACATTTTCGACGAAGCTCGTCTTCACTTTGCCGGCGAAGGCCGCTTCGGCTTCCTTGCGCGCCTTGTCGTGCGCGAAGGTCCAGCCGGCGTCACCGACGGGACCCACGTAGGCAAACGCGACCTTCAGTGGCCCGCTGGCTTTGCTGTCCGCCGCTTTGGCTTCCGCGACCGGAGCGGACGATGGCGCGGCCGAGGGCGTCGCGTCGGCGCTCGGTTTTTTGCTGCACGCGGGTAGCGCCAGGCACAGTGCCACGAAAGCGGGAACTCGACTGACACGGACGATGGCGGGCGCAGGACGGGTGGCGAGGGTCGGGCGATCGAGCAGACGAGGCATGGGTTTCAAGCTCCCGGGTAGAAGGGTTTTCCCAAAGAGGTGGGCATGTTCGCGGCAATCCAACGTGGATTGCGCGAGATCAGAACGAGCACGAGGATGGTCGCGAGGTAAGGCAATGCGGTGAGGAGCTCGATGGGGAGGTCGACGCCGCGGCCTTGCAGGTTCAACTGCAGCATGGTCACGCCGCCGAACAGGTACGCGCCGAGCAGCGCGCGCGCCGGCCGCCAGGTGGCGAAGGTCGTGAGCGCGAGCGCGATCCAGCCCTTGCCGGCGATCATGCCCTCGACCCACAGCGGCGTGGAGACGACCGAGACGAACGCGCCCGCGAGTCCGACCAAAGCGCCGCCTGCGACGACCGCCGCCAAACGGATCGAGCGCACCGGATAGCCGAGTGCTTGCGCCGACTCGGGCGACTCACCCACGGCGCGCAGCACGAGCCCCGCTTTGGAATGGAACAAGAACAACGACAACGCGAGTGTGAGTAACACCGCGATGTACACCAAGTAGTGATGGGAGAGCAGGCGATGGTGGTGCGCGATGGCCAGGTTCTCTTGCGTGTAATTGATGCCGACGAACGCCGAAAAGCCGCTGCCGAACAGCGACAGGGCGAGCCCCGTTGCGTATTGATTGGCGTTCAGCCAAATCACCAGGAACCCGAGGCAAGCGGCGAAGGCCGCGGCTGCCGCGGCACCCGCGAGCAAGGCCAGGAAATCGTTCTTCGTGGCGACGCCGACCGCAAAGCCCGTGATGGCGGCGATCAGCATCAAGCCTTCGGCGCCCAAGTTGATCACGCCCGAGCGCTCGTTGATGATCAAGCCGAGCGCTGCCAAGAGCAGCGGTGTGCCCGAGTCGACCGAAGAGCCGAGCAGCAGCCAGAGCTCGTTCACTGGCTCGCCCCTTCGTCGAGCGCGGCTTTGCTCGGGAGCTTGCTCGCGGCGGGCAGCGCGAAGCGCAGTTTGCTTTTGACGAACGTGTCGCAACTGAGCAGTGAAAACAAGAGTAGTCCTTGAAAGACACCCGTGATCGATTTCGGTAGGCCGAGGCGCGATTGCGAAAGCTCACCGCCGATGAAGAACATGCTCATCAATATCGAAGAGAAGGTGACTCCGAGCGGATCGAGCCGACCGACGAACGCGACGATGATGGCCGCGAAACCGTAGCCCAGTGGGACGTGCGTGGTGAGCTGGCCGTCCGGGCCGGCCACCTCCAGCGCGCCGGCCAAGCCGGACAGTGCCCCCGAAACCAAGAGCGGCAGCCAGAGCGCGCCGCGCGCAGAAAAGCCCGCGTAGCGCGCGGCAGCCGGAGCGAGCCCCGCGACGTCGAGTCGGTAGCCGGTGTAGCTCTTGTGCATGAATAACCACGCTGCGGCGGTGCCGACCAGCGCGAGGAGCACGCCGATGTTGGCGCGCGTGCCCTCGATCAGGCGAGGGATGCGCGCACTCGACAAGAAAGTGATGGTTTGCGGGAAGTTGTAGCCGTTGGGATCTTTCCACGGGCCATTGACCAGATAACCGAGCAACTGCTCGGCGACGTACACCAGCATCAAGCTGACCAGGATCTCGCTCGCGTTACAGCGGTCGCGGAGCAGCGCGGTGACAGCGGCCCACAGCCCGCCGCCGAGCGCGCCCGCGAGCAGCAAGGCGAGCCAGCGGCCCGCGCCGCTTTCGGGCGTGGCGCGCAAAGCAACCCAAGTCGCGAAGATGGTGCCGAGGATGAATTGTCCTTCCGCGCCGATGTTCCACACGTTCGAGCGGAAGCACAGCGACAGTCCGAGGCCGATCAGCAAGAGCGGAGTGACCTTCAGCGATAGCTCGGCGATCGCGCGCCCATTCTTGATCGGCTCGACGAAGAACATCTCTAGGCAGCTGAGCGCGTCTTTGCCCAGCAGCACGAACAACAAGACGCCGAGCGCCACCGTGATGCCCAAGGCTATGATCGGCGAGGCAATCGTCAGCCACGCGGACGGTTCGCTGCGCGGCTCGAGCCGGATCAAGACGTTTCTCCCGATACGTTCTGCGTGCCCTCTCGGCTCGGAGCGCGCGGTTCGTGGCGCGCGGAGTTGCCTGGCCAAAGCCCGCTCATCCACTCGCCGATCAGCGTGCGGTTCGCCTCCGCCGTGGCGATCGACGGTGACAAGCGTCCGCCCGCCATCACCCGCAGCGTGTCGCTCAGCTCGAACAATTCCTCGAGCTCTTCACTGATCAGCAGCAGAGCCGAGCCGGCATCGCGCAGCTTCAGAAGCTCGGCGCGGATTTGCGCGGCCGCGCCGACGTCGACGCCCCAGGTGGGTTGCGCCACGAGCAGCACCCGCGGGGCTGCGTCGATTTCGCGCCCGACTACGTACTTTTGCAGGTTGCCGCCCGAGAGGCTGCGCGCCGCCGCGCGCGGCCCGGATGCTTTGACCGAGAAGCGCTCGATGACGTGCTTGGCCAAGCGCTGGAGCGGTTTGTTTTGCAGTAGCCAACTGCGGGGCAGCGCGGCGCGGCGCGTGAGCAGCGCGTTGTTCGCCAGCGAGTGGCTCGGCACCGTCGCTCGACCGAGTCGTTCTTCGGGCACGAAATGCAGGCCGAGCTTGCGTCGCCGCGCGGCGCTCGCGCGCGTGATGTCCATGCCGAGCAAGGTCAGGGATCCCGTGCCTTTGCGAGAGTCCTCACCGGACAGCGCCGCGAGTAGCTCGGCTTGACCATTGCCCGAGACGCCGGCAATGCCCAAGATCTCGCCCGCGCGCACGCTGAAGCTGAGCTGCTCGAGTGCCATGGCGTATTCGTTGGGTTTTGGCCGCGTCAGTCCTTGGACATCCAGCAGCACTTCGCCCGGTTGGAACGGCCGGTGCTCGAGTGCCGGCGGTTCGGCGCCGATCATCAGCCGAGACAGTTCGGCGTTGCTGCATTGTCCCGGGTTTCTCAGCTCACCCGTCACTTTGCCCGCGCGCAGCACGGTGCAGGCGTCGCACAGGGCGCGGATCTCATCGAGCTTGTGACTGATGTACAAGATCGAGCAACCGTCGCGCGCAAGCCTGCGCAAGGTGGCAAATAGCTCACTCACGGCTTGCGGCGTGAGCACGCTGGTCGGTTCGTCCAAGATCAACAGTTTGGGCTCGCTGAGCAGCGCGCGCACGATCTCCACCCGTTGCCGCTCGCCGACCGAGAGCGAGTGGACGGGTCGCTCCGGCTCGACCGCGAGGCCGTAGTTCTGGCACAGCTCGCGAATGCGAGTGGCGACGTGCGCCCGCGACTTTTCGCGCAGACCGAGCCAGACATTTTCGGCCACCGTCAGTGACTCGAACAACGAGAAGTGTTGAAAGACCATCGAGATGCCGAGTCGCCGCGCATGCTCGGGGCTGTGCACGCGCACGGGCTCGCCCTGCCAGAAGACGCGACCCGAATCGGGTTGAACCGCGCCGTAGATGATCTTCATCAAGGTCGACTTGCCCGCGCCGTTCTCGCCGAGCACGGCGTGGATCTCTCCGGCTTCGACCTTCAGGCAAATGCCATCGTTGGCCCGAACCCCGGGGTACGCCTTACAGATGTCTTGGAGCTCGAGCCGCAACCTGGGCATGGTGGGGTTGCGGTCGTGTCCGCTGCGTTTCTGACCGCCCTGGCGCTCGAAATTAGCCGAATTGCGCGCGCCTTGTCTGCCAGCGCCCAAGCGCCGCTGGATTTCAGCCGCGCGCCCGGGCGGCCTCGGCGGGCACTCGCGGCACGGCGGAGCGCCGTGGTTTCACCCCCGCGCGGGCTCGCTCGGCGTCACTGTTTCTGAAACACGCGCAGGTAGTCGATCTCGTAGCGCTTGGGAAAGCTGGTCTTGGACGGATCGCCGCCATTCTGACCGCCGATCGCCAGATTGACGATCATGTAGGCTTTCTGTTTGAAGGGGCTCTTGCCATCCGCGTTCAGCATGCTCGAAAGCGCGCTCGTGTTCAGCTGCTGGCCATCGACGGAGAGCACGATGTTTTGGTCGTCCCAATCCATCGTCCAGACGTGAAACTCCGACGCCCAATTGGCGCCCAGCGAAGAAAGCGATTTGGTCGACGAGTCCCATTTCGCTTGCCAGCGCGTGTCGGTTCCGCACGCCACGTTGGCGAGCAGCTTCGACTGGTAGAACTCCATGATGTCGATCTCACCGTTCGCGGGCCACTCGCCGCTCACGCCGAGCGTCCACCAGGCGGGCCACATGCCGGCCTCGGTCGGTATGCGCGCACGCATCTCGAAGTGTCCGTACTGAAAACTCTGGTGCCCGCTCGTGCTGAGGCTCGAGGACGTGTACTCGGCGGTCTTGCGCGTGGTCTTCCAATCGCCGCTGCCCGTGTAGTTGGGGTTCTGCACGGTCTCTTTGCGTGCTTCGATCACGAGCAGGCCGCCTTGAACCGTTGCGTTGGCGCTCTGATACCACTGCGCTTCTTCGTTGCGCTGGAAGCCTTTTTCGAAGCTGTACGTGGCCGGGTCGGGCGGGCCGTCGGTGTCGAACTCGTCGTGCCAAACCAGCTTGTAGCCGCTCGGTGCGACGATCGCCGAGCCTCCAGCAGAGCCCGTGCTGCCGCCGCTGCTGCCAGAAGCGCCGCCCGTGCTGCGCGCGCCGCCGCTGCTCGAACCAGCGCTGTGCATCCCCGCGCCGCTCGCTCCGCCGCTGTGTGTCCCCGCGCCGCTCGCTCCGCCGCTGGGTGCACTGCCTGCGACCGCTTCACTCCCGGCCGCGGCAAGCGGCGGCGCGCCGCCGGAACCACTGGCCGCGCTGGCAGGCTGCCCCGCGAAAGCAACTGCGACAGCACCGGCGGCGCCGCCCGTCACCGCTGAGCTCGGGGCCCCGCCGCTGCCGTCCGCCGGGCCGCTGGAACCGCCACAGCTCGCGGCGCCGAGGCCGAGCACGAGCCCGAGAGAAGGGAGCAAACGCTTCATGGCTGCTCCGCGAAGTATCGAGAAAAGAGCCGACGCGGGCCAGCCGAATGCACTCGGATCCCGCGCGAAAGCGCATCGACCGAGCCGCCACAGCGGAACGTTCCATCCGCGGTGCGCAGGCGCAGGCGAACGAAATCGTGAGCTGCGCGCAACTGCTGTGCGCGCGGACCGATGAGCGCTCAACAACGGAGGTAACCCATGCCTGAGCCTATTACATCAATTGCTTCGAAGGACACGCTCGACTGCCACGTCGATGACTCTGCGCTCGACGCGCCGCCCCCCAAACTTCCCGAGCCGCTCGCCTGCACGGCCGAGCCCGCGCAGAGCAGCGCGTCCAGCGCGGGCACGCACAGCTTGGTCGCGCGCTTTTCGCCGCCAGCGCCCTCAACCAAGCCGGCAGCGAGCAGCATTCTGCCCGTCATTTCGTATTCCGCGCTGACGTCGAGCACCGCGGCGGTTCCGGGTGGAAGCTCGTATCGCGCCAGCGCTCTGAATGTGCAGGTCGAAGCTGGCCCGTTCAAAACGACGCTGGAAGTCGGGACGATTCACGCGCAGTCCGGACCGGACGCCGACTTGCAAGTGACTGCCCTGCGCCGAACGTCGAGCTTGTCGGGGCACGGCTTCGGGATTTCGGTGACAGGCGAGGCCGGCGCTCTGCGGATCAACAAGGGAGAGAACAATGACGACGGCGGTATCGGTGGAAATATCGGCGCGAGCGCGGAGTTGATCGGCTACGAAGCCACCGTCGATACGCCCGCGGGCAGCGTGACTTACGGTCAGGGCCTTTCGAAGGGCGTGAGTGGCAGCATGGGCGTGCGCGATGCGGATCATGATGGCGATCCGGAATTCTGCGCTAAATTTTCCCTCCCCGCTTTCACCGTGGGCGCGTGCTTGGAGCAGTTCTGGTGAGCACGCGTGGCCGATGCTTGGCGTTGCTTCTCGCAGCCCTAGCACTGACAGCTTGTGGCAGAAAAGTCGGCAGCGTGCCCTTCTCCGGCGAGGGAACGAAGAGCACCACACTGCCGCTCGCCGCGGGTCGGGTCACGTTTTGGACCGATCTCGATCTTGCCTACGAGGGCCCGGCGACCCTGGGCTATCGCATCGAGCTCTCGCAAGCGGGGCGCACGGTCGCAACCGCGAATTGCGACTCGCTCGACCACTTCGCGCTCAAGCTCGGCTGGCTGGACATCGAACATGGGGCGAGCCACTCGAGCCGCGGACGGGCGAGGATGCAATGCGCCGCATCGCTCGCCACGGGTGGCCCCACGTTGGTGAAAGCGACACTGGCCTTCGGTGTGCGGCCGCTGTCGGCCACGTTCAAGCAGGCTGACTTACTGCTGAAGCAGTAGCCGCGAGAAGAAAATGCCACTCTCATCGTCCGTGCCGCCGAAGGCTGCGCCGTTCAGCGCCGGCGCGTGTGACCATCAAAAAATCTCCCCCACACTTTGTTCGACAAGGCGGCGCAAGTGTGCACCCTTTGTCGGAAGTGCCAGCAAGATACGCATTTCGTACCGCCGCCCACTGCGGCAGCCTGACTGCGCTCGCAGTGCTCGCGTTCTGGGGCTGCTCGAGCAGTGACTCGCAATGGCACTCCGAGCCAGCCGGCAGCGCGGGGCTGGCGGCGGGTGGTGCGGGCAGTGCGCCGGTTGCCAGCGCTGGCCAATCCGCTGCAGGTCAGCTGGGGAGTGGGCTCGGCGGCAGCTCGGCACAGGCGGGCGCTTCTGCGGTGTCCGCGGGCGCTGGTGCGGCTGGCTCGTCCGTCGGCGGCGCTGGGCAGACAGCGGGCGGCGCGCACAATGGCGGGGCGAGCGCAGGCGGACTCGGCGGCGGGCAAGCGGGCGCGGTGAGCAGCGCGGGTGCGCCCGCGGTGCCGCTCGATCGCTTCATGATCGGCGCGGACATCACTTGGGTGCAAGCGGCGGAAGCTCGTGGTGCGAGCTACAGCGATGGCACGCAGCGCGACATCTTCGAGCTGCTGAAGGCGCACGGGTTCAACTACATTCGCTTGCGCACGTTCGTCGATCCCAAGGCCACGGACGGCTACGACAAGCAGAACGGCTACGCCGATCTCGCGCACACGATCGCCTTCGGCAAGCGCATCAAGGCCGCCGGTCTGGGCTTCTTGCTGGACTTTCACTACAGCGACAATTGGGCGGATCCGGGCAAGCAATGCGTGCCAGTCGCGTGGCAGAAGCACAAGACCATCGCCGACCTGTCGAGCGCGCTGCAGGCGTACACCACGGATGCGATTACCCAGCTGATCGCCGGCGGCGCGCGGCCCGACATGGTGCAAATCGGCAATGAGATCACGCCGGGTATGCTGCTGCACGTGTGCGACGGTGACGGGCAGCCCACGGGCAGCAACTCGGTCACGGGCGCGATCTCCAACTGGGCGAACCTCGGCTCGTTGCTGAAAGCGGGCGTGAAGGGCGTGAAAGACGTCGATACCGGGATTCAGATCATGCTCCACATCGATCGCGGCGGCGACAAGGGCGGCTACACGGGCGCTGCCGCGAGCGCGAGCGCGAGCTTCATCGAAAACGCGCAGAAGCAAGGCGTGGTGTTCGATGTGTTCGGTGAGTCTTGTTATCAAGCGTACCAAGGCGACCCGAGCAGCAGCGCGAAGACACAGGACGGCTGGACCAAGACGTTCGCGGCGCTGGCCAAACAGTTTCCCAAGCTGCGCTTCGTGGCCGCCGAATACGGGCCGATGCAGCGCGAGATCAACGACGTCGTGTTCGGGCTTCCGGGCATGCAAGGCGCAGGCACGTTCAATTGGGAGCCGACGCAGCAAGGCGATTGGAACACGGGTCACGTGCTGTTCACCGCTTCGGGCAATCGCTACACCGCTACTGCCGATCTCGCGCTGTACGATGCGATGAAGACCGCCTACGCCAGCCGGTTGTGAGCGCGCTCACGTTTCGGCAAAGCTTCCGAAACCGCGGGCTGAGCCTGAATTAGCTGCGGCGCATAGTCGACAATCCGCTGTTTGACGGACAGGACGCCATGCGGAAAGGTACGGCATGTTGTGCCGCGCGGATCGGCGGTCGCCCATGACCCTCGAGCTGGAACCGTATCTGGCCCAGCAAGCGCATTGGCCCGCGGCGGGTCGGCATATCCTCGCGCAATTCGATGACGAGACGGTGGTCGTGTATCAAGCGTACGCGCTCGATATCGGCTTGTACGCCGCCAAACACGGCCGCTTCGGACCCGGCTTTTCCTTCACGCGCATGAGCTGGATCAAGCCGAATTTCTTGTGGATGATGTTTCGCTCCGGCTGGGGCACCAAAGAGGGGCAAGAGGTCACGCTGGCGATCCGCATGCAGCGCGCGGCGTTCGATGCCGTGATCTTGGCGGGAGTGCCGACCAGCTTCGACCCCAAGCGTTTCGCGAGCGAGGCCGAGTGGCGGAGCGCGGGCGACGCGGCCTCCGTGCGCTTGCAGTGGGATCCCGATCACGATCCCTCGGGGGCTCCGCTCGAGCGGCGCGCGATTCAACTCGGGATCCGCGGCAAAGCTCTGAATCAATTCGCGACGCACTGGATTCATTCGATCGAAGACATCTCGGCGCTGGTCGCCGACCAGCGCAATCGCCCGCTTTCCGAGCTACTGGTGCCGCGGGAGCGCGTGTACCCGATGCCCACGGCCGGCTCGCGCTGAGTGCGCCGGGCCCGCGCAGCAAGCTCGCGCGGCTTCCGGTTCAGCGGCACCGGCTGCGCTCTGCGCGCGATCGCCGTGGCAGACGCCGAGTCGACTCCTGCGCGCAACGAACAAGGCGGTGGCCAGCGTCGAGCCGGCGATCAGCGTCAGGCACAAGGGCAGACCGAGAGCGACCACGGCCCGAGCGCTGCTGGCACTGATGCCGAACAGGCACAAGTAGGCGGCAGCGCACAGCGGGCACTTGGGCACGACGACCGCAAAACACGCGAGCAAGGCGCTGAGCCAAGAGCCGAACAGGGCGCGTCCGGCGCGTCTCACCAGTGGGCGGGGCTGCGAGGTCATGCTCGAAGCAGTAGTGTGCGGCGCGCGTTCACGGGGAGTGACAAGCGTGTCGGGATTGTCGCCGGCCATGGACAGCGCAGGTCGGCAGCGGCAAAGTCGTGCTCGTGGATCCCTTGCTGGCCGCTGCTGCGCACGCGCTCGACACGGGCGATGTGCTCGGCGCATTGAAGCGGGTCGCGCTGCGCGATGACGCCTCGGGGCTGGCGTTGCGCGGGGTCGCGCTGGCGCGCTTGGGCAAGCGTGAGCGCGCGCGCGAGCTGCTCCAGCGGGCGGCCCGGGCATTCGGTTCGGGCGCGCCACTCGGGCGTGCGCGCTGTCTCCTGGCCGACGCGGAAATTGCTCTCGCTTCGCGCGATTTGCGTGGCGTCGATCGGGTGCTTGCTCGAGTCAGCCAAGAGCTGCAAGAGCTCGGCGATCCCAACAACGCCCGCCACGCCGATTGCCTCGCTGCCCGCGTGTTGCTCTTGCGCGGGTCGCTGCCCGAGGCCGAGCGCGCGCTGCGCGGACTCGATACGAGCCGCACCTCGGCCGCGCTGCGCGCCGAAATTCAGCTGGCCTGGGTGGAGCTGCACGTGCGCACAGCGAACGCCGCTCGGGCGCGCGCCGCGCTGGTCGAGGCCGAACGCGCCGCACGTGAAGCGCGCATTTCGGCCATCAGCCGAGAAGTCGAGAGCGCAGCTGCTTTGCTCGAAGCGCCCGCGGGTCGCTTGGTCGAGGCCGGCAGTGAGACGACGCTCGATCTGACGCAAGTCGAGCGCATCCAGCGCTCTCCGCGCGGGCTCGTGATCGACGCGCGCGAGTCCTCGGTGCGCGCCGGCAAGTTGCGCGTGGCGCTTTCTGGGCGCGCGGTGCTGTTCGGGCTCGTGCGCGTGCTCGCGGAGGCTTGGCCGAGCGAAGTGACGCGGCGCGAGTTGCTTTCGCGGGTGTTCGCGGTGACGCGCGGCAACGACTCGCATCGCGCACGGCTACGCGTCGAAATCGCACGCCTGCGCCGGCTGTTGCGCGAGCTTCTGACGATCGCGGCGACGCCCGCGGGCTTTCGCCTCGATCCGCTCGGCGAGCGCGAAGTGCGCGTGCTCTTACCGGTGTCCGAGAGTGAGCACTCCCAGGTGCTGTCGCTCCTCGCCGACGGCGAAGCCTGGTCGAGCTCCGCGCTGGCGAGCGCGCTCGGCGTCAACCAGCGCACGGTCCAGCGCAGTTTGCTCTCGCTGGAGGCCGCGGGCCGCGCGCGGGCAACCGGTCGCGGACGCGCCAAACGCTGGCTTTTGGCGCCGCCGCGACAATTCGCGACACCGTTGTTACTCCCCGCCGCACGAGCGCTGCTCTAGGCTTGCAAGATGAGCCGCAGCGATCTGGAAATCGAACGCGAGTTTGGGCCCTTTGCCGAAAACGGGCGCGTCCACGGCGTCACCTTCGACGGCGAGCAGGTGTGGTTTGCGAGTGGCGACAAGTTGCAAGCTCTCGACCCGCAGAGCGGGCAGCCCACCCGTGCGCTCGAAGTGGCGTGCGACGCGGGCACCGCCTTCGACGGTCAATTTTTTTATCAGCTCTTCGAAGGTCGCATCAAAAAGATCGATCCACAGAGCGGCCGTATCGTCGCCACGCTGCCCACGCCCGCGCTCGTGGGCGCGTCCGGCATGGCTTGGGCCGAAGGCTCGCTCTGGGTTGGGCTGTTCGCAGATCGAAAAATCCTCGAGCTCGATCCCGAGACCGGCAGGGTGCTCGGTGAAATCGTGTCCGACCGCTTCGTGACCGGCGTCAGTTTTTGCGATGGCGAGCTGTGGCACGCGACTCAGGACGACGATCGCAGCGAGATCCGGCGCGTCGATCGCAAGACCAGTGAAGTGCTGGAGCAGTTCGAGCTGCCGGTGGGGGTTGTGGTCTCGGGGCTGGAAGCCGACGGTAAGGGCCGCTTTTTCTGCGGTGGCGGCAAGAGCGGCAAGCTGCGCGTGGTCAAGCGCCCCGCGAACGCCGGCCGGGTCAATCGCAGCGCCTGAGTCAACCCGGTGGGTGTAAAGCGGGCCATAAAGAGCGCTGTAACCGCTCCGTGGGGGAGGCGTGCGGGCGTCATGCGGGCGCGCGCCGGCCCCTGAGGCTCGCACTCCCGACCTTTAAGTCGGGTTGCGCTTGAATCTCGGCGGAAAAATCCGCGCCGCGCCCAGGTTTTTACGTGGACCCCGGTTTGCGCGATGGCTTGGTGCAGGCACTTGAGGTGTACTGAGTAGCTCGCCCGGTCATGCGCCTCGCCATCGTCGCAGCCTCTTCATACGAGGAGAACGGTCAAGTCTCCCCGATCCCCAACGCGGAGCTGGACGTCGAGCTGTTCGGTAGCCGACTGGCCGAGGCTGACGCTGGCTTTGCCGTGCACGCATTTCCCGCGCAGCGAGGACTCGCCGACGCGATGGAGGCGTTGATCGCAGGGCTCGGCGAGCGACCCGAAGCGCTGATCTTCTACTTCTGGGGTTACGCGCTGCACTCGAAGGAGCATGGCCCGGCCTTGTTGCTCGACGGGCCCAAGCTTTCGTCGTTCACGCTGGCGCGCTTGCGTCGCTTGGCGGAGGAGTCCGCGGACGTGTCATTGGTCGTGCTCGACACGACGCTGGCCGAGGGCTCGACCGGCGAACCACTGGACGCGGTGCGAGCGATGGGTCGCGCGCTGAGCCACGGAGACTCCACGGTGACGAGCATGATCGCTGCGCGCTCGCCGGATCAGCGCGTGGCCGAGGGGCCGCCGCCCTTCACCGGGCTGCTGCAAATGATCCTGGATACTCAGACCGGCAGCGAGCGCGCGGCGACGCCCGAGACTCTGTTTCGCGCCATGCAATCCGAAGAGGTGATGTTTGCGGACATCCCTGCTGCGGGTTGCTTCCTCGGCCAGCGCGACTTCGAGGTGGTGCCGCCCGCACGTCCGCTCACGGTTCGTCCGCCGAGCGTGCGTCCGCCGAGCTTCCCGCCGCCACCTGGATCGGGAATCCCGGTATTTCCTCCGCCGAGCTTTCCCCCGCAAGGTGCGCGTCCGCCGAGTTTCCCGCCGCCGGCAGCGCGTCCGCCGAGCTTTCCCCCGCCGAACGCTGCGCCGCCGCCGCCACCGGTGCCGCGGCTGCCGAGTGTCGCGCCGCCTCCGCCACCGGTGCCGCGGCTGCCGAGTGTCGCGCCGCCTCCGCCGCCCGTATCGCGGGCTGCCGCGCCGAGCGTTCCGCCGCCGCTGCCGCGCGTGCCAGCGGTCGCGCCGAGCGTCCCGCCTCCACCGCCACGGACGACGCACGTCGCGTCGCCCAGTGTCCCGCCACCACCGCCGCAGCGTGCGCAGAGTATTGCTCCGAGCGTCCCGCCGCCCGTACCGCGTGGGCCGGCTCTCGCTCCGAGTGTCCCGCCCCCGGCGCCGCCGCTCAATGTTGCTCCCAGTGTTGCGCCAGCGGTGCCGCCGACTCTCCCGGAATCGAATGCGCGCCCTGCGAGTACTCCGCCTGCAGCGTTGCACTACGAAGAGCAAGACGAGCTGACCGCGCCGCGCGCCTCCGCGCGCAAAGAGCGCCAGCAACGCACCGCCAAGTCCAAGTCACGCAAGGCGCCTCCGCCACCGCCGCCGATCGGCAAGTCGGCGCCGCCCAACGTCGCGACCCAGGCCGTGCCCGCGTCCCCCGCGCCCGCACAGCCTGCGACGAGTGCAGGCGAGCACTGTCGTCGCTTGCTGGCCGAGTTCGAGCGCGTCTCGGATCGCGACGGCATTTATCGCGTGTCGGAGTGCCTCGAAGCCCTCGGTGAGGCCGACCTCCACGAAGCGTTGCTGGCAGCCAATCACCGTCCCGATGGGCTGCAAGCGGTGCGCGGTGCTCTCTCGTACACCGATTGGCACGAGCGGCTCAGCGTCGGCTGTAGCGATCCGCAGACCGAGGCGATCTTACGCGCGCTCGCGCCTGCGCTCGCCCGCGTCGGCTTTCAGCATGCGCGGCGCCTACGGCGCGAACCAATGCTGTCCGAGGAAACGCGTCAAGATCCGGAGCGCAGCACGACCACGCTGGCCAAGACGCTGCACTGGACTTCGCGTTTGCTGTGCGTGCCTGCGACCGAGCTCTACCTCGTGCCAGAAGGCATGGACTCACTCGGACTGGTGCCCGGGCCTGACCACCCATTGCTCACCTGTGGCCGCGCGCTCGGCACGGGTTACAGCTTGCAAGAGTTGGTCTGTGTGTGGGCTCGCGAGCTGTCGTTTGCGCGGCCAGAGCAATCAGCGCTGTGCTACTTCCCGAACGGGTCCGAGTTGTCTCAGCTGCTGTCGGCGGCACTCGCCGTGGGCGGGGCGATCGGGCTACGCGCGATCGACGACGATGCCAAGCGCTTGGCGAGCGGCTTGAAACGCGAAGTGCGCGGCCCCGGCCTAGCCGCGCTCGAGGCGGCCGCGCAGGTCTACCCGGTGCGCGAGGTGGCGGCGCGCGCCAACGCCTTCATCCGGGCGGCGGAATTCGTCTCCGGCCGCGTGGCGCTGGTGGCAAGTGGCAATCTTCAGCTCACCCTTTCGCTCGACCAGCGCTTCCCGCGTCGCTTTCTGACTCGCGCGGATGAGAGACGCGCAGACCTACTGCGCTTCATGGTCAGCCGCGAACTCGGTCAGATCCGCGCCGCGATCGGCGTGGCGCTCAGCTAGCCGGTCGACGAAAAGCGCCAGTCCCCCGTCGCGCTATGCGGAGTGGACGCGACAAAAATCAGCGGGTTCATCGCAAGAACACGTTGCAGCAATGCCTCGGTAACTCTAGAGGTAGATAAGGGAGGCACCGTGGGTTCGATCCGCAAAGCAGTGGGCGATATCCGTCACCCAGCCGCGCACGACGACGCACGCGTTGCCACCGTCACGGAGCTCAGCCCTGCTTCCCGACCCCGGTCCGAAGGTGCCAGCGGCGGCACCATGCCCAGCGTGAACCTGCACTGGCATTCGACTTTGCTCAGCGCCGTCGCCGGCTATGTAGATGCCGCGGGCTTCGCGTCTTTGCTCGGTCTGTTTCCCGCGCACCTCACCGGTGAGCTGGTGGCGGACGTGATCGCAATCTCTTCGGGTCACTTCGCCGCGCACACTCATCTGTGGTCATTCCCCGTATTCGTGGGCGCGGTCGCGCTGGCAACCCTGGTTGCGCGCGTTTTTCGGCATCACGGACTCCAAGCGCGCGCGGGGCTCTTGGCCCTGGTCACGCTCGCTCTCGCGCTGTTCAGCGTGAGTGACGCGCTGCCCTGGCTGTTGCCGGGCGCCCAGCTGCCGGTGATCTTGCGCGGAGGCTTCGCCGTTGCCGCCATGGGCTTTCAAAGCGCGCTGATGCGTGAGTCGCTGACTGGCTCGTGCCCCACCACGGTCATGACGGGCAACCTGACGCAAGCCGTGATCGAGATCGTCGATCAGCTGGTGGGCAAGCTGACCCGACCGCTGTTGACCGAGGCTCCGACGCGTTCACGGCGAGCGCCCGTGGCACGCGTTTTCCTCGTGTTCATGTTCAGTGCGGCCCTCGGCGGTTGGCTGACTCGAGTCTACGGCTCACTCAGCGTCACGCTCCCGACGCTCGTTACCGCGGCTTTGACGATCAAAGCCTTGCGCGAGGACCGCGAGCGCCGCGCTCTCGCTTCGGCTGCCGCCTTGTTCGAAGAAGAAGCGCTCTGGACCGACGTGTTTCCCGCACCCGAGCCGGTGAAGT